>CAZEJW010000055.1:0-25337 GCA_964512685.1 uncultured Leptospirales bacterium | reverse complement strand
GAATACTGTCAGGGATTCAACCATCAGGAACACTCCACATAGGCAACTACTTTGCCATGATGAAACCAATGATTGAGTTCCAGGAATCTCACGACCTTTTCTGTTTTATCGTAAACTACCATGCACTGACCAGCAACCCTGAGAGTGAAAAGCTCCGGAAAAACACAGTAGAAGCAGCCATCGATTTTCTGGCTCTTGGACTTGATCCCGAGAAATGCCACTTCTGGGTTCAATCAGATGTACCTGAAGTTACAGAACTTACATGGATACTTTTATGTCTTACATCACAGGGACTTCTTGAAAGAAGCCACAGCTACAAAGACAAAATTGCCAGAGGGCTTATTCCAAACGCGGGGCTATTTACCTACCCTGTTCTCATGGCTGCGGATATTCTTCTCTATGATGCAGAGATTGTACCGGTTGGGCCTGATCAGAAACAGCACCTTGAAATAACCAGGGATATAGCCGAAAGGTTCAATAATACACATGGAGAAACCCTGGTTCTTCCTGAACCTCTGATTTCTGAAGATCTGGATGTAATTCCCGGGACTGACGGGCAGAAGATGTCAAAAAGTTATGGAAACACAATCAATATATTCGAAGAAGAGAAAGCCCTAAAAAAGAAGGTAATGAAAATTGTTACAGACTCAACACCGGTTGAAGAGAGCAAGAATCCTGATACCTGCAACCTGTTTGCCCTTTATAAACTCTTTGCAGATGCAGACAAACTGGAGAACCTGAGAGACCGCTACACTCAGGGCGGAACCGGTTACGGAACCATCAAGAATGAACTCTTTGAGCTTATCCTTGAATACTTCAGACCCTTCAAGGAAAAAAGAGAACTCTTTCAGCAGGACCGCGGAGAGATAATCAACATTCTTAAAAAAGGCGCAGATAAAACAAGGGTAGTCGCAACAGAGGTTCTCGACAGGGTAAAGGAAGTATCAGGCCTGAAGTATAAATAACACTCAAAGGAGTATAACTTCAAAAGCTTTGACTATACTCCTTGCCGGAACATCCTTATGAAATTGATCTGTTGTCGAGCTTTTTGATAAAATCAAGCATATGCTGAGGAAGAGGCGCTTCGAATTCGAGCGTCTCTTTTGTATCAGGATGAACAAAACTCAAATATGTCGAAGCAAGCAAAAGAAAGGGGACCTTATGCTTCTCCCATTTCTTGGAGTATATCGGATCTCCTATCACAGGATTACCTTCAGATGAGAGATGTACCCTTATCTGATGTGTTCTTCCTGTATGGATTCTCACTTCAAGCAGAGAAAAAATTCCCACAGGTGTGGTCCATATTTTCTTTAAATAATATTCAGACACAGCCTCCTTCCCGTCAGGAGTGACTGTCATTTTGTGCCTGTACTTTCTGTGCCTGCCAATCGGCTGGTCTATTATACCGTGTTCCTGTCCAGGTTTACCTGATACAATCACTGTATACTTCTTCTTCACGTGACGTTCAGAAAACTCATTCACAAGATGTTTATGAGCCTTGTCATTTTTGGCAATAATCATAAGGCCGGATGTATCCTTGTCGAGCCTGTGTACAATGCCGGGGCGTGAGGTACCGCCAATTGACGAAAGGTCTTTTAAATGATAAAGCAGGGCATTAACCAGGGTGTGGTCCTGGTTGCCCGGGCCGGGATGAACAACAAGACCGGGCTGTTTGTTTATAACTGCTATATATTCATCCTGGTACAAAAAATTAACAGGAATATCGCACGCGACCAGTTCAAGCTCTTCAGGCTCGGGGATGGTTATGACTATGGTATCATCTGTCTTGACCTTGTAGTTTTGCTTTATTGGTTCGCCATTTACAAGGATGTCTTCTGATTTTATAAGCTTTTGTATATAACTCCTGGAAAAATCCGCCTCAACAGATGAGGTTAAAAACTTATCGATTCTTTCAAGGTGATATTCTTCAGGTACAATCAATTCATATTTTTCTTCAGTCATCATTATGTTCCGTATTAAAATTTTCTATTGTATTTGACATCTCAGGGCGCTAACATTACTTTAAATCAGTATTTTTCATATAAATACTTTTTAACGCAAATGAAAGAATATTATAATTCCCGCCGCCTTCGGCGGCGGGGATTATAGAGTTTTTTCTTCTGCAATTAAGTTTAGGAATAAGCACTAACCTAAATTCTGTTTATATGAAAAATATGAGTAATGAGATACCGGCAATCCGCTTCACTCAGGCCGAATTACAGTGGTAAAGTTTTTGTGTGTTATTCCGGCATTTGCCAGGCCGGAAGCTGTAAAACCCGAATGAAATTAAAGTTAACCTTATTTGAATCAAAAAGTGTTTTATTTCTATGAAAACAGCAATTACTTCAATAAAACAAAATATCAGCACAATAACCGCTTATATGTCAACCGCATATTATATAGAAATAATATACATGATGTTTATAATCTCTATGCTTGCAGGCAAAACAATTGCAATTATCACCGGGGCATTGCTGAGTATTTTACTTGCAGTTCACTCCATATCCATTTACCAGAAAAAAACCGCCTCAAGAGTGATTCAGCTTTTTATAATGGATATTCATGCAGCCATTGCTGTTGTCAGTCTGAAATCATTCCTTCAGGTTTCAATTACTCATGGAGCAGCAGATACCTTTATTGTGATCTTTAGAACTGTCTTCTTTTTTGTTGAGATTGCACTCATCTTTCTTTTAACAACAGACGAAACTGCAAAACTTTTCAATAAATCATCCCGTGACCGGACTCTTCCCGGCCACGGATAATACTGTCATTCAATATTTCCTGCTACTGCTTCACCGAACTCTGAACACTTCAGAAGGGTTGCGCCCTCTGTCTGCTGTTCAAGGTCAAATCTAACTCTCTTTTGATTGATGGTCTTTTCAAGTGCATTAACAAGAGCATCAGCAGCCTCTTTCCAAACCAGGAATCTAAACATCATTTCACATGACAGGATAAGGGAACCAGGATTGACTTTATCATGGTTGGAAAATTTTGGCGCCGTACCATGAGTTGCTTCAAATATTGCCTGATTGTCTCCAATATTCGCACCCGGAGCCATACCAAGCCCGCCTACCTGTGCGGCCAGTGCATCAGAGATATAATCTCCATTGAGATTGGGTGTTGCAAGAACATCATACTGTTCAGGATTAAGAAGGACTTCCTGGAAAATGGCATCTGCAATTCTATCCTTTATGAGGATTTTACCTTGAGGAATTATACCATTGTATTTTAACATGAGATCATCCTCTGTAATGATCGAATCAGCAAACTCCTCTTTTGCCAGCTCGTATCCCCAGTCCCTGAAAGCACCCTCTGTAAATTTCATTATATTGCCTTTATGAACGAGGGTAACACTCTCTCTTTTATTGTCTATTGCATACTGAATAGCGCTTCTTACGAGATTCTTCGTATTCTTTTCACTTATAGGTTTTATGCCAATTCCGGCGTCAGAAGTAAGCTGTGTCTTCATCTCCCTGTTGAGAAATTCAATAACCTTTGCAGCATCGTCTGTTCCCTGCTTCCATTCAATTCCGCTGTATACATCCTCAATATTCTCCCTGAATATTACCATATCGACCTTTTCGGGATTCTTCATTGGACTCGGAACACCAGTAAAATAACGGACAGGCCTTATACAGGCATACAGGCTCAGATTCTGACGCAGAGCTACATTGAGGCTCCTTATGCCTCCGCCAATCGGAGTTGTAAGAGGCCCCTTTATCGCTACCCTGTATTCCTTAATCTTTTCAAGGGTTTCGGATGGCAGCCATTCTCCTGTTGTATTGTAGGCCTTTTCACCTGCAAGAATTTCCATCCAGTCGATTTTTTTCGATCCGCCATATGCCTTTTCAACAGCTGTATCGAGAACGAGTTTTGTGGGCTTCCATATATCCGGCCCAATACCGTCACCCTCTATAAAAAGAATAACCGGGTTGTCCGGAACCTCGAGTTTTCTGTTCTCATATTTGATTTTCTGTGAACTCATTGAATATCTTCCTCTGATTTATGAATTTTATACTTTACTGTTTTCTTTCAAAGCAAAAAGACTAGTGTCTATTTTCTCGTATATTTTATTGTTTATAAAAACCTCAACCAGTTCGCTGTCTATCTTGCCTCTTTCAGCCTCTTCTCTTAAAATAACCAGAACCCTCTCCAGGGGAACCGCCTTTTTATAGGGCCTGTCCTGTGCCGAAAGAGCATCGAATATATCTGCCACAGTCATGATCCTTGATTGAATAAGAGTATTCTCACGCCCTCGAAGACCGGCAGGGTATCCTGACCCATCAAGAAATTCATGATGCTGTACAGCGATCTCAGGGATATTTTTATATTCAGGCGGCCATGGGATTTTACTTACAAAATTATATGTATGAATAACATGGCTTTCAATCTCCCGTCTTTCTTCAGGATTAAGACTGCCCCTTTTTATTGAAAGATTGAGGAGATCTTTTTCAGTGATAATATCAAAACACTCCCCATCGATAGTGAGACACTCAATATTTTCAATTTCAGTTATAATTTCTGCAAGCTCAGATTCGGGGTCTTCAACGAATATTGTGGGCTCGTTTAGTTCTGACAACTGCTTCTTGATTCCCCTCACTCTTTCAAGCATTTGTTCTGTTTCTGCTGCGATCTTTCTGCATTCGTCTGAAACACTGATATATTCTCCCGACTCGAGCAGACGAATCTCCTTCATCTGAGACTGAAGTTCGATATACCTGTACAAATAGTCGAGTCTCATACTTAGGTTCTCAAACTCTGTAGGAAAAAGTTTCTTTGATTTCTGAAAAATTGCAAGGTCAATATAAACCTTACCAAAATCATGAAGGAGTGATGCAAATTCGAGTTCCTTGATGGCAATATCGGTAAAATAAACATCCTTCAGATAACCCTCATGCACATTATTAATCGCTTTTGCCATCTCAACGCATATCGCAGCAACCCTGAATGAATGACCGGAAGTTGCAGGATCACGGGATTCAATGGCTATTACCGACGCCTTGACAAACTCCTCGAACTGTTCCTGTATCTGTTTTATCATTCTGCTGTTTTCTATTGAAACAGCTGCCTCTCCTGCAATGGCCTCGAGAAGGCTGTCATATTTCTCATCAAAGGTTCTTACGTACCTGTCAAAGTCTTCTTCTGTCCTGAGAAGCAGTGTGAATGCTTCATTTTCATCCGGTCCGAGTTTTCTGCTGAGGTCTTCCTTACTGTTGATAAGCTGTATAACTCCGATTATCTCATCAACGTGATTCCTCATGGGGACAACCAGCATGGATCTGCTGATATAGTTATTCTGGCGGTCAAAGGACTTATTGAATGAATACGGTGAATCCTCAGGTAATGAATATGCATCAGGTATATTGAGAACCTCTCCGGTTGCTGCTACATAACCGGCAATGGACTTCTTGTTTATATCCATTACGAATTCCTCCAGAGGAATCTCCCTGGAAAAGGTGTGAGAGAATCTGAACCTGAGACGCTTCTTGCCTTTTTCATCCTCTTCTACAAGATAGATGCTGCCTGCGTCAGCGCCGGTAATTTTCTTGCTTATATCGAGAATAAGTCTCAATAGCTGCCCTGTATCCTTTTCACTTGAAAGAGCCTTGCCGATATTTATCAGATCCTCCTGATCCCGTTTGGTATCGGTAAGCCTGGCAAGATAATCATGCTGTATTGCTTTTTCGACATAATATTCTCGTATAAAAGAAAAAGATTTTTTTACTGCAAAATCAAATTCCACCTCAGAAAGTGGCATCTTTCTGAACTCTGACACATGAAACAACTTTGTTATGTTTGAATTCTGAATTTCTTCCTCTGAACCAAACAATACCACCTGATAATAAATTTCACCGGAGGATATAAGCCTGAGTTTTTTAAAAAGTTCCTGATACTCGTTCACCATAATAAAGAAAACTGCAATCAATGGGCCGGGATCAGCCTTTTTAAGCAGAGAATCAACTTCCAGAACAACATTATCGCTCCTGATAATATTTATATCCAGATTACCTTCATCGGCAATGTAGTCATCAGCCCTTTTTGAAATTATTACTACTTCGTTCATATCTTTCTGTTCAAATTCCTCTAACAGGTGATTTCTTCCCTGAAAACTGTTCTTCTCTTCTGTTTATGCCATGACTTTAATTGATTCCTGAAATCATCAAAAATAATCATCCTGTTCTCTACTTTATTATATAAATCTATAAAACAGAAGGGTCAATTACAATTTTTATCCTGATTATTCTCCCCCTCATGGAAGGAAGAAGGAGGTTGTACTCTCAGAAAATAAAATTTATTATACACAAATCCAGGGTATAAATTGAAAGCAATGATCATGGAATTGACAATTCAGTCAAGAAGAAGTTTTTTCGGATCAACAAACAGCGGGATAAACTCACCATAGTATTCATCAAACACGGTAATCATTCTATAGAAAACCTTTCTCTCAGTTTCTGCATTACTATAACAGGATCGACAACTACAACTCTTGCTCCATCGATCACATCAATAAAGCCAATTTCATTTTCATACCTGGGCACAATATGCACATGGATGTGAGATATACTGGCTCCACTTCCCTTCCCCAGATTATAACCCACATTGTATCCATGCGGAGAAAACTCTTCATTGAGTATTGAAATACTGCGTTTAACAAGAGAATGAAGTTCGAGAGCCTCGTCATCGGTCAAAGACTGAAGGTCTTCGACATGTCTTGCCGGAAAAATCATGAGATGACCGGGATTGAATGGATACAGATTTACAGTGACTATAAAATTCTGTGTTCGTGTGATCTCGAGAGATTCAACATCAGGATGCTTATCCCTGATTGCACAGAGGATGCAGTCCACATCCGGCTTTTTACCTTTTACATAATTTATCTTCTCAGTATTGAAGAGATAAGTTCTCAGACTCATGTCCTCCTCTTTAAATACATTCTGGTAAAATATATTGCGATTCCAGTTATCAACACAAGACCAAAGGCAGCCATAAGCATATACAGCAGGTCAAGCCTCTGAGCGATTTCAGTCATGTTCTTTATTTTTATCTCAACTGAATTGATATCACTCTCAATTTTCTTTACAGAGAGATCAATATCCTTACCTGTATAGTTTTTTTTAATTGAATCGAATTCTGTTTCAATAAGCTTCAATTCGTCAGAAGGCTGCTTTATATCCACATTTTTTCTTAAAAGATAGTTTAACTGGCTATATATTTTTTTAAACCTGAGATCTATCTCAGACACTTTTTCTTCAGATACTTTCTGCTGCTCAACAACTTTTTTCTGCCTGTAATATCTGCCCCTTGCTGCATCGCTTCCGGTTGATAAAAATATAAATACGAGAGCAGGCAGTATTAAAAAAACCAATTTTCTCATCACCCTTTTCTCCTTATTAAAAAAGAATATGCGGGAAAACAGGAGTCCCCATGAATATTTTTGTAAGCAGGGCAGCCGCAAGAAGAATCAGATTGGTATATAGTCCTGCAATATAATCATCAAGCATAATTCCGGCTCCGCCTTTAATATCCTGTACTGCATTTACCGGATACGGCTTAAAAATATCTATAAGTCTGAATATTACGAATCCCGCAAGAATGGTTTTCCAGTTGAAAGAGAAAAAAAGAATTCCAATCCAAAAACCCATAGCTTCATCAATTACAACTGTCTGAGGGTCTTTTTCATTATAGAATTCTTCTGCCTCATCACCCAGCTTAAAACATGGGTAGAAAAGAAAAAGCACCAGAAAAAGATTTGCGATCCAGGAATACTGAGGTCCAACGATTATTCTTTCAAGAACATAAATCGCAAGAGCCACAACGGTTCCGGCAGTACCCGGGGCCTTTGGGAAATATCCCGCATAAAACATGGTAAAAAGAATCTCTTTAAATTTCATTTATTACTTCCGGAATTGTTTTTTTCATGTCCTTCGGGAAGAAAGAGTGTCCAATTCGTTATGAGATAACGGATTCCCGAAAAGGCAGTAAGT
The DNA here is from genome assembly GCA_964512685.1 of uncultured Leptospirales bacterium. Taxonomy (GTDB): domain Bacteria; phylum Spirochaetota; class UBA4802; order UBA4802; family UBA5550; genus CAZEJW01. Next base: position 17,352 of record CAZEJW010000055.1, on the reverse strand, counting down.
GCGGTTATAGCAACCATGATCCAGTAGGGAACCGATTCATGTGTTATGAAAATGCCGGTCTTTTTCACTATATAAATCATTATAATAATTACAATAGAAAACATCTGGAACGCTGTTTTAACTTTCCCGAATTTGCTGGTCTTGAGAGGCCTGCCCCTTCTTATTGCCAGGAACCTCATCATTGTTATCATGACATCCCTTCCTGCTATCACCAGGATCATCCAGAAATCAAATATTTGCAGATAGGGATCAAGAATGAGTATCGCGATAAGAGCGGAGATCACCAGAAATTTATCAGCCAGGGGATCGATAAATTTACCGAATTCGGATTCCTGATTCAACCTCCTTGCAGTCCATCCATCGAGTAGGTCTGTAAATGATGCGGCAGCAAAAACGACAAATGCCCAGATCCACCCCTCTACTGTTTTCAGAGAAAGAAGATAAATAAAAAGAGGAATAAGAACCACTCTCAAAATAGACAAAAGATTGGGTATATTAAGGATAAAACTTGAAAATTTCAAACGGGCTCCCCGATGAGATCATATTCGATCGAATCTGTAACAATTGCTTTTATTATTGAGTTAATCACTGCATTTTCAGTGGTCAAGTAAAAAACACCATCAACCTCAGGCGCATCGTACTCAGTACGACATATGAATGTATTCTTATCGAATCTCTCTTCAACAATAACATTGACCACTGATCCAATCATTGATTCGAGCTTTTCGGAAGATATTTTCTGCTGCGTTTCCATGAGGATCTTCTGCCTCTCTTCTTTTACACTGGAAGGAACAGGATCACCAAGCGCCTCTGCCGGTGTATTCTCTTCAGGAGAATAAGTGAAGCATCCAACGCGATCGAGTTTCATCTCTTTTATAAAAGCCATCAGTTCCTCGAAATCCCCGTTGGTTTCTCCCGGATAGCCCACCATAAAGGTAGACCTGATCCGGATATCAGGGACTGCTTCACGGATTTTTCTGACCAGTTCTTTGCAGGACGAACGGTTTCCCTTCCTGTTCATTGAATTCAGAATTTTCTCACTCACGTGCTGAAAGGGAAGATCTATATACTTAACGACTTTTTCATTTTCGGCAATGAGTCTGATTATATCATCACTGAGATGATCAGGATGGCAATAGAGGAGTCTTATCCACTCAACCCCTTCTATTTCCGAAACAGACTGTACGACATCACTCAGACTATGTGATTCCCAATGGTAAACACCTATATCCTGAGCGATAATAACAAGCTCCTTTGCTCCCTGAGAAACTGAACTTACAGCATCAGCGATAATCTCTTCCGGTGAGATACTTTTGAATGGTCCCCTGATAAGCGGGATGGCGCAGAAAGAGCAGTTGTTCGAACAACCCTCAGCAATCTTGATATAGGAATATGGAAGACCCTGAAAAATCGGGCTCCTTGTGTTGCACACGTCTAGATTGTCCTGAATTTCAATATCAAACTCCGAACAAAATTCTTTAATAAAATCCTGATCCGGGAGTCCGTAAACAAAATCAATTTCAGGGATATCTTTTTTTATTTCGGTAAAATAACGTTCGGACAGGCATCCTGTGACAACAACCTTTTTAGTAAAGTCTGAACGGCTGGTATCATTGAAGACATCCCTTTCATCCAGTGCATCGAGAATGACTTCAATAGACTCTTCTTTGGCAGGAGTGATAAAACCGCATGTATTTATAATTAAAATATCTGCATCTTCTGCGGATTCAGTATCATTGAATCCGCACTTTTTCATACATCCGTTGATTCTCTCTGAATCAACAAGGTTTTTTGAACATCCCAGTGATATTATATAGAAGGATAAATCAGAAGCAGTATACACATCTCACCAGTCCTGAACAACAATATGATACAGGTTCGGATTGTTAATATCCTTTTTCCACTTAATTACTTTATTTGCTACCTGGCCGGATTTACCAAAAGTATAATCCCTGTTGTTTATTCTTGCCTTGAGACCACCGGCATTTCCGATCTTAACCTGAATTATTTCAGAGGCCTCCCATCTTTCGACAGTTCCTCTGGGAATAAAACCTCTCTTCTTTCTGACACCGTCAAGATAAATATCAATGAATGATTTTTCATCGAACTCAGCCTCAAATATAATTTTAAGGTTTTTCTCATTCTGAGCAACTACGTCAGTATTATCCGATAGATCTTCCTTTTTTTCAAGATTTTTCGGTTCATCTTCACCTGCAATTTTCTTACCAAGCAGAACCATAATCTTCGCACGGTTTTCTGTTAATCCCTTAAGGGTAAAAAGTATTTCCCTTGGGCAATTGTCCATAGTAAGATTTCTGGTTTTCTCCATATCAATTGAAATTTCCTGCTTTTCAGGCAAAAACTCCAGTTTAACACCACCTTCATTTATTTCCCTGAGGATGAAAACAACCTCTTTATTTCCAACGAGAAACTGAACTGCTTCATTCTTGTAAACAAGTATAAAACCCCTGTCATTATGAAGCTGAAGATTTCTTATATTATCTATTTTTTCACCGGCATTCTTTGAGTTATAGTCCTGCTTTATACTCTCAATCGAACTTGCACCGCCTGTGTCAACACCCGCAGAAATCACAGCATTGATTCCCCATACGATGAAAACAACAGCTGCAACGATCAATCCTGCAAATAGAAAATTTTTATATTTTTCAGTAAAAGTACTAAAAAGCATAGAGAAGGATGTCCTTGTAGGCCTGGTCAGCTCTTCAAGGGGAGTTACGCTTTCTCCAATTTTGTATCCTCTGTAGCTCTGTATTATTTCTTCTGAATCGAGTTTCAAATATTCCGAATAAGATCTTAAAAACCCAATGAGATAGGTCTCACTTGGGAACTTGTCAAAATCCTCCTCTTCAAGAGCCGTAATATAAAGAGGTGTGATATTGGTATCACGAACTACATCTTTTATTGATAATTTTTTTGTTTCTCTTGCGGATTTGAGTTTTTCTCCAATACTGTCCACTGTTTACTCCTCTGATAACATTGGGTTCTTTATTACTCTTGCCCTTGCAGGTATATCAAATTTAAAAACACCATTGGGTATATCTTTATTTATCTGTATATTAGAGAATGAAATATCAATAGTCTTGCCTGATGATGTCTCTCCTGAAGCTTTAACAATCATAAAATCTTCTGATACCCAGAGCTTTATCTTTCTGTAACCGCTTCTGCTTTCCTTCTGTTTCAGAAGTATTGTATACTGCTTACTGCCGTCTTTCTGTTCTTCAGGCTGTTCCTTGGAAAGAAACCTGTAATGATACTTTGAGAACAGCCTTGAAAGCCCTGTACTTGTACCGGCAGAGAACAGGCTTTTATCGGATTTTAGATCCTGCTCAGCAACCACATTCATTGAAGGGATATATATCCACATCATAATTCCATTCGATATTATTTTCTGACCATAGGGTTTATGAAAGCCCAGATAGAGCCGATCCCCCCTTTTATACTTGAGTACACCAGTCTGTAATTTTTTTTTGCCATGCTGTTCAGATAAAATTTTGAAACTGGCCTGATAGGTTTCAAGATCAGAGAATTTCTTCCTGATTTTTTTTACTACATCACTTACTGTAACAAAATCAAATTTGTATGCAAAACCTGATGATGAAAGAACAAATATTATAAGTAATGCTGTTAAAAAGGATTTTCTTTTCAGAGTCATTTCAACTTTCACTTTCTTTCCGGATTTTTCCCTGGAGCAGTCATACTCCGGTTATTCTGTTGGAGTTTGAAGTTTATACGTAACCTCTGTCAGAAGATAATAACAGGCAATAAAAAGTCAATCCGAAAAAAATTGCAAATTATTAGAATACAGAGATCGTTTTTTAAACAATCCTTCACCTGATAACATACTGATTAAAATTCATGTTTTAATTGTCAAGATGCTGAAACAAACAAACCCCTCACTCACAGTGTTACCGTTCAATGAGGCTATCCGCATTTCTGAAGAGAAAACTGAATTTCAATTCGATACAAATGAAACATATGATTTTTGATGTGACATTTAAAAATATGGAGTAAAATGCTTTACAAAATCGCCGCGATTAATAGATTGCAAAAAAACAAAGAGAATCAGGATATAAAATGAAAGCAATATTTATTGATGATAAAAGATTCAGTGAAATTGAAATCAATGAGTTTCAAAAAGACAATGAATTTATGAAAATCATTACAGAGTATACTACAATGGAGTCCCACGTGATATACTTCTCAGCCGGAGATGCAAAAATAAAGGAAATACTGATCAATAAAACGCCTCTGATATCAGCATAATTCCAAATTGCTGAATATTCATCACTCATGTGTATGAATTATAAAAACCCCAGTAATTATGCTCCAATGCTCCTTATTATGTCAGATCCAAATCTTTTCGAACAGAATTCAAAAAATATTCCAGTTTCCTTAATATGATACTGGTCATGCCCAGGAAATTTTCATATCCGCATCGAATTTCCTTGTCTGATATATATGATGCGGTAAAACCCTGACGGTACAGCCAAACTCACCTGATTTCAGACAAAGAAACTGTCCCTCGTAAAGATATTTACCATCTGATAATTTCTGAACATCACACATTGATACAGAGGCACCATTACTGATTTCACGCTTATTGTTAAGTGCACCAAAAAATAATTCAACAACAACATCTGCCGGAGTCAGTGCTCCGAGATTTATCTCTGCCTTCACTGTCATTTTTCTTCCCACCCTTATCTCCATGTCATCACAGAATGAAAAATTAACAATGCTTACACCCTTCCATTTCGATTCAACCCGTCTCTTCCATGAAGCAAGTTCTCTGGATACAGAATAGTTATCTGAAGAAAAAAGAGCGTAGTTTTTATGAGCCGGCTGGTAAAAATTTTCTGTATACTCCATAACCATTCGGTTTGTATTAAAAAACGGAGTAATCGTTTTCATGGATTCCCTTATTATATTTAGCCATTCCTTTGGCACTCCATCAACACCCCTGGTATAAAATGCAGGAATTATTTCTTTTTCGAGTATATTATACAAAGAGAGACTTTCGACTTCGTCCTGATAACTGTGGTCCGCATACTCCTCTCCCTTGCCAATTGCCCAGCCATTAACAGCATTATAGGCTTCATCCCACCATCCATCCAGCACGCTTATATTCAACCCCCCGTTTGGTATAACCTTCATACCACTGGTACCGGATGCCTCTTTAGGCCTGATAGGATTATTGAGCCATATATCAACACCCTGAACCATATACCTTGCAATATTGATATCATAGTCTTCCAGAAAAACAATCTTGTTTCTAAAACGGTCATCATAAGTAAGATGAACAATCTGCCGGATGAGCTCTTTTCCCATATTGTCTCTGGGATGAGCTTTACCGGCAAACACGATCTGAACCGGCCTTTCTCTGTCACTCGTAAGCGCGAAAAGTCTTTCCATATCTCTGAGAATGAGTGTTGCTCTTTTGTATGTTGCAAATCGCCTGGCAAATCCGATAGTCAGCGCCTCTGAATCCAGAACATAATTCGCTTTTTCTGCTTCTTTGGGAGGCACACCTCTTGCCAGTAATTGTTCATTGAGTTTTCTTCTGGCAAAGGCTATAAGACGTTCTCTTGAACGCTCCCTGCATCTCCATATTTCAGAATCGGGTATTGAGTCGATATTCTTCCATATGGTATTATCAGCCGGATTATCTATCCATCTTGGGCCAAGATACCTGTTAAAAAGCCGCATCATTTCATCCGATGTCCAGGACAAAATCTGTATCCCATTTGTAACATGCCCGATAGGAATTTCATTTTCAGGAAGATACGGCCAGATTTTTCTCCACATTTTCCTGGAAACACTGCCGTGAAGTCTTGACACTCCATTATTCCCGGCAGCGGTTCTCAATGCCAGAACTGTCATACAGAAGGATTCTTTTAAATCCGAAGGATCTTCTCTTCCAAGAGCAAGAAACTGCTCAGAATCGATTCCAAGCCGCCCATAGTAATGAGAAAAATAAGTATCAATCAGTTCAGGTGAAAAACGATCATTCCCCGCCGGCACAGGAGTATGTGTTGTAAAAACATTACTTCCGGAAACAAATTCAAATGCTTCATTAAAAGAAAGTCCCTCTTCGTTTATTGCAAACCTGATTCTTTCAACAGCAAGAAAAGCTGCATGCCCCTCATTCATATGATAAACTGATATTTGCTTATTCATTGCCCTGAGAGCTCTAACGCCACCAATCCCAAGCATTATTTCCTGTTTTATTCTTGTTTCATTGTCTCCGCCATAGAGATGATCTGTTATTGCTCTGTCTTCGATATTGTTTTCATCAATATTTGTATCCAGAAGGTAAAGATTGATTCTTCCGATTTTCACCTCCCAGATCCGCGCAAAAACATCACGCCCCGGATATTCGACTTTTATCCGTAGATATTCATTCTGATTATTCATTACAGGTGAAACAGGTATATTATGAAAATCCGTTTCCGGGAATCTCTCCTGCTGCCAGCCATCAAAGTTGAGATACTGCCTGAAATATCCCATCCTGTAAAGAAGTCCGACTCCAACCAGGGGTAATCCGAGCTCACTGGCAGATTTTAAATGATCCCCTGCAAGGACTCCAAGACCCCCTGAATATATTGGCAGACATTCATGAATACCAAACTCCGCAGAAAAATACGCAATTTGAACATCGCCTGCTGCTGTGACATTGTCTGAAAACCATGTTCGCTCTGCCCCGGTATGTGATTTCAGTTCCTTTTCAACACGTTCGAGATGAGCCATAAAACTTTCCGATTCAGCAGCCTCCTGAAGCGTTTTCTGTGAAACAGTTCCCAGTAATTTTATTGGATTATTATCAAGCTCCCGCCAGAGTTCAACATCAAGTCTTCTGAACAGCTCAATGGCTTCAAAATTCCACACCCACCACATGTTTCCGGCAATTTCAAGAAGAGCCTTCAGCCTTTCAGGAAGATCAGGTATGACCTTAAAACAGTGTATTCTGGACATAACTGCACCTCTTAATCCGATTTAAAAATATCACATTGTCACTTATTCCTGAATAACCCACAAAAAAAAATATAAGACATGCCCCTCCGGTAAAGAAGCAAGGGGGATGAGTTTCTATCTTAAAAAGTTCTTCAATCCATACCTACATCAATGCCATTTGAATCATTCTGTTTTACAGGGAGATATATTCTGAACCTGGCACCTCCGAGACTTCCTGAATCAGCTTCAATAAATCCCCTGTTTCTTTTTAAAACTGCATAAGTAAGACTCAGCCCCATGCCGGAGGCAAATTCTTTTGTAGTGAAATAGGGATCAAATATTTTATCTCTTTCTTTTTCAGAAATGCCGGTTCCATCATCTTCAATGCTTATTATAACAAACATACCTGAATGAAGGGTTATATCTTCTGAAGCAAATTCCTGATCAATATTAAGCAGCTCAATATTGATTTCAATTATACCTTTACTATTCACGGCTTCTTTTGCATTTGTTATTACATTACCAATGCCTCTTTCAACCTGAATCTCATCAACATATACAAGATCATTCCCGGTGTAATTGAAACGCAACTCTCCCTCAAAATCGGCCAGTACACTTTTTATACTTTCTTCAAGCAGCGATTTTACCCGAACAAATGATTTAACAGGTCTGCCCCCCCGTGCAAAGGAACTGAGCTGCTGAGTTAGTTCCTTCACTCTCATGGAAGCTTTTTCTGCATCATTCAATATTTCAAGAAGATTGTGATCGTCCGGGTCACAATCCATTTTAGCCAGAGCGATATTCCCTATTACAGCAGTTAAAGCATTGTTGTAATCATGAGCGAGACCGCCCGCAAAGATTCCAATTGCCTCATGCTTTCTTGCCCTCAAAACTTCATCCTGTAACTTGATTTTTTCTGTTACATCACGCAGTATCCCAATAAAACCCTTTGGATTTCCAACAGAATCCCTATGGACACAAACTGATCCCTCGATATAAACCCTTTCTCCGTTTTTCTTTTTTAACGGTATATCAATCATTTTTTGTGATTCAAGGGATTCATAGACCTTACTAAAAAAATCATTCAGCACCTTAGAGCTTTCCTCGTCGATAAAGTCCCTGAAATTCTTGCCCAGGATTTCATCCTTATTCACGCCAAGCATGCCAGCAACAGAGTTGTTAAGGAAAACAAGATTGCCTTTGAGATCCACTTCATAAAAACCATCTCCAAGATTTTCAAGAATCGTATAAAAGTTATCTGCCATATTATTTCATTTTTCTCTCAATCGATATTCATCAGCTTTCTCACTCTGCCGGAAAATATATTAAACTGTAAAGCATAACAGAAAAAATTATAATATATAAACCAGTATATAATCAATTATATTTTTTAAGCAGTATTTATTCCTAAAAATACTTTTTAGTGCAAATGGAAGAATATTATTGTCCCCGCCGCCTTCGGCGGCGGGGACAATAGAGTTTTTTCTTCTACAATAAAGTTTAGGAATAAATACTGATTTTTAAGCCAATTTTGAATCCCGGTCCGGGTTATCTATATGATCTCAAAACCTATCAAAATGATATCATCCTCTTCTTCAGAGTTAACACTGAAATTCTTTATCTCCTTAATAATAATATCTACCATCTCATCAAGGGGCCTTGAGCTCTCACGCTTGATCAGCTCCATTAGTCCGGAATATCCAAGCATAATCCTCTTATCATTAAACACTTCAATCGCCCCGTCTGTATATAGAAAAACACGGTCTCCTTTTTCAAGATTGACAATTACTTCCTCAAAATCAAGGTTTTCAAAAAGACCAACAGGTTTACCGCTTGATCTAACAACATGCATAGTGTTTTCTTTTTTTCTGTATACCAATGGAGGAGGATGTCCTCCCTTGCTGAATCTGAAATAAACTTTATCTTCGTTTTTTTCAAACAGACCATAAAGAGCAGTAAGATAATATGATCCCATAGATGCTATTACATCATTGTTGAAATTCTGAATAAATTCACCTGGCTTATTGTTATATTTTTTTATAAGCCTGTCTATAACAAAACGCACAAGGGTAATAAACAAAGCCGCAGAAACTCCATGTCCGGCAACATCGCCTGCAAAGACACTGACTGAGCCATTTCTGTTTTTTGAAAATAAAAATATATCACCGCCAATCTCTTCAAGCGGCAGGTAACGATATTCAATTTTAAGAAATTCAGACCTGGGAACTCTGTCCGGCAAAATCTGTTTTATTATAAGACCTGCATACTGCAGTTCTCTCATCATCGAACTGTTTTTCTTTCTCAATGCTTCTTCACTCATTTTAAGAGCTTCCTCTGCACGCTTTCTTTCAGTAATATTTTCCTTTACTGCCAGGAAGTGTGTTATCTGTCCTGCCCTGTTCCTTATTGGTGATATTGAAGCAGATTCCCAATAAATTTCACCGTTCTTTTTTTTATTCCGGAACTCCCCTTTCCATTCATTTCCTTTATTAATGGTATCCCACAGATCTTTATAGAACTCGGAAGAATGTTGTCCGGATTTCAGGACTGAGGTTTTTTTTCCCCTGACTTCATCAAATGAATAACCTGTAATCTGTTCAAATTTTGGATTTACATATTCTATATATCCGGAAGTGTCTGTAATAATTACAACAGCAGGGCTCTGCTCGACTGCCTGAGTGAGCTTTCTTATCTGCTCTTCTCTTATTTTTTTTTGAGTTATATCTTTAATTATTATGACAACATTATCTTTCCCGTCTCGAATCAAAGGGGACATATTGAGAGTAACATCACAAAGGGAACCGTCCTTTTTTTGGATTTCTGATTCAATTTTTATTGATTCTCTTCTGCCTGTCACAAGAAGTCTAGACTCTCTATCAATCCACCGGTAACCATCTTCAGGAAAGAACATGCTGAATTTCCTGCTTATTATCTCCTTTCTTCCGTATCCCAAAAAATCCAGTAAAGGACGGTTTGACATTACAACCTTGTAATCCTCATTTATCACAAGCATTGGTTCAATACGGTTCATGACATTTTCAATAAATTGAAAAGAGTCAGTCAACAGGTCTACAATTCTTTTCTGCCCTGAAAGATCTTCACTTATTTCAATAAAATATTTCTTTTTTTCACTGGAAAGAGGATAAACTACAGAAGATTTGGTATATGATTCACCGCTTTTCGTTTTTGATAAATACTCACCTTTCCATATTCTGTTCTCAAGAATCCTTTCTCTTATTACACTGAAATTTTCTTCAGAGAACATAATTGAGCTGAAATTCCGATTCTGCAGTTCAGATAGTATGTATCCGGTTTTATTGAGCAGACCTATGCTTGCATAGATAATTTTGCCGTCGATATCTGCGATGATAACAGAAAGAGATGAGTTCAGTATCTCTTCAATTTTTTTGATAATTTCTTCATCATCCAGGAAACATTCAAAATTCAATCAGCTGTGCCCCTCTGTAATTATCTCCGGATTCATCAAACGTCTGACTGGACTGATTATACCGAAAATCAGGGTTAACTCAAGGAATATTTAAACAAAATTAATGGAGTTGTTGAGGAAGAGCTAAAAATCAGGGGATAAGGGCATATCTGAAACCATAGTATGGACTCCTGGCAGTAGGGCAGCGCCTGAACCTGTATTCTCTGGTTTTCTGTATAGAAGAACTCATTAAAGACCCGCCCCGCTGGACCTTGTAAACAGTTCCGAATTCCTTGTTGTCTTTTCCATGATTGTACTTGTCAAACCAGTCCATTGTCCATTCCCAGACAAGTCCTGTTGAGGCAACTTTTGCGTTTTTTATTATCTCCAGCATCCTATCGAGATAATCCACACTATTTTCTGGCTGTACGATTGTAAAATCATTGATCTCATTCATACTGCCTTCTCCGGCGGATCCTGCGAACACTTCCCATTCTGCTTCATATGGAAGCCGGATTATATGATTATTTTTCTTTGAAGCCCATTCACAATAAGCTACTGCATCATTCCAGCTCAACTGCAGGGCAGGAAAAAGGCTGCAGTTGTCCTTATATATTTTATCTCCCTCATCAAGAAATGGCGTTTTCCATGAAACACCTTCTTTTTTATTCCACTGATTCTTCCATATCCATCCCCATCCGTCCTTTTCCGCCTCAGTTACATATGCTGTTTCTGAAACAAAATCTGCAAACTCACAGCAGGAAACCAGTTTTTTGGATACATAAACCTCTTTCAGCGGAATATGATTTACAGGACTGGAATTCGAAAAATATTCTTTTTTCATGGAGGGATCAATTATCATTTCAGTGAGCCATTCAACAGTTTCTTCTGATATACCTATGATGTATATCCCCGGTTCAATTTTTATAAAATTATCTATGTGCAGCATATATTTACCTGTTCCTGATTTTTTCTGCCTATATTCCAACACTGCTAAAAGCAAAAGAACAGCGTCAGGCAGATAATAATTTTTAATCAATACAATCTAAGAGACTATGAAGATCTTCACCGTCTTCAGGATATGATGAAGTGAGATAAGTCAAAAGAAGCTGCATCTCCCTTTTACTAAAGGAATGAACCACTTCGTTTCTTATCGCATTAGCGAGTGGAACAGCGTATTTCCTGTCCTTACCAGGAAGTACAAGCAGAATCTTCTGCCTGTCAAATCTCACAGAAAAATCATAATCCGAAAGTTTTGAAAATATTACATGCTCGAATCTGTCAAGCAGTAATTCAGCAACATTTCTGCCAAAGAGACTGTAATACCTTTTAAAATTCTTGATTGAAAAAAGCACTAAAGTTAGCGGAATACCAAGTTTCTGGGCTCTTATCAATTCTTCTTCGATTCTTCTGTATGTTATTTCAATAGTATCAACATACCTGTTTTCAACTATATCATTTTTTCTGATTTCAGCAAGATACGGAATTAAAAATTTTGCTGTTTGCTGCAGTTTCATATCAACTAATTCAATATTTAGGCCTTCCTTTAACCTGAAAAGAGATATAAAACCAGTCAGGGAATTCCCCAGCTGCAGAGGATAAATTCTAAGCATATCCATTTTAGTCAGAACAGCATTATCGAAAAAATCCCTGAGAAAAGCGGAAATTTTTATATCGTCAAATACAACCGGAGAATCATTCTTTAAAAGATATTTTATAAACCCCGAGGGATTATTGATATTAAAGCCTGTCTGCGAAAGAGAAAGATAATCCTCCTGCTCACAAACAACCGGATAAAATTTATCTCTTTTTTCACTGAGGATGAAAATTCCATATGACACGAGCCCGTCTTTTCCGAATTCATCCTGAACCACAGTTCTGGCGTCACTGAGGCCTGCACAGTTCTGAACTTTTTCAATAAAGAGAGTGTCAGATTCAATCTCATTCATTTTTTCTGTCAATTCTTCGTTTTTATTTGCAAGTGTTTGAATGGAATTGATCCGGTACATTACAGTTGATGAAATTTCTGAAATAGACTTCAAAAATTCTCTCTCACTACTTGTATAATTTGTGGAATCAAGTTTCTCGCCCACTATGATAATACCTGTAATAATTTTATCGAATCTCATTGGAACCAGCAGCATTGCATCTATTCCAATAAATTTATAATAACTGTCCCTGTAATCAGCCTTATCAGTAAATTCATCTGTCTCGACAATTTCGTCATTGTCGATAAGATATTCAATTATTCGATCAGATGCATCAAAATATTTATATTTCTCATCGAGTGTTATACCCCTGGTCTCGATAACCACCCAGTTTTTATCATCCGACTTCACCATAACAGATGCAGAAGAAACACCGAACTGTCCCATTACTGTAAATAGTATTTCATCAAACAGTTCTTTGAGATTTGAGGCTCTGCTTATATCTTTCTGTACATTGTACAGTATCTGGAAGTCGGTCTCTGTATCAAGGTCACCTTTTTCGTTTTTATCTGTTTCAATATTATAAAATCGGGGCCTTTCATCTTCAGGAATCAGATCTTCATCCTCAATTGCAGCAGGAGAAATCTTCTCTTCCGGGGAATCTTCATCCTGATATTCTTTGATTTCAGAAGATTCTTCCAGTTTGAGATGTGATTCCGGCAAGTCATACGGTTCTTCTTCGATCACCTCATCCCTGATCAGAGTATTTTCATGTTCTTCAAATTCTTCAGTTTCATCTGTCAGTTTTTCATCCATTACTTCAGTGAGATCTTCAGAATCCAGGGAAAGTATATCCTCTTCTGTTTCATCCTCAGAAGAAGCGTCATCCAAAGGCGGAAGATTCTCATATACAAAATCATCCGGCCCGAGCAAAACCGGTTCTTCTTCAGCGGCGATATCAATCGATTCAGTTTGAGGGGGATATTGCTCCGCCTCAGATTCATGAACCGCAGTTTCTTCATCCGCCATATCATCTTTAAGCATCTCAGTTTCCGCTGGCCCTTTTATTTTATCGATAAGGGTATCCTTGCCGGTTTCGTTTATCTCTTTTTTATATTTAAGAGCCTTTTCAAGTAATCCCATTTATATACCCATGTCACTGAGCACCTTTACATAAAGATCAAAGTACTCCGAGTTTGCAAACTTCCTGATCGCCGGTTCCGGAAGCTTTTCAAAGAGACCATCAAGATAAGCAAGAAGAACTCTGAGATCGTCCTGCTTTTTCTCCGGGAAATTCCTGACAAACCTGTCAACATCAAGTTCGTCTTCTATTATAATTATATCATCAGTAATGTCTATTATTTCTTCTGTTTCAATTTGTTCTATCTCTGTATCTTTTTGATCTGAAATTGATTCTTCCGCAACAGGGACTACCCCGGCCTCTTCTGCCTGCTTTGCAGCTTCCGGTTTAAACTCAGGCTCTTCTTTTGGACGGAAAGTCTCTTCTATTTCCCTTACGGGTCTTCCAAGTAACTGCTTGATTCGTTCAACATCCTCTTCAAAAATCAGGGCCGATGTTGATGAAATATCCTCCTCAATCGAAAATTTTTCATCAACTGCAAGACTGCCATATGAAGCCTCAATATAATTATAATTGAGTTCTGCTCCAGCTCCCCTTCTTCTTTTACTGAAATCGACCGATATAAGCTCATACATCTGATCTAGGTCGACATCCCTGTATTCGGATTCAAAAAGAGTTTCCTCAACAAATGATATTTCGAGTGACGTTAGTCCAAAAAGTTCCATTGTTGGTGAACTCAAAGAGGCTTGTTCTATTCCATAATACTCATCAATCTCTTTGATATAACGGCTATAATCCTCTTCAATGATAGCGGAATCGATAAAATCTATTTCATCATCCTGATACTTGTATTCAATATCTTCAAAATCGAGAAGCAGATCTTCAAAAGTAGACGTAGTGCCCTGAAGAATATTGGCAATAAGCTCCTGATCATCTTCCTCTTCGGCTTCCTCAAGTACGACTACCCGTCCTTCTGACATCTCATTGATTTCTGACGTTATTCTCTCTAACTCATTTTCTTCAAAGATCTCTCGTTTATCTATCCGGGGCTTATCTACTATAGAATCATCACTGAAAAGAACGTTTTTTTCATTAGTTTCTATTGCAACAAGATTTTCCGAAAGAACCTCCTTTTCGGGCCTGAAACCAGGCTTTCTGCGCAGGGGGAAGGTTTCTTTTGATTCGGTCTCAAATATTTCTTCTTCGCGAAACTGCTGATCTTCAGTAAGCAAAACTTCCTTTTTCTCTTTGCCAGTTAGTTCATGGGTAATTTCATCATGGATAAACTCAGAAAAAAGTTCTTCTTCATTACTTATATCTTTAGCTGATTCAGATTCACTTTCATTTTTACCAGCATCAGGTTCAAAAAAATCAGTCTCTTCGCTCTCTTCTTCCTTATTTTCTGAAATAAATATTTTCTCTGTCAGCTCAGGTTCAGTTTTCTCAAAAGGGGTTTCCGGCAGATCAGCTGTTAAATCATGAGACTCCTGCGATTCTTCCGTTAACGTTTTCTGCTCTGGTGATAATTCTTCTTCAGCAGTTTCACTCACTCTTGATATTTCATCTTCAATATGTTTTTCTGTAGTCTGATCAACTGCAACGGTTTCTTCAGCCTGTTCCAGTTGTATTGTATCTGTTTTATCTTCACCGGATTCAAATACTACTTCAGCTTTTGGTTCTGGCTGAACTTCAGCTTTTTCTACCGATGCGGCTTCTTCATCCTCCAAAGTATCTTCTGCCTTTTTAGGCTGAACTTTTTCGAGTGGGATGAGCTCAAACTCTTCTATCCCTTCTATAAGGTCATCTTCTGTCAAAAAAAGCAGATCTTCATTAGCAATCATTTCAGCTTCATTGAGATCAATTGATCCGATTACTCCGAGATCAACATTATCAGCGAGTTTGTTTCTTACCTCGTCAGGTATTGAAAAAGTTATAGAGGATTCAACAGGAGCTGCAGATTTTTCCGCTTCCGGATCAGGCTGAGTGATTTTATCATGAACGGGCGGTTTATTGGAATCATCTGAACGGACTTCCGGTTTTTGTTCCGGCTTGGGAACAGGTATTGACGCAGTTTTCAATACAGGGGGAGCCGTCATTTCTGAACTGTCATCAAAATCATCGACAATGTATTTGCTCTCATCAGGGCTTTCTGGTCCTGTATCCTCTGTCTCGTTCACTTCCATCTGTTCCTCATGAGAATTATCATCCTCTTCTGAAATGATCATTTCATTAAATTCTATATCAGAAAGTCCGGTTATCTCTTCGTATTTTTTTTCTTTGAGTTCTTTCATTCTTTCATCTCAGGGCCAGTTACTATTCTTGAAATTGCTAAAAACAAATCATCAAAAAAATATAGTATTTCGTAAATAAAAAAAAATTATTCTCATGGCTTAGTCAAAAAAGGAGATAATTCTCCATTGATAACATTACATTTCGAATATCTGAATCGATTCGAATACCATGATCTTGAATAAAATACACTAGAATATTTAGTACAATATCCTTCTAATTATTCTTTTTAAATATCGGATAAAACAAACGAATAAAATAAAAAAAAAGGATGTCATTACATGACATCCTTTTAATTGTTTATATAATTTTTTTAATTATCTTAATGCTACTTTTAACTTAGCCTTGAGATTGTCTTCTTCAAGTCTCAATGTAACTCTTGTGTCAGAAAAGGGCTCAAGGCCTTCAATCTGACCATTTATTTCATTGATTCTTTCTTTAATCTCATCACTGCTGAGCTCGTCTTTCCTTAAAGCTTTTTCCGCAAGAATTATCAGCTTGTTTTCTCTTATTTCGACAAGTCCGCCATCGATGAAGAAATACTCTGTTGTGTTCTTGTCTCTCAAGCGTACTTCACCTGTCCCGAGAATCCCGATAAAGGGGGTGTGATCACTCAAAAAACCCCACTCCCCATCGTGAACCTGAACAACTGCAAGATTCTTGTCACCTTCATAAATAATCTTTTCAGGTGTAAGCAGACTGCAAGTTATTTTACGTTCCATATTAGTTACCTGATTTCAGTTTTTCTGCCTTTTCAACCGCTTCTTCGATAGCTCCTACCATATAAAAAGCCTGTTCCGGTAGATGATCATATTCGCCATTTAAGACAGCTCTGAAACTTCTGATTGTATCTTCCAGTTTAACATATTTTCCAGGCATTCCTGTAAACTGTTCTGCAACAAAGAAAGGCTGAGACAGAAATCTTTCAATTTTTCGTGCTCTCTGGACAAGAAGTTTATCTTCTTCTGCAAGTTCATCCATACCAAGAATCGCGATAATATCCTGAAGATCCTTGTACCTCTGAAGGATTCTCTTTACCTCAGTTGCAACATCATAGTGTTCATCACCAACAAATTCTGGTGAAAGAAGCCTTGATGAAGAATCAATTGGATCAACAGCTGGGTAAATTCCCTTTTCAGAGATCTGCCTTGAAAGAACTGTCTGTGCATCAAGGTGAATAAATGTTGTTGCCGGAGCAGGGTCTGTAAGGTCATCAGCAGGAACATATACTGCCTGAACAGAAGTAATAGATCCGTGCTTTGTTGATGTAATCCTTTCCTGCATTGCACCCATCTCTGTAGCAAGTGTTGGCTGATAACCAACAGCAGAAGGCATACGTCCGAGAAGAGCTGATACCTCAGAACCAGCCTGAGAGAACCTGAATACATTGTCTACAAAAAGAAGAACGTCTTTTCCTGACATATCACGGAAGTACTCACACATTGTAAGCGCAGAAAGAGCAACCCTGAGTCTCGCTCCGGGAGGTTCATTCATCTGTCCGTAACAAAGGCAGGCTTTGTCAATAACACCTGATTCCTGCATTTCGAGCCAGAGGTCATTTCCTTCCCTTGTTCTTTCACCAACACCTGCAAATACTGAATATCCACCATGCTGCTGAGCAACATTGTTGATGAGTTCCATGATAACAACAGTTTTAC
>CAZEJW010000054.1:0-25453 GCA_964512685.1 uncultured Leptospirales bacterium | reverse complement strand
GACAATCCATCCCACCAGTTATCACCTGAATCATCATCCCCTATCCCCACATATGAACAGGCAGTCATAAGCATAAATACAAGTGCCAGAAGAATCCCCGAAAATTTTAACGATCTCATTTTTAACCTCATCTTTTTATTTATGGTTTTAACACAATTTAAATTACACCAGAATAGCTATATAATAAATCATAATATACAAGCGTCAAGACATTATATATGTGTTATGATCAAAAAAACATGATTAAAACAGTGTTCTATATGTAGCGAAAAAAATTCCCATTATTCGGAAAGAAAATCTTCCGGTCTATTGAGATTTTTAATATCCATTGCAAAATTAAGAAGTTCTTTTATGTTCTTCTTATGGAGTTTCTTCTTTATATTTGTCGTGTGTCTGTCAACAGTACCCTCTTCAATGTCGAGTTCTCGTGAAATTGCAACCCTGTTTTTACCTTCACTATAGAGATCGAGAATTGTTTTCTCGCGCCTGGTAAGCTGAGAAAGGATCATTCTGTTGACCTGGTCATTTTTTATTCTGTAAGCGTGCTCAGCTTCTTTGAGCCTGTCAATATTTCTTGCGTAAACAAGAATGGCGTCAGCATCATTATATTTTATTTTTGTTTTTTTAACTTCAACCCATATCTTTCTGAAGCGATGTGTTATAAATATTTCTTCGGTTGAAGTTCCGCAAACGCAGTGTTCATTATCATAATTTTGCCTGAAATCCGAATCAACGAGCCTGATAAACTTTTTATGCAGGAGATCTTTTACAGATTCAGCTTCGAGCATTTGGCAGCCTGCTTCATTACAAAAAATCACCTCATCATCTGAATAAACAAGAAGCATATCAGGGCTCATCTCCCACAGCAGCCTTTGGAGAGTGTCTTCGGTTGATTCATTTTTATTCATTCCACTGTTCATCAAAATATAACCCGGTATTTAACACAAATAATAATAAAAAAAGAATATTTAAATTAAATTTTGTCAATCAATAATAACAATATAAAATTTAAAATCTATATTATAGAGGGGGATGAAGAAGCCACGGAAATGATTATTCAATGTGTTTTGAAGAAACTGATTGTTTATTATCAAATTTGCTGATAAAAAAAAAGAAATCCCGCTAAACCGGGATTTCTTATCCAGAAAATTTAATTCTGGTGTGATTAATCCTGATATTCTATAGAGCAGTTACTTTCAAAGGTTTCAAGATCATGGTCATTTGCCAGCTGATAGAGATCGTACCCTGTGGCTGTTGGTTTGTCTTTCTTATATTTGAAAGAAACTATTATTATTTTTTCACCAACTGTCCAGTATCTGAAAGTTATGTACCCCCTTGTTGGAAGAAGTGAAAAATAGCCGAGTTTAACTGGGCCGTTTATTATTGTTGGATCTTCAGGTGCATTATATGCAAGATGTATAAACTTGACTCTTTTCAGTTTCCCTGCATCTTTTTTAACATCATTGATCATCTTTCTAAATGTTACTAAAGCACCTGCTTCCCAGCTTTTCTTCAGCTTTTTCTGCTGTGCCGGTGTTTTACAATTACTGATCATCTTGCTGAAGTCTTCAAGCTCACCAAAATATTCATTTATAACTGAAAATTTTGATGAATAAACAGCCTTATACATTTTATTAGAAAATTCCTTCATGTATGGATTAACCTGCTTTTTATTGCATGATACAGATAATATCATTAAAAATATCAGGCCTGAAACCTTTAAGACAAGTTTTGTATTTTTCATAGTATTCTCCACAAATTATTTTTTTCACTGGAATAAAACCCAGTATTGATCGCTTAGATAATCCTTTAGTCAATTTAGCCGCATTCTGATTCCTTAAACCGATGAGTCAATAATCTCAATCCGATGATTGTCAGCCTTGTTCTGACTTGCCTGATTCGTAAAAGGTAGGTATTCTCCATGAGCTTAAGTAAAGCGAGGAAGCGTACTTGAATAAAATAGGCAATAGAGGCCATAAGAAAAAAATATAAAATAGCCGGATTGATCTAACTATTAAGTTATATGACACATAACTTAATAGTTAAATTAAGTGTCAAATGAATTTTGCATTTGAAGAAGCATAAAAAAATTTATTGATAAAAACATTGACAGTTCAGTAATGATTAAAATTCTTGTAAAAATGCTTAATAATATATGAAAGAATATTTTTTTATTAACAACAGAAAAACAACACTGGAGAAATAATCCATGAACGAAAAATATTCACCGATTATGGTTGAAGAAGATCTTTGCGATGGCTGCGGCAGATGTGTTCACGTGTGTATGATGAATGTGATCGAAATGCAGGAAACTGCGAATGGAATAAAAGCTGTTATAATAAATCCTGATAATTGTATGTTTTGTGAAGCCTGTGTAATTGACTGCAAAAGAATTGCAATCAGGCTGAACCCTGTTGCCATGAATAAAAATATTAAAAATATCAGTGAAAAGGTCCTTGAAAAAACGGACAATGGTGTACATAAAAAGAGAAAAGGAATAATGAAATTGTTTTCATAATACATACAAAACAGGAAGCGGAAACCGCTTCCTGTTTTTAAATTTAAAATGAATAAAACAAATCGATAGCATAGGTCCTGTCTGCTATTTTTCCACCTTTGCACTGTGATTCTATCGGGAATATTATTTTTGGCCTTATATTGAGTCCTTTAATGGGCCTGAAGTTGATCATTGGGATTATATTCATTCTGTCTTTATCACTGTATGCTATTTTATCATCATGACTGTCCCTGTCTTTACCTTTAAGAAATCCTGCAAACTGCAAACCAATTTTCAATTGTTTGAATAGAACATAATCACACTTTAATGCATATACAAATTCATTTCCAATATTAGTATCATCATCATTTTCGCCATTGAACACATAAGCAGCTTTGAAATTAGCCGAGAAATCTGCAATTTTCTTTGAGATAAAAGTAATAATTCCAAAATCATAAGTTCCGTCACCAAGAGCAGGAGTTTCATCTTCATCCCCTGTAGGGAATCGTCCGAAAGCAGAAATGGTCACAGCAGGGAAATAATCATTTCCCTTGAATGCCATATAACGTGTCTGTAAAACGATATCACCAAAGCCGGCCGATTTATCTGTATCATCATTTTTGGTCGCCTCAAATCTGTACACTGGCACCTGGGCAACAATTTCGAGGTTATCGAGGATTCCGTAACCAAGCATGCTAACTGAAGTAAATTTCGAATTGTCCCCTTTTAAGTCTTTGAATTTATCCTCTACTTTATTATAACTTTTATCGAAATCATAATAAAAGAAAGAATGCCACAAAAGAATTCCATTTTGAGGAAGAGTTTTCGCTCCTCGGGCCACATAAAGATTCTGAGCATATAGAGAGGATCCTGTAACCGCGATTGCAATCAGGATCAGAATTTTTAAGATCGTTAATTTTTTCATGCGGACTCCTTGTGATTTTCATTAAATAATTTTTTTGTTAAGCTGTGAATAATTCTATTCAAAATATTTCTACCGGAAATAAGATTGAATTCTGACATTTGAACTTTTTATCGCCATAAATACATTTGAACCGATCATACTTTTCAGGTTGTCGGCACCTTCTCTTGAGAGTACTGCCTCAAATTCAGTTTCATTTAACGACATAACTCCACGGCATATACTTCCTTCATCCCGTATTGCAATTAGTCTCGTTTCAATAACATTACGGGCTGTTATACTTTCAGGATGATTTTTCATTATAATTATTGAATCCGGTCTGATAGCAACTCTTATCTTTGAGCCTTCAGGAGCCTTATCTAAAGACTTGAATTTAACTCCATCGATATTTATAATCGAAAACTCATCAGTATTTTTTTCAACAAAGCCATCAAAAATATCAGTCCCAACAAATCCAGCCACAAAATCGTTATTTGGTCTGGAAAAAACTTCATTCAAAGTTCCCAACTGCTGCTGTTCTCCCTGATGGAATACTGCAACCTTGTTTGCAAATGCCCATACATCTTCTAGTTCATGAGTTATATGAATTACTGTAGTACCGTTTTCTGCGATTATTCCTTTGAGAAGATCTCTTGTTTTTTTTCTGGATTGCTGATCAAGAGCAGAAAGTGGCTCATCCATTAAAAGCAGTCTTGGTTCGACAACAAGTGATCTTGCCAGGGCTGTGCGCTGTTGTTCTCCTCCGGAAAGGGTTTCCGGTTTTCTGTTTAGAAGATGATGTATATTCAACTCTCTGGCAACTGATTCAACCTTGCTGTCAATAAATTCCCTGTCTTCTTCTTTGCGGTATTTTTTAAGCAATCCGAAGGCAATGTTTTTTCTTACGGTGAAATGAGGCATAAGGGCATAGTCCTGATAAACAATACCTATGCGCCTTTTCTCCGGTAACTCATCAGTGATATCTTTGCCTTCAAGAAATATTTTACCTGTATCCGGTTTGTGAAAACCAACAATGCTCTCAAGCAGAATTGTTTTTCCTGCTCCAGTCGGACCTATGATCGTAAGGTAATCACCCTTTTCGAGATCCATGTTAATACCTTTGAGTTCAAACTGTCCAAGATTGACACTCAGATTTTCCACTCTTAAAAAACTCATATATGTGCCTCTGTTTTCTCAAATACGAAGATTGCAAGAAACGAAACTGAAATCAATATTATCCCGCTTGTAAGTGCCATTCCCATGTTCCCATACGATATATTCAGATACAGAGTAATTGGCAGTGTATTTGTTAAACCAGCTGAACCGCCGGCAAGAATAAGAACTGTTCCGAAGGTACCAATGCATCTTGCAAATGAGATTACGACAGATGCAATAAGCCCGTTTTTTGAAAGAGGAAGCGACACTTTAACAAAGGTTTCAAACTGGCTGTAGCCAAGACTCCTTGATACAAATTCAAGCCTTGGATTGATATAATCAAAAGTTGATTTGAGTATTCTTATCGAATAAGGCAGTGCAGTAAAAAATTGCGCGGCAACAACACCTTTTTGTGTGAATACAAAATCCAGACCTATACTCTTAAATAATTTACCAACTGGAGTGTTCCCGAAAAGAAGTAAAAGACTTAGACCAAGTACAAGTTCAGGAAAAGCAACAGGTAGATCAATGATTGTTTTTGCGATACCCTTTCCCGGGAAATCAAATCTGG
Organism: uncultured Leptospirales bacterium; assembly: GCA_964512685.1. Taxonomy (GTDB): domain Bacteria; phylum Spirochaetota; class UBA4802; order UBA4802; family UBA5550; genus CAZEJW01. The sequence goes on along the minus strand of CAZEJW010000054.1, from coordinate 20,329 downwards.
AGAGAGCATATCCTATCGGAACAGAAAATAACAGGACAAGGAATGTCGACAAGAGTCCTGTCCAGAGTGAAAGTTTCAATGAGAATATCATTTCATCTGATTGAAAATTTTTTACTACCTCACTCCATTCCGGAACCAGAAAAAAAGATGCAACTGCTACAATTAATATTCCTGTAATCAGAAGAGATAAAAAAATCAGTGAAGTTCTGAAGAAATTTATTTTACGCACGGCCTGAATCCCCACTTTTCCCATATTTTCATGCCTTCAGTTGATGTTATGTACTTGTTAAATTCTTCTGAGAGTTTGAGTTTTACAGTTTGTGTAGTTATTGCTGTTGGAACTGTTTTTATAATATTTTTATTTTTGGCAATCTGAATGGTTTTAACCTTGTCTTTATCTTCAGCCCAGAATGTAATATCTTCCCATACAATTGCTGCATCCACCTGTTTGAGAGCAGGATAAATAACGAGCTGATTGACAGTTGGTCCCATAACAACAACATTCTTTTTTACCTTTTCCCATAAACCTGCCTTTTGAAGTATTTTTTTTGCTACTCTTCCGATGGCAGGGCCTTTTGGATCACCAAGTGCAATTTTTACATTCGGTTTCGAAAGATCTTCTAATTTTTCTATTTTCCCTGGATTGTTTCCCGGCACAATTATTACCGGTATGTGCAATACGATATTTTTAATTGTATCTTTTCTTAACCAGCCGTTTCTAAGAGCGTCTTTTGTGTATTTGTCAGCTCCTGGAATAAGAACATCGCAATATTGTCCGGCTCCTATCATCCCAAACAATTCACCTGAACTGCCATAATGAACCTGAGCAGAAATCCCTGCTTTTCTTTCAAAATTTGCCACCAGTTCTTCCATTGGTTTGATTAAACCGGCACCGGCAAACACTGTGAAATCTGTCTGCTTTTTCGCACAACCTGAGTACAAAAACAGGCAAAGTATAATACATGCCGGAAGCGTTAGATTGATTTTTTTTTTCACTAGAATATCTCCTTCTTTTTTTTTGTGTTTAAGGATTCAACGAAATATTGAAATGATTCGATAAACACAAGGGAACTTTCAAGAATATAATTTATTGAGATTCCCGTATGTCATAGGATAGCTGCAAAGTGCATAATTATCCCAGCACATTCATATATTGCTTCATTGCAAAATGAAGATAAAAATTTATTCTGATGAATTGATAACGACGAATTGAAGCGGAGTAATTAAGGTAAGTATTACAGATGTTTTATTAATAAAAGTAAATTTACAAAACAGCTCTAATACTTAGAAAAATAATTTCAAACTCACTCTGGTTCAAATGATCGATTATATTCATAATTTTTAAAAGACATTTATCTAAAATAAAATTTTCAGTCAAGAAAATTAAAATATAAATATGCCTTTTTCTAACCAAATGTAATACAGGGATATATTATTACATTTTATTCCATTGATGATAATTTTTACTGAAAATCATGCAATTGATAAATTTTTACTATAGAAAAATATTTCTTTGACAAATAATGCACCGACTGTGTTTTTAAAACAGAATCGAAAATAATTATACATCAGACAGCTTTATAATTTTTAGACTGGAGAAGACAGTTATGCATGATGAATGGAAAGACAAATCAATAGTATATAAACCAATCGGGATAATTCATTCAGAACATACGATACAGGAAGATACCCCTATACAGGGAATATTCAATACCTCGATAGGCGAAATTGAAGTTTATCCGGAATATATGGAAGGTTTGAAGGATATTGATAAGTTTTCACATTTATTTCTGCTTTATCATTTTCACCGAAGCACTGGAGTCAGTCTTGTGGAAGAACCATTCCTTGACCAGGGAAAGCCAAAAGGAATTTTTTCTATACGACATTACAACAGACCTAATCCAATCGGTTTATCTATAGTCGATCTTATTGAAGTAAAGGGGAATATAATTAAAATCGGATCTGTCGATATACTTGACGGTACACCCCTTCTTGACATCAAACCATATGTCTACAAATTTGATCACCGAAATGAAGTAAAAAGCGGATGGGTTGACAGTACTCACATAGACGAAGTTGGAGAATGGAATTCGACCCCAAAGGAACTCAGAGATAAAACAACAAAAAATGTAGACTGATAACTGAAGCTGGCAAAACAATGCAATAAATATTTTGTCCGTCTAACGCGGATAACAGTATCCTGCCGCCTTTCATTACTAAAGCAGCAGCGATAGGCGACAGGAAGGGGTATCTTCTGTTATCTTTAATCCATTTGATGGCAATTCGATAATCGGAACTGTTATATTTCTTATTATCGAATTTAAACTGACGATTTATTATGTCAAGAATAATACAATAAAGCGTCAGTTTCTAAAATACAATTTCATCCTGCTCCCGTTCATTTTATCCTCAGGGAGGATCTGACTTTATTTCTCCCGGGTATTATTTTAGCTGGCTTTTATCTCAGACGTGCAGACTTGTTCTGAAGATAATCATATCTCACGTTGTTTCCCGGCTGATAAACCATTGCAATAATTGAATCCTGCCCTTCCTTTATTGAAGAGTATTCTGCGAAATCAAGAGTTCGAATAACTGCTTCGAATACTCTGAGAGCTCCTGAGTGATCACACAATACAACCCTCTTCCCAAGGTTATTTCTCATGAGCTCTACGAACGAATGTGCGATTCTCCAGTCTGCTTCAATGAGGGATTCACCTTCAGGAAAATGATAGAATCTGTTCTTGAAAAAATCTTTTACATATTTTTTCTTACTGTCATCATCCCCATCGATTGAGTTGCCATATATTTCAATCATCTGTTTGTATACATCATTTTTGTATTTATGAGTAAGGGCTCCGTATTTTTGAGAATTGAGTCCGTATATCGATTTGAAAGTGATATTGGGATATCCCCCTTCCTGTAGAAAGTTTCTGGCTGTTTGTTCTGTATTTTCGCTTTCGCTGCCGTATACCTGAATCGGATTTTCTTTTGACCATGACCACAGGGGATAGCCTTTGTCTGTAAGGAGATCGACAATAATTTTAAAATCCCGGCCAAGTTCTTTAGCGGTTTCGATACCATCCGGTTTTAACTGATTTCCTATTGCACCGCTTATTCTGCGGTTTTTTTCCCAGATATCCCATATCCCTGAACCTACAAATTCAGGATTAGTGCCTCCTGATTCATGAATCGATTTCCCATGACGGACTGCAATAACGTGAGTCTGATTCAATGGGACATATGCCTGAGGAAGAATTGGCACTCCCTTTCCATTTGGCAGCCATACGATACCCTCTTTCATTATCAGACCGCTGCCATCATCAAGATTTCTCCCTTCGTTACGCACTTTGCCACCAGGATTGATTTCCATATCTTCTATATTGAGAACGAGCTTGGTTCTGTATCGTGTAAAACGGGATCCAATAGCGGGAATATTTTTAGGCACAAGAATATCGCTGAATCGACTTAAAGAAAATTTCTGCAGAAGCAGTCTTTTGAAACTGTCATTTTTTATAAGACCGTTCCATGCAAGATAGAAAATGTGCGGGTTTGCATTGGGAACATTTGTCTGAAGAAAATCAAACTTTTGTTTGATATAATCCTGCGGGGTAAGATCTTTTTCGAGTGACAATATAAAAAAATAAATCTTTTTGCCCAGTACTTTTAAATGATTCACGAATTCATTTGTCACATCATCAGGAGACAGCCCCAGTTTATCTCCATAAATTACCTGAAGAAACATTATATCATTTTTGATATTATTTTCTCTGTACGAATTATGAAACTCGGCATGTTCTCTTGCCACCCCGGTTTCATCCCAGCCTGTAATAGGACTCTTAACTCTCGAACGGTTAATTTTTTCATTTACTGATGAATCTAAAACAACAGCTTCATTTTCCTTTTCCAGGAGATCATCAATTCTGTTTTCTGTTTTTTCCATAACACATTCCATCCTTTAATGTTTTGCTTGATTCCGTAAAGCAGCAGATTGAATAAAGTCAGTAATATTATATATATAAAGGCTCTTAATTTGCACTAATATTTTAAAATAATCCAGCATTTATTGCTAAAAATCATGTTTATGAATTAGAAACTTAAAGAATCTTTCCTGAGGTCTCTGTAACTTTTAATGCTGATAAAATCTTCTTGATAAAAACAGTAAAATTTATAAAATTGTCTTATTATTTAATATCTTGTAATATCTATCGAATTTAAATTATTCATCCGGCTTTATTTATTGCAATCTATCAATATAAACATCTGCAGGATATTTGAGCAGATAGTTTCTTTTTCTTTTTTCTTTTTTTATTTCTGAAATTTCATCAGAAAAATAACACCTAAATTTTACAGGAGGATAAAATGTTAAAAAAACTTTTTATCACATTGATTTCTTTTATAATGATGATCGGATTATTCATCGGTTGTAAGGGGACGAAGAATTCCAAAAGTGTAGAACTTGCTTATGTTGAATGGTCTTCAGAAGTCGCTAGCACAAATGTAGTAAAAGCTGTACTTCAGGAAAGAATGGGTTATGATGTAAAAATTTCCTCAGTTGCAGCCTCTGCAATGTGGCAGGCTGTAGCGTCAGGCGATGTTGATGCAATGGTTTCAGGATGGCTCCCAACAACTCAAAAACAATATCTTGAAAAATCAAAGGATAAAGTTGATTATGTAAGAAATAATCTTGTTGGTACTAAAATCGGACTTGTAGTTCCGAAATATGTCACCATAAACTCAATTTCTGAGCTGAATTCAAAAGCTGATAAGTTTGATGGAAAGATAATTGGAATTGATGAAGGCGCAGGTATAACAACACGAACAGAGGATGCAATTAAAGAGTATGGACTTGGTAAAAAATTCAAACTTGTGACAGGAAGCGGTGCAACCATGACAGCTGCTCTTCAGGATGCAATCAAGAATAAAAAATGGATTGTTGTTACTGGCTGGACTCCACACTGGAAATTCGCGAGATTCGAACTCAAGTATCTCCAGGATCCCAAAAAAACATATGGAGATGCTGAATACATTGCAACAATCGTCAGAAAAGGACTGGAAAAGGACAAGCCTGAAGTATACAAGTTCTTGAAAAAATTCAACTGGACCCCCGCGCAGATGCAGGAAGTTATGGTTATGAACCGGGAAAAAGGTGCTGATCCCTATGAGACAGCAAAAAAATGGATAGAAAAGAATAAAGACACAGTAGACAAATGGCTTGAATAAATTGAACTGATATGAATATATAAGCAGCTGGGAACCGTTTATTGAAAGCGATTACCAGCTGTTTGTCTTTTGATTCAGACACCTTTTTTGTTTGGATCAGTAAGAAGAAACTCTTTAATTTTCGTGATATCCCCCTCCCATAGATCATAAGTTGCAGGTTCTGTTCCGAAATAAACTCTGTATAAAATCCTTTTTGATTTGAGAATTGTTTTCTCAATTTCTTCTGTTAGATAAATCTTACCTTCGTATGCTTTATAAGAGTTTGTTGAAACTTCTGTTTCCGAATGGTATTCTGAATTGTTATTATGCAGATTCCCGGTATAATCAACAAATGAAGATGAACCTGAATTACCATTTACCGTTGTCGTGGAGGAAACATCAGTATGGGTTCCACTTGAACGCTGTGTCAGCTTTACCTCAAATGTTTTCCCGCCGGCTCTTATAAAAGCTTTTTCCTCAATATCTTTTGCAAGAGAATTCGTAATAAATCTGAATGAAATTATCGTAGGGGTTATTTTGTTTTCACTGAATTCTCTTATATACTCTGCCTCAGCTCTGGCACTATTAAATTCAGATGGACTATGGTTGAGCTTTAAAGTTACCAGCGAAGAATTTTTGAATGAGTCTCTCTTGATGCTGATAGTTCCTGTTGAGCAACCTGCAATAATAGTGATAAGAGTCAAAAATACTATGATTTTTTTCATTATATTTTTTCTCCTTGGATAAATTGATTTTTGAAATTCGTTGATAATTTTTGGCGTTTATACTCTAATGATGCAGAAATATAAAACTTAATTATTAGATGTAGCCTTATATTAAAATTTATATAATTTTAAATGTAGCAATAAAAATTATGTCAATTACAAAATAAATTTTAACCTGAATCATTTTATTAAGATATTCATCAGATGAAATATCGCCTTTCAGGTTACGTTAATCATGGCTTTATCAATCACAGATTATTTCATAAACTTATCTGTTGACAGAAAACAGGATAGCCAATAAATTGTTTTAGATGTTTCTTCAGAAATTTTTATATATAACAGTCTTCCGGTAAAGTTGGATAGAAAAATAATTCCCCTAAAAGGTAATATAAATGATATTATTTCAGCAACATGAACTAAACCTGGCATTGAATATAGCAATTCTTATAGCTGCTATAGGATTCCTGTGGAAAGGAGCTGATGCTCTTGTTGAATCTGCCAGCCGCATAGCTGAAAAGTTCGGAATATCTGATCTTGTAATTGGACTGACGGTTGTAGCATTTGGAACATCGGCACCAGAATTTGCAGTTACCATAAATGCAGCAATAAAACAACAGGCAGATATATCTGTTGGTAATATCGTTGGATCCAATATTTTCAATCTGGGCTTTATACTCGGAACAGTAGCAATTATTAAAAATATTAATTCAACCAAAAAGCTGATTTATCGTGATGGTATATTTATGATAAGCATCACTTTTCTTCTGCTTTTCTTCTTCAGGGATGACAACCTTGCAAGATACGAGGGTATAATCCTCTTCTCGCTTCTTGTTATCTATATGATTATTTTGTTTATAAAAAAGGAACCTCTTGAAGAAGGCGAAATTATTCATGAAGAGGCAACATGGAAGGATTCTTTGATCCTTCCTGTCAGTATTGCAATTGTAATTCTTGGAGGTCACTATCTGGTTGAATCAGCAAGTTTCATTGCAAGATCTGCCGGAATATCCGAATGGGTCATTGCCGTGACAATTGTTGCTGCCGGTACCTCTGCACCAGAAATGGCAACTTCTCTTGCTGCTGTTCTGAAGGGGAAACACGGTATGTCCGCCGGGAACCTTATAGGCAGTGATCTTTTTAATATACTGGGCGTTCTTGGTCTGGCTGGTATGATAAATCCTCTTACAATAAAGCCAGAGGCTTACAGTTCTCTGCTGATGCTTTCCGGAATGGTAATGCTTGCTATATTTTTTCTTAGAACCGGATGGAAGTTATCCAGAACCGAAGGAATTATTCTTCTCTTGATTGGTCTTGCCAGGTGGATTTCTGATTTTATGCAATAAAAATTTGATCAGCGGTATCGTCTGAATTCGGCAAGACACTTTTTTTAGCATTTTATTCTTTTTTGTTGATTTATTTGCATACATCATGTTTTGTGCTCACCAATGAAAAATTACCAATTAACAACGTCCTTTTACCCAAAGGCGTTATTCCAAAACTGTTTTTTCACACTTTTAATGTATTTCATTCCAGAAAATAATTGATTGATTCAGGTAAGTAATACTTATCCGGGTTTAAAAAAAAGTATTGCATTCAGGACGTCGAATTCATAGCTTTGCAAAAAAACATAATTCATGTTTTTTAATTCAGATTCGAGACAAAATCAAAATATGTACAAAAAAACATGAATATTGAATGTATTAAAACCCTAATGAACATAATGTGCAGAAAAAACAGAAAAGGAACGGAATTATGAGCGGAAGGACTACACTGAATGAATTAAAGGCAAAAGAAAGAGAGGCCAGAATCAACCTGATACTGGATGCAGCGGAAAGGGTTTTTGCAACAAAACCATTCGACAGCGTTAGCATGCGTGAAATTGCCGATGAAGCGGGTATGGCAACTTCATCCATTTATACATACTTTCCCCATCAGGAAACTCTTTTTGTTGAAGCATGCGTCAGAGATCATAAGGATTTAATAAAAGAACTCCAGATTTCAATAAATGACAATAGTAAACAAATCAATGTAGGTGAATTGATTCATACTTATATTGGATTCTATGAAAAAAATGTGGCATTCTACAGAATGATGACTCTTTTTATGTCCAAGGGGGATCTTAGTGGAGAGTCAATGGATAAGATTAATGAAATAGTAAGAAGGATTCTTGATCTGTTCGACGATACTTTCAAAGGTTCCGGTTATAAGAAAAGTACCAGATACCTTGCACATTTCTTTTTGGCAGCATTGAATGGTATTGTTGTTACTTTCAGAAAATTTCCAAACAGAACCGATGAAGAAATATTCGCCCACATGAGAAAACTCGGGGCTGTTCTCGAAGAAATGATGCAAAACTCATTTGATAATTAGTATCAAGTCCTGCCTGTAGAGCTAAATAAATTAATCTAAAGATAACAGCCTTCTGTAATTTGATTACCGAAGGTTTGTTTTCTGATTATTTAAACAAACAGGTTCTAACATTCCTCATAAACTTCTTGATTTTTTTTACCAACCCGGCATAATATACATTGTTAAATATTCAAATAAATATATTTATATTGGAAAAAAACAGAAAGAGACTTGTTAACCTGATTCAATTTTTTATTATTTGATATTATTCTCAACAAACATGAATGACAGGAAAAATTTATGGCTGAAAAAGACACTCTTAATAAACTGAAATCCAAAGAAAGAGAGGTGCGTGAAAATCTGATTATGGATGCAGCTGAACATGTGTTCTCCACTACTCCATTTGAAAAGGTAAGTATGAGAGAAATTGCAGATGCAGCGGGCATGGCAACATCATCTATTTATACATATTTCCCTAATCAGGAAGCACTGTTCGTTGAAACCACTCTAAGAAATCATGAAGATCTTATAGAATCATTGAAGATATCAATAAATACAAACAAAAAAGATCTTAAAATTGAAGAAGTGATAAATACCTTTATAGATTTTGTATCTGCTAACGATTCTTATTTTAGAATGCTTGCCATATTTATGACAAAAGAAAATCTGAGTCAGGATTCAATGAATAAAATTAACCAAAACGTTAGACAGACTTTTGATCTGTTTGATGAGTTATTTGAAGGAATTTCCAAATTTGATAATAAAAGACTGATATCTCAGTACTTTTTCACTCTGTTAAACGGAATGCTGGTCACTTACAAAAAAAACCAGGGAATAAATAACCGGGAAATGATAACTCATATGAAGAATATTGGTAAGCTTTCAGCAGACATGATAAGGAGTCTTAATCATGTCTGCTGTGATTCTTTGTAAATTATTTTTTAAAATGTTTTACAAAAGAGGAATAAATCTTTTGACTTTGAGCTTCATCTCTGCCTTCTGCAATGATTCTGAATACAGGTTCGGTATTTGAAGGCCTCAGGTGAACCCATCCACCTTTGAAAGGGGTATCTTTCACAAAATCAATTCTAAGACCATCCAGTGCGGATAATTTTTCACTGTTGTATTCATCCTTTACCTGATTCAATATTAACGAATTATCTGTGTCTGGCGATATCTTAACCTTTCCTTTTTTCATAACATAAAATGGCAGATCGTCCTTGAGTTCGGCGATACTTTTTCTTCTGTCTGCCATCATCTCAAGAATGTATCCGATACCTGCCAGACTGTCCCTTCCATGGTGAATTTCAGGTGATATTACACCACCATTTCCTTCTCCTCCGATTCGGGCACCTTTTTTCAGCATTTCATCAACAACATTTATCTCGCCTACTTTCGTTCTTTTTATTTTCGAGTTATGGGCTGCCGCAATATCCTCAATAGCCTTTGTTGTCGAAAGATTGATTACCACCCTGCCGGATTCTTTTGAAAGAAGGTGTTCTGTTACCAGGGCCACAGTATACTCCTCTCCAAGTGGTTTTCCATTTGAATCCACAACCGCAAGTCTGTCTGCATCCGGATCCTGAGCGAACCCGATATCAGCCTTATGCTTTTTAACAGCCAATGAAAGGTCTGTGATGTTTTCCGGGATGGGTTCTGCTCCTCTTGGAAAGTCTCCTGTGATATCACAGTAAACAGGTATGACTGTGCATCCAAGTTCCTCAAGCAGGCTTTGAGTTATAATAGAACCCGCTCCATTAACTGAATCAAGAACTACTTTATAATTTTTCTTTTTGATTTTATTTTTATTTATAACATTCAGCACTTTCGAAATGTGCATTTTTAAAGCAGTTTCATAATCCTGTGTGATTTTTCCCACTTTATTCCATTTAGGGTATTTGAAAGGGCCATCCATCATTTTAAAAAACTTCTCAACTTGTTTTGCATTCAGAAAAGATCCGTTTGCATTTATCAGTTTGAACGCGTTCCATTCAATTGGATTATGTGATGCTGATATTACAATTCCGCCTGACGCATCAAGCTCTTCTACCATTAGCTGGACAGTCGGGGTCGGAACAATCCCGATATCAACTACATCACAACCTGCCAGAGCAAGTGTCGACTGAACAGCAAGAGAGACTGCTTCACCTGTACACCTGCTGTCTCTTCCGATTACGACTTTTCCTTTCTTTACATATTCTGCAAATGCAGATGCGACATCGTTTATGAGATCAGGAGTAAGAGTCTCTCCAATAATTCCCCTTATTCCTGAAACGCTTTTCATTAATGGTGCTGACATTTAACTTCTCCTGCTTCTTCTTGTTTTCTTTCTCTTAACTCCGCCTTCCTGTGCTGCTGCGGTTGCCTTTGATTCTTTTTTCTTTTTCTTTGAGGGCATGGTCGATGACAAAGGAATCCCTCCAGAACCGAACTGTTCGACCTCCTGATGAAATTCATCGCCCATCAATTCATAATCATAATCGACCTCTTCTATCACATGCTCGACCTGTACTTTCATCATGTATTCGAGGATGTCTTCCTTAAGAGCATTCATCATTACTTTAAAGAGATGAAAACCTTCAATCTTGTATTCAACCAGCGGATTTTTTTCTCCATATCCAACAGTCCAGATACCATCCCTGAGTTGGTCCATATTGAGAAGATGTTCTCTCCACTTATTATCTATGACCTGAAGAGAGATGAGTCTTTCCAGGGTCCTCATATCTGTGTTTCCGGTCTCTTTTTCCTTGTTTCTGTACTCTGAAATAAATTTACCACCAATAGCTTCAACAAACTCATGATAATTCATGTGGAGAGGATTTATTTCTTCATAATCGAGATCTATCAGATATTTGTTCCTGAAATAGAACTGAAGGCCTTCGAGATCCCATTCTTCAGGATGTCCCTTCCCTTCTGAAAAATATTCAACTCTGTCTTTGACTACATCCATAATATAGGATGATATTTTCCCGGACAGATCCTCTCCTCCAAGGATCTCATTTCTTTCAGTGTATATAAACTCCCGCTGACTGTTCATGACATCATCATATTCGAGAAGATGTTTTCTTATCTCGAAGTTTCTGCCCTCAACACGTTTCTGTGCGCTGGCTATGGCCTTTGATACCATATTGCTTTCAATTTCCTGGCCCTCTTCCATTCCGAGCCGCTGCATCACTGTAGCAATTCTTTCGGATGCAAAGAGTCTCATGAGGTCATCCTCAAGAGAAAGATAGAATCTCGACGAGCCCGGATCGCCCTGTCTGCCTGAACGGCCTCTGAGCTGATTGTCGATTCGTCTGGATTCATGCCTTTCTGTTCCAAGGATGTGAAGACCTCCGGCTTCAACCACCTTTACATGGTTTTCATTCCAGTCCTTTCCATTCTTCACAATAGAGACGGCTCTGTGTTTATCCTGACCGGAAAGTTCCCCGGATAATTTTTCTGCAAGGTCAAACTCTGACCTAAGTACAGCTAGTTTGAAATCATTCCAGAGATTGGCATCGTGAACCGGCACATGGTTCTCAAGTTCATCTGTATAAACTTTTTTTCCGCCAAGTACGATGTCTGTACCTCGCCCAGCCATGTTGGTTGCAATCGTAACACTCGCAGGCCTTCCTGCTTCTGCAACGATCTGTGCTTCTTTTTCGTGATATTTGGCATTCAGGACATTGTGTATAATGCCCCTTGATTTAAGCATATTCGAAATTTTTTCAGATTTTTCAATAGATATTGTGCCCACGAGAATCGGCTGGCCCTTTGCTGTAAGCTCAACTATTTCATCGGCAATTGCACTGAATTTTTCCTTCTCTGTTCTGTATATCCTGTCTGAGTGATCTTTTCTCACCATTGGTTTATTGGTGGGAACAACTACTACATCGAGGTTGTAGATTTTGTTGAATTCAACCGCTTCTGTATCTGCAGTACCTGTCATCCCTGAAAGTTTTTTATACATTCTGAAGAGATTCTGAAAGGTTATGCTTGCAAGAGTCTGACTCTCCCTGGCAATGGTTACGTTTTCCTTCGCTTCCAGTGCCTGATGAAGACCGTCTGAAAAACGCCGTCCGGGCATGAGCCTGCCGGTAAATTCGTCTACAATGATTACCTCTCCTTCTTTTACAATATAATCTACATCACGCTGAAAAAGTGTATGTGCTTTAAGGGCCTGATTTACATGATGAATGGTTTCAATGTGCTTGTTGTCATAGAGATTGTCTATTTTCAGAAGTTTTTCAACATGCTTAACGCCATCTTCTGTAAGAGTAACCTGTTTATCTTTTTCATTAACTTCAAAGTCAGTCTCATCCTTCAGGCTTGGAATGATCTTGTTTATTAGATAATATTTTTTTGTGGATTCTTCAACAGATCCTGAAATTATGAGTGGAGTTCTTGCTTCATCTATCAATATCGAGTCAACTTCATCCACAATACAGAAATTCATTTCCCGTTGTACCATAAGGGATTTATGTTCAACCATGTTATCCCTGAGGTAGTCGAATCCGAATTCATTATTTGTTCCATAAGTAATATCGCATGCGTATGATTTCTGTCTTTCAAACGGATCCATGTCATGCTGAATTATACCAACATTGAGTCCCAGGGTTTCATAGATCGGGCTCATCCACTCTGCATCCCTTCTTGCAAGGTAATCATTGACTGTTACAACATGAACGCCCTTACCTTCAAGAGCGTTTAGATAAACCGGAAGTGTGGCGCAAAGAGTCTTTCCTTCTCCTGTTTTCATCTCTGCAATTCTTCCCTGATGCAGAACCATACCGCCTATCATCTGGACATCGAAATGCCTCATGCCGAGAGTCCTGACCGATGCTTCTCTTACCAGGGCAAATGCTTCAGGTAATATATCATCCAGGGTTTCTTTGCCCTGAAGCCTTTCTCTGAATTCTGAAGTTTTCAGCCGTAACTCATCCATTGAGAGTTTCTGCATTTCAGGTTCAAGCTGATTTATTTTAATTACAGCAGGCTGAATCTTTTTAATGTCTCTCTCGTGTTTAGAGCCAAAGATAAAACTTAAAATATTATCAAGTTCCATGAATTTATCCTTTTTTTCTGTTTATTCTTATCAGGTAATATAATTTTATACCGTACCCGCACTGATAATTGGCATCCAGTATTTTTCTGCATTGTTCAGTTTCTGGCAATTATCCGGATGTTTTCTGAACCATTGAAGCGGGGTAATTTGATCAATGGCGGCTATCTTTACAGTGAAACATATTTAAATCAAGATAATTTTATTCAGATCACTGTAAAAAACCCGATCAATCAGGATCTGTCAGTTCAGCTATTCTTGATTTCAATGTATTAATACCTTTTTGTTTTACAACTGATCCTATAATACATGCTGGATACAATCTCATTATAGAGTTCAAAACACTGTCATCCTCATCAATCAGATCACTTTTATTGAAAAACATTATCACAGGCTTATGAGAACATTCTATTCCAGCCAGTTCTGCTTCGACTGTTTTAATATTGCCGGGAATATCCGGAGAGCTTATATCTATAACGTGGATTATATAGTCTGCGAATCTTATTTCTTCAAGAGTCGACCTGAATGATTCTATCAGATTTGCCGGAAGATTTCTTATGAAACCAACAGTATCTGTAAGGAGTGTCTTTTTGCCATCAGCAATATATACTTTTCGTGTGTAGGAGTCGAGTGTGGCAAAGAGCCGGTCTTCAACAAAGAGATCATCCTTTGCCATGCAGTTGATAAGAGTGGATTTCCCAGCATTTGTATATCCAACTACTGCACCGCAAAATTCCGAGCTTCTGGATTTTCTGGTAAGTTCCCTATGAGATTTATATTTAGTAAGCTTATTTTTCAGTTTTGAAATTCTGTTTTGAATATGTCTTCTGTCTGTTTCGAGCATTGTTTCGCCGGGCCCTCTTGTGCCTATTCCTCCACCGAGACGTGAAAGCACTCCTCCCAGTCCTTTTAGTCTGGGAAGAATATAACGAAGCTGTGCAAGCTCTACCTCGATTTTAGACTCAGTGCTTTTTGCCCTTCTGGCAAAAATATCCATAATAACTTCATTTCTTCCAACAACCCTGCATTTGAGTTTTTCTTCAAGGTTTCTCACCTGTGCCGGGCGGATATTGTTCATATCAAAAACTATCAGTTTAATCTCGTTATCAGTAATATAATCTGACAATTCATCCAGATAACCTTTGCCCAGGATAAAGGCCGGATCGATTGAATCTCTTTTTACAATTCTGGAGGATACAATTACAGCGCCTGCGGTTTCTACCAGAAGTCTCAATTCATCAAGAGAATAGTCGATTTCTTCTGGCCTGGATTCTCTCATTTTTACAGAAATAAGGAGTGTTCTTTCATCTTTTGAAGAGGGGATTCTATTGACTGATGCATCCATTAAAGGTTATTTTTGAACCTGCTTTTATCTCATTTTTTTTAAACCAGCCCCTGTTTACCTCAAGGGCGAATTTCGCTTTCTTTTTTGAAGGATATACTATGCTTATGTCAAGCGGTTTCATGTCATAGATTTCATTTATTATACCATTTTCGCTTATATAGGCAATAGATAGTGGAATACAGGTGTTTTTCATCCAGAAAGAGAGCTTTTCCTCTTTTTGAAAGATAAAAAGCATTCCCTGATCAGGGGGCAGCTTTTTTCTGTACATTAGTCCTATTTGTCTCTCCATATCAGTTTCAGCAGTTTCCACTTTTAGTTTAATCATACTTCCGGTTTTTCCCTCCAGTTCAATTGTATAAAGAGAGACACTTTGGCTGCTGTTTGAACAGGAAAAGAGTAATATTAAAAGGATTAACAGAGATTTAAAATTCACCGTGATAGACCACCTTTATAATTCTGTTGGGACTATGGTCATCCTGAAACATGATATCAAATTCAATTCCGAGCTGGTCAAGGTATGAATACATGATGCCGGCATTATATAGCCATTCATCTGGTCTGTGAAAATTCCAGAACACTCTTTCCATTTCACCTCTAAGCCTGAAGGAGAGTCCAAGTGGAATATCAAGAGAAAGAAAATAGGATGTATCATCAGGAACATAGTTGGGCTGAGTCGGTACCCTAATCCCGTAGCTTATATATTGCTCTGAATCAAAAAGGTATATAGGACTGGTTATAGCGAGATATGGTCCGTATATCATGCGATTGAGATCATTTGAATAGTCCTCTGTTCTTCCTTCACTTCCCATGTAAAATGAATCATAACCGCAGGCAATGGAAATTGGAAAAGTCGGCCAGCCATCAGTAAACTTGAGCCTTGCGATTACTCCCGGAACATTCGGTTCTGGTTTGTCGCGACCAATGGCGTGCTGTACATCTACCGATAGTCCCAGATACAGATTGTCATGAAGGCCTATAAAGGTCTTGAGTTCGGCACCTCCTTCATCATAAGCAAGCATTGAAACCTGATATGTTCCTCTGGCTATTGTGAAAGCAGTGGGTGTATCAATTACCATTGTGGTTTTTGTCTGTGCTGATACACTTAAAGCCGAAGCAATAATCAAAACAGTATACGGAAGGATTCGGAAAATATTCTTCATGGATTATCTCATTAAAATTTATAGAATTTACTTAATTTTCATCTGATTATAATAATTATATTTATTTATCGGCAGAATAATCGGCCTTCATAATACCTGTGGACATGTAAAACTTATGAGGTTTTTCTAAAAACGATTTTGTATTTCAAATAACTTTGTTATTCCTTCTTTTGCAAGATATATCATATCATTAAGCTGTGAGATGGAAAAATTTGAATTTTCTCCTGTTCCCTGAATTTCAACCATATCAAAATTGCCATCCATTACGATATTCATATCCACGTCCGCCTGTGAATCCTCACTGTAATCGAGATCAAGAAGGAGCTGATCCTTGATGTATCCAACAGAAACTGCCGCAACATTCCTGGTCATGGGATTCTCTGTAATCATTCCACTTTCAATCATCACTTTAAATGCACGTTTGAGAGCAATGCATGCACCGGTTATTGATGCTGTTCTGGTTCCACCATCAGCCTGAAGTACATCACAGTCAATTGAGATGGTGTAATTTTGAAGCACTCCAAGGTTTACAACGCCCCTCAGAGATCTGCCGATAAGCCTTTGAATTTCAACTGACCTTCCGTCTTTTTTCCCTGTCGTTTTTCGAATTCTCGGGCTGGTTGAATAAGGCAGCATATTGTATTCAGCTGTTAGCCAGCCTGTGTTTTTGTTTTTAGCATGATCAGGAACGTCATTTATCACACTGACAGCACAAATAACTTTTGTATTTCCCATCGACAGCAAAACCGATCCCTGTGCTGCCGGACAAAAATCCGGTATAATTTCAACTTTTCTCAGTTTATTGAATTCCCTTGAGTTCCTCATCAAGCTCCTCATTTCTTTTCTTCAATTCGATAATCTCTTTCAAGTCATCAATTTTTTCATTGATGTTACGATGGTATGGATTGTATTCTCTGCATTTCTCAAACAGTTCCAGGGCCCTGTCAACTTCATTTGATACAAAAGCCCTGATCCCGCTTTTATAGAGATCTTCGGCTGCTATTTTATCCTCTATGGTGATGACTTTGGGAATAAGCTTAAACGATGCATTCATTGAGTATGTAGGCCCGAATATGCCGTTTTCCGAATAGGACGTATCCACATTAAAGGATACGTTTCCAATAACGTAATTGAATCCGAGTCCGGCAGAATATGTTCCTCCGTCATTAAATCTGTAGCCTCCCCTCAATGCCAGGATATCCATATATGTCAACTCGATACCCGAATAAACCCTGAAGCTCTCATTGAAACCGTAGGTGAAATCATATAAATCCGAAATATCTATAAAATTTTCTGTGACGTCCGTATTAAAACTGAACCATTTTGTGAGTCTGTAAGACATACCGGCCCTGATAATTCGTGGAAGCGGGTCATCTTTGGCATTTGTCCCAATATTCTGCAGGGAAAGGCCCAGAAAAAAATTCTGAACCGGTGCATCAAACGGTGAATACATATACATCCCCTTGAGAACACCTGCGTCAACTGCGACTGAATTTACAAACAGGGTATCAATCTTCTGATAAATATACTTAATTGATCCTCCAACATACATGAATCCAAGATTATAACCATAGGCTGCCGTGAAGACGCCATTATAGTATTTAACGTCTCCGGTTTTGTTGCCGTTTATATCTATTTTGTCAAATGATGGAACCCAAAAAAGGGAATTTGAAACACCTGCAATTCCCCTGTAGATCGGAAAGCATGCTGATATATTCTCATATCTTGAATCCAGAATGAGTTCCTGATGCAGAATAGAAAGAAGAGGATATTTAACTGTTGCGAGTCCGGCAGGATTATAATATATAAGGTTAATATCATCCGTGGCTGCAGTGAATGCCTCTCCCATTCCAAGAGCTCTGCTGCCTACCCCTATTTCAAGAAAATCAGCGCCTGATACTCCGCTGCTTCCCGCAGCCACAAGAACATGTGGAATCAGAATAATCAATGCGATGATTAACATCCCGGCTGTATGTAAAATAAAATATCTTTTCATTACTATTCTGATACTCTTTTGGAATAGAACGCTACCAAATATGGCAAAGGCGCATCTGTTTAATTTATACAATTATTACCTCATATTCAAGGAAATGAGGTAATATGCTTTACTGGTTTTTGAGATATTGCTGAATTCATCAGTCTGACTGGAATTTTCACCTGAAAAATTATGAATATATCTTTTCTGTTAACATATTGAAATTATCAAAAAATGAAAGGGCAAAAGAATCCATTGAAAAACTGTTTTTAAAAAGTTCATTGTATTCATCAATAACAGCTTTAATATCATTGATATAATTTTCATGAGTGAAGACAATTATTATGTTTTTCTGAATTCTGATAATGAATGAATCATTACTTACAATTTTGATCAATTTTGTATACAAATATTTAAAAACAATCAATATCTTTTTATCATAATAGTCACTGGATTTAATGACTATTCCAAAACCATCCGCTTTCTTTGAATATATCTGAAGATAATGATCCAGCTTGAGGGTAAGCTGGAGCATGCTGGTGCATTCATTTGGTTTAAAATCCAGATTTACCGGACTAAGCATTGAAAGAAGCGGCAATGAAATTTTTTTTATGATCTCCTGTTTTAATTCTGCAGAAGTCTGAGTTTCTGTTTTTTCACATACAAACATCAGTACCGGTGACAGATCATCTGTATAATAATCTCTGCTTCCGTCTGATATTTCTCTAACCAAACTGCTTGCCAGTATAAAATATACCGAAGAATCATTCAGGGATTTAATAACAGGGTTGAATATTTTACAGGAAAAAAGATCACTCTGAATTTCCGAAGAAGTCATCAATAGACCGTTTTTTTTATTGCGTATTCTCGAGTAAAACTCACTTCTGGGACTTATTATGATATTCTGAGCGGATTCATGTGTAATGTTTGTAATCTCAGGGAAAAATCCCCGCTTATAAATATTGTAGGTTAATACTGAAAAGTAAGGTATTGATATTTTACTGAGTTCTTCTCCCACGAATGAGCTCAGCGAGGCATTATCGGTAATTTTGGATTTAATCAATGTAATGGGATTCATTGATGTATTAATGTGAGGAAGACAATTTATGTTTTTTACCCTGTAGAATAAGCCATGCAGGGATTTAAGCAACTGACTTGCATCATCTGCCGGTTCGGGTTTTGAAACTGTTTCCGGCAGTTCATTATCATCTTCATCATATTTATGCTCTCTGATTTTAACCACAAGAGAGCGAAGTTCGTCATTGAAAGTTCTTTGCCGGAGGATGTTTACAAAGTCCGGGTTTTGATCCGTATCAACATCTTGTGGTATATCATCAATCCGGGAAATTCCTTCCTGTTTCAAGTTTTGCTCCAGTTACGAGAGTTCAAGCATTCTTTCCAGCGCTTTTCGCGCCTTATCTGTTGTATCTTTATTAACGGTAACTACGGGAGATTCATTTAGCAGTGAATCCTTCAGTTTTTCAAGTGTTATTTTTTTCATGTCATGACATATAAATGTTTCTGAGGCAGGTATATAGTTAATATCAGGATTTACTGATTTGAGTTTATGTATCATGTCTTTTTCTGTTCCGATGATAAGGCTTTTTTCACTGGTTTCATTAACGAATTTTACCATCCCACCTGTTGAAAATACCTCATCTGCCATTCTGATAACATCCGGATTGCATTCGGGGTGTACCAGGACTTTTGTGCCGGGATTTTTTTCTTTAATCTGTGAAAGTTCTCCAGCTGAAAAATCATTGTGTACGGGGCAACACCCTTCCCACAATATAATCTGTTTGTCAGTGAAAGAAGCCACATAACTTCCAAGGTTTCTATCCGGAACGAATATTATTTGTTCACTATCAACTTTGCGAACAATGTCTATTGCATTTGAGGATGTGCATATAACGTCAGATTCAGCCTTTACTTCTGCCGTGGAATTTATATATGTTACCACTGACGCATCAGGGAATTTCTTTTTCATGTTTCTCAGTGCGGATGCGTCAGCCATATCAGCCATTGGACATCCCGCAGACAGCTCCGGAAGTATTACTTTTTTTTCTGGTGATAATATTGCCGCAGATTCTGCCATGAAATGAACTCCGCAGAATATTATAATGTCAGCAGAATTATCTGCTGCTATTCTGGCGAGCTCCAGAGAATCACCGGTTACATCTGCAATCTCCTGTATTTCTCCGGGCTGATAGTTGTGTGCAAGAATCAGAGCATTTTTCTTTTCTGCAAGCCTTCTTATCTCATCTTTGATTGTCATATCACTCCAGTTGAAATGACAAACAATAAAACCTCTCGCGAGAGAGGTCAGCCTGTAGTGGAATTCTCTCTCATCTGCCAGAAATGCTTCTGCCGGTCTTGGCACCGCGATGATCGACGGTTGCCGAGGCTTCTGCGGGCCGGTCCCTCCACCTCTCTTGATGAGCGGGTCGTTTGACCCTTATTTCAAATATTTTACCACGATAGATTGTTCGTGTTATTGCTTCTCCTCACAAACTATTTTTCAATACTGTCCGC
>CAZEJW010000053.1:281-25509 GCA_964512685.1 uncultured Leptospirales bacterium | reverse complement strand
ACTCGAACCCTCACAGGGTTGCCCCCGGCGGATTTTGAGTCCGCTGCGTCTACCAGTTCCACCACTTCGGCATCTTTTATTCAGGTTGTGGGATTTCGTCTACTTCGATATATTTGCCTTTTGCTCTGGCCACCACTTTACCCATCTCATTTTCAATTTCTGCCCTGTTTTCGATAACCTTCTTACTCTTCTTTACGTACCATCCTCTGATATAAAGGTTTTCTTTTATGTAGGCAGGCTGAAGATACCTGATCGTTAGTTCACTTGTTAAAGCTACTGTATCAAGGTATTTGTTCACAGTTATCATTGTTTCATCAAGTATGGCCGCAATGATTCCTGCATGGATGATATTGGGTGGTCCTTCCTGTAACTCGTGAGCGACGTACTCACCATAGGCGGTTTTTGTATCATCATCGAATCTGAGTTCAAGTCTTAGGCCTATCTCGTTTTCCTGGCCGCAACCAAAACATATTTTATCTTCGAATTCAATCATGAAAACAATTTCTTATTATAAATATTTTCTTGTCAACTACTTTCTTTACTGTTTATCTGTCTCTTTGTCTTCTTTTTTCTTTTCGATCAATAAATCAATTTCATCCTGGTCGAGCCATTCATCAACATGTTCTATTTCAGAATCTGTCATCATTAAAAACATCTCAAGAGCCATAATCAGGTCTTCTTTCGTAAGCAGACCCTGTGTTACCAGTATCTCCCCGATCAATCTTTCCGGGTTGTCTTTCTGTAGTTCAAGGGCATCATTGAGTTGTTCCTGAGTTATAATTCCGTTTTCAACAAGAAAGTTTCCTACCATTATTTCATGATTTTGTTTTTTTTCTTCCATGTCGTTTTGATCCCCCTGAGGAATGAATGGTTAATTTTTTATATCACCGATTTAGCTTCTGTGTCAAGCTTAAATTCCTTGACCTTTAGTTCGGGTTGTTGATATATTCAACCGCATAATTCATCAGGAAAACTGTATGTTTAATAAAAGATTAAAGATTATATTGATTGCTTTTGCGGTTTTATCGATAATTCTGACATCAGTTTTTTTGATGGGGGAATCCTTTGGGTATATAGGAGCAGCAGTATGCGGCAAATGTCATTCCAGAAAGTATATGCTGGATCAGTATGAAAAGTGGCTTTCATCCCCTCACTCAAGAGCCTTCAGAACCCTGAAAACATCAAAGGCAGAGAAGATTGCCGCTAGAAGCTCAGTGCCGGTTGCCTATGAAGATGAAAAGTGTCTGAAATGTCATACAACGGCAAATAAAAAAAACAGCAAACTTAATACAGAGGGGGTTGGATGTGAGAGCTGTCATGGACCCGGCAGCGGATATGCGGAACTTGACAAACATGTAAATTTCAGATACAGAAGAAACGGTTATTACAGGGCAAAAAAATATGGTATGTATCCGGTTCTTGACTATGAACCGGATCTCAAGAAAAGGGAAAAACTCTGTCGTCACTGCCATAATCGAAATCGGCCATGTTATCCGCGAACCAATGAAGAAATTATGAAGCAGATAATAACCATTCAGGTTATTGATACCCTCAAAAAGGGAGATGTGGATTTTAGCCACCCGCTCCGCAGGTATTGACTTTTTCCTTAGTGTTAACATTTTTCAGCCAGCTTATCCCCAGGCCTTTTAGTGTAATATCCCTCAGCTTTTCTGATGCATCAAAGAGATTCTCCAGACTTTCTGTTTCAAGCAATGATTCACGAGAGAATATCATCTTTTCATAACAGAAATACATCTGCTTTAGAGGCATATCAGAACACTGGGCATATTCTTTGTATTCAGAGTCCTGGTTGAGCCTTGTTATTAATGGGGTTAACGCTTTTCTGGATAAAAGTTCAGCAAAAAAGCTGAAAAGTTCTTCAGGAGTTAGTATGAATTTTGTCAGGCGGTTGAGGCCTGCGATAACTTCATGAACAAAAAGCCCCTCGGATATATCCTTGTATATTATTACCGGGATTTTTTTTATTTCGGGATTTTTATAGGCTTCGCGAACAAGGCCATTGACATCAAGGTTGGGGCAGGCAAGATTTATCAGGATGAATTGCAGATCAGCTTTATTCAGGTTTTCGAATATCTGCTCATGCGATTCCACTGCCATTGTACCGTAACCGAAACGGGTAAAAATACTCTCTATTATTCTTCTGTAAGAGTTGATGTTGTCGAGAATCATGATGCGGCCATTCTCTTCTTTCTCTTTGTGCAGAATTAGTCTGAGGTATTCCCCTGAGAGAGAATGGTCTTTTGTTAAAAGAACATGAGATACACCTTTTGAAATCAGGAATTTTTTATCATTGCTACTGGTTTTATCGCAGACAATAAGGATTCTGTCTGCATTGGTCAACAGCGCAGGAGGTATATCTGATGGATTTTCTGTTTCAATTACTGTAAATGAATATTTTTCCTGAACTGACCGGTTGCTGATGGCTGAAAGGGATTCCTCATGGGCAGTAAACCCTGATTCTATGATATATTTTTTAGTGAGACTTGTTCGGTTGCTGATTATTCTGACAGTTTGCACTTATTTCTCCATTATGTCTCATAATCTAAGCCTGTAGTGGTATTAGTCAATTAATTTACCTGCTCATTCAAATATTTATTGTAAAAGAATATCCGAAGATTGATTTTTAAAAACGTAATTATACTTTTGTCAGGGCTGTATATAAAAATACGATTTCTTTCTGCTCTTTGTCTTGACTTTCTAAACAATAGTATATAAAATTTTGCGAATTTCATGATTCACTAAGAACATGACCACAAAGCAAATAAATCAAGTAAGGAGGATTTCATGGCAGAAGGCAGTTTCGATTTTAAAAAGTTCATTGAGGATTCACAAAATACTCTTCTGAAGCCTAAGGAGTATTTCTCATCCATGCCTAAAGAAGGCGGTATGGGCGAACCTGTTATAAAGGCAGTTCTTTACGGGGCTGTAGCAGGTCTTTTTACCCTTCTCTGGAGTGTTCTGGGACTCACCGCTCTTGGCGGCGGAATGTTTGGCGGAATGCTTGGCGGCGGTATTGGCATAATGGCATTTATTGGTTCCGTGATATTTGCTATTATCGGGCTTTTTGTTGGTGGAGTCATTGTGCTGATAATATCAGCAATTTGTGGCGGAACTACCGATTATGAAGCAAATGTCAGAGTGACTGCTTCACTCATGGTTCTTTCTCCGATAAGCTCTCTATTCGGGTTTCTGAGTTATATTCATTTTTCTCTTGGAGCGGTTGTAAGCCTTGTTATAGGACTTTTCGGTGTATGGCTTCTCTATAATGCGGTTGTAAATTCACTTCAGGGTAAAGAGGGAACAGCAAAGGTTATTTCAATTATTCTTGCAGCGATACCGGTTCTTATGCTGGTGAGTACTCTCTTGTGTGCAACTGCAGTGCAGAAGGGGTCCCAGGAGTTCATGAAGGGTATGGATCCTTCAGGAAAACAGACCAAGGAATTGCAGAATATGTTAAATAAGGCTCTTGAAGAGGCTAAAAAGCAGCAACAGCAGTAATGGTTTTAAAAACCGGCTTAAAAAAGCCGGTTTTTCTTTCTTCTGTTTATTCAATGCCTGCCTTGTTATATCCATCCGCAAGTGCAGTGTTTACATGAATTACCCCTTTGTTCATATCCTTCATGGGATAATTATCATCAATTACTGGAAGATTGTCCGCATCGTTCTGATTCTTGAGTGTGGTTCCTGCTTCAATATATCTTCCTTCCGGAACATTCACTCCCATTACAATACATCCCGGTTCTACCACGCAGTTTTTACCAATCCTTGATTTAAATACAAGGCTTTTCATTCCAACGAATGTATCATCATCCACAAGAGCAGGGCCGTGTATCTGTACCTGATGGGCAAGTGAAACCCTTTTGCCGATATATACAGCGAATTTATCCCCCATGTAATCCACCATATTCTTTTCTACTGGTTTTCCGTGTTCTTCGGTTTCGAGTGCATGAATTATCACTCCATCCTGAACATTGGATTCATCTCCTACGAATAAAGGTTGCCCTTCATCTCCCCTGATAGATGCAAAAGGACTTACCATCACTCTTCTGCCAATTTTGGTGTTTCCGATTATTGCTGCAAGAGGATGAATGAAGGCTGTGGAGTCTATCTCCGGTGAGTATGAATCTGGACTGAAGTCAGTCACAACATTTTTGTGTATCATTTTGTACTCCGTAAATTTTTATTCAGTATCCCCAAAAGGGATGAATAAAGATTTCGGGAAAAGGACACTTCCGCGAAAAAGGAGAATATCTTTTTCCTGATTCTTTATCATTTAATACTGTTGCCAGTTATTAAACGGATTAACTGGCTGGATTGTCAACATAATTGAAACTAATCTGTGCGGAATGGTGACATTTTGTGTTCGGGAAAGGCCAGAAGGTAACACATAAGGTATTCTTCAAGGGTTTTTTTGGGGCCGGAGATATCTCCCCTGGCCCTGAAAATGGCATTGTTTTTTCTGTGCCTGAAGGATGAGAAGAGTTCCCTGGGATCATCCTGCATATACATTGGATATGTTTTTGATGTGCCGAGTATACTGTCTATTACATTGACAGACAGTGCATTGATTCCGGATTTCTCCATTTCACTATTAACCCTGTTGAGTTCCTCAAAGCTGAGGCCCATGAGGAATTCAAAAAGGGCATCGATTTCATCCTGCCCGAGATCGTCCCTGGAAAGGTAATCCAGCCATATCTGACCCGCCTGATTTGAGGAAAAACGGAACAGTTCAGAAATTCCGAGCATGGTTCCGTAGGTGGGTTCGAGCTTTTCTCTTGCTTTCCAGATGTTATTGAGAATCGGAGCAAATTCATCGACTCCGGCATATATTCTGTTTTCCCATATTTTTGTGAGAAGAAATGCTGCGTTTGTTCGTGTATGGATGGATATTTCCCTGTCAGCAATTATTGCAAGAAAGACCTCTTCTGCCATGAGAATGAATACATTTTCAGATATGATTTCCTGAATTTCTTTTGTGAGTCTTTCCAGTTTCAGAACATCCTTTGTAAGGTAATGCTGCATCAGAAAGAAGTTCAGTTTTGCTATTGTGAAACTTTTCCCGAGAATTGCTTTTGTGGGGATGTGAAGCAGTATGTCATTGAAATCCTTTACGCAAAGGTTTTCTACAAGGGTTTCTATTGATCTTGTGGTTTTTCCAAGATGCTGTTCTCCGAGGATAGAAGGATACTGGGAGATCGAGCTGGCAAGATCCTCCATTGCTCTTTCGTTTCTTTGAATGGTAATGAGTTCATCAGAAAGATTTCTCTTCTTTAGAATGTCAGAGAGCAATCTAAGGATATCTCTTTCGTTTTCTCTGAAGGGTATAATTCTTTTCATTATTTATCTGGAGCTTTACCAATGAATTTATTGACAGTAATTTTTATAAATGAAAGCCTAACAAAAAAGTTCATGCCTTGCCTTTTCTTCAGCAGGAAGCTGTATGTTTTAATTAATGAACAATTGAGCGCATAAATCTATTCACAGTAAAAGAGCAATTACATAGAAAGGATTGCTCTTGTATATTATACTGCATGAAAATCCTGAATATTCAATTATAATTCTTGATACTCCCAAAAAACACTGAGGATCCTGACTGCATATGGAGGCTGTTGGATTAAATTTTTTTGCATGGAATATTATATTCTCTGCTGGAATTATTAATGAAAATGTGCCAGTATTTACTTTATATAGATAAATTTTTGAGAGGTGGTTTTGCATATTTTTAACAAAAGAGTAGCGGTTGTTTTTATTGTAATATTTTTCTTCAGCGCGGGTTTGCTTTTTGGTTTCAGCAGAATTCTTGTCGATGACAGGGCCTTTTTGCCTTCGGATTTTAAACGGCAGGGCTTTATGAAAAGCGGCATGGATTCTTATGACTGGCAAGTGGTTCTTTATTCAAGGGGATTTGCCCAGGGGGATGCCGTTTATATTGAAGTCAGAAGAAAAAGAAGGAGTAAGGATATATCTCTGGTGCGTATAACGAGGTATGTAAATAAGGGAAGAAAAAAAATTATGCGGAATATTTACTTTGCTGAATGCGGGTGGGGATACAGGGCCTTTATGGCAATAGATCCTGAAGAAAAACCCGGTAAAAAGATTTTTGAGATTGAAACAATGATAAACGGAAAAAAATCCAGCCTAAGAGTAAATTTTAATGTAAGAAAAGCTTCGTTTGCTTTCAGCAAAAAGCCCCTTGATCTTGGTAAATATTCTGACCTGGATTATTCTGAGAAGCCTGAGAATATTGCATTTATCAAACAATGCTGGGAAAAGAAAAAGAAGGTTTTCAGACACAGAGACCCGGACAGAATTCATGCCAGGGTTTCACATCCCAGAAATATGCACTATATAACATCACCTTTCTGGGCTAAAAGAACCTACATGAAATACAGAATTATCAAAGGCAAAAAGATAAGATACAGGAACAGGGTAGGCGTTCACAGGGGGCTTGATCTCAGGGGCAACACCGGTGAACCGGTCTTTTCGATCGCTGCCGGCAGGGTTGCTCTTGCCGAAGAAATGTTTTATGAGGGTAATTTTGTGATAATCGATCACGGAAATAAAATTTTCTCATATTACATGCATCTTGATTCGCTGCAGGTCAGACCTGGAGATTTAATAAGAGCAGGAGCTGTTCTTGGTCGTGTTGGAAGCAGCGGAGTATCCACAGCAGCACATCTTCATGTTTCTCTGATGATAAGGGGTGTCCAGGTTGATCCTCTGAGTATTCTGCCTCTGCCTCTTAAAAACTGATATAAAATGAAAAACGCCGGTTGGGAGTGACCGGCGTTTCATTTTCTTGAATGGTACTACGATGCTGGCTCAAGCTTATTGTAGTAACTGAAGTACTGTCTGAGACTTTGAATTGGCCTGTGCGAGCATTGATGTCGCGGCCTGTGTCAATATCTGATAACGTACAAAAGATGACATTTGTTCTGCCATATCGGTATCTCTGATACGGCTTTCTGATGCCTGAACGTTTTCATATGCATTCATGAGTCCTTTGGCAGCATGT
Source organism: uncultured Leptospirales bacterium (assembly GCA_964512685.1). Classification (GTDB taxonomy): domain Bacteria; phylum Spirochaetota; class UBA4802; order UBA4802; family UBA5550; genus CAZEJW01. The sequence continues at coordinate 18,473 of CAZEJW010000053.1, read as the reverse complement.
TCGAGTCTGTTGTAGTATGCGCCAAGGTCTGCTCTCTGCTTTGAGATTGATCTCAATGCCTCGTCCGCAAGTCCAATAACTGCATTGGCTTTTCCCGGAGTCGAGATTGAGATGAAAGTAAGTACTGTTGGGTTTCTGAGACCCAGTGCTGCTGTTGTCATTGTTTCAATGAAAACCCTTTCTCTTTGATGCATGTTTGGCCCCATATGAAACCACATAGAAGCTGTTGGATGAAGCCGTGCAAAAGAACCCGTGAGCAGTTTCATTTTGTTGAATTCTGCCTGAGATGAAATTCTGTCGATTTCGTCCACCAGTTCTGAAATTTCAACCTGAATCAGCTGTCTGTCTTCCGGTGTGTATATACCGTTTGCGGACTGAACAGCAAGTACCCTTATTCTCTGAAGAATTTCGTGAGTTTCAGTAAGATAACCTTCTGCTGTCTGAATGAGAGACATGCCGTCTTCTGTATTTCTTTCTGCCTGACGGAGTCCCTGGATCTGGGATCTCATTTTTTCTGATACTGCCAGTCCTGATGCGTCATCTCCAGCCTTGTTTATCCTCATTCCTGATGAGAGCTTTTCTACATCTTTTGTCAGGCTCCAGTCATGGAATTTTAAGGTTCTGTGAGAAAAGATTGCTGCAACGTTGTGATTTATTATCATTTTTTTCCTCCTTGAAAGTCATCGCCATCATCCTTGATAGCTTTACTAATTTCCTGTTTATCATTCAAAATTTCGTCATGTTGAAAATTTATAGTGAATATGATTACAGGCGATTAGAAGCGTTTATGTCCATTTATGTGCAAATACATTTTATTTTTGGCTGATTGTTATTTTTTTGATTTTTTTTGTTCATTCAATCTTTTTTATTGGTTTTTACATTATTTTGATCTTTAAAATTTTAGTATCTAATCGCCTATGTTTTTACGTGTTCCCGTTTTTTGTTGTTGAAATAATTTTCCATTTCAAAAGAAGTAACTCTGAGAAAAGGAGAGTAGTGAATGGGCAAGTATTCCGGCAAAAATACCAGGTTGAATTCAGCCTTTGAAGAAGAACCTGAAAAGAAGAAGAAATCCGCTTCAGCGGCAGGCAGTTTTTCTGCAAAGACTAAAGAATCGGTTTTTAAAAAAGAGAAAAAGATATCCTCGAGAATGCCTGATTTCAGAAAGAAAGCAACAGGCGCTAAAAAAACAGGTAAGTTTTTATCTGTACCAACAATGAATTTATCTCTCGATTCAATAACAGGATTTATAGGCGGTTTTTTAAATATGCTGAAAGAGTATAAAATAATAATGGCTGGGATTGCAGCCGGTTTGATCATTGCATTTATTGTTATACTCGTAAATGATTTTCATAATGTAAAGGCCCTGGCCCATTTTAAACCGAATGTGACTACCAGGATATATGATAAAAACGGGATTCTTGTTTCGGAACTTTTCAGACAGAAAAGAGAGGTTGTGCCTCTGGAAAAAATTCCAGACTCCATGGTCAGGGCGTTTGTTTCTATTGAAGACAGTGAGTTCTATGATCACTATGGTATAAATATAAAGGGTATTGTCAGGGCATTTTTTATAAATATTTTTGCAGGCCGTATCAAACAGGGGGGAAGTACCATTACCCAGCAGCTTGCAAAGATTCTGCTCACATCGCGGAAGAGAAATATTTACAGAAAGGTAAAAGAGGCTTTTATATCCCTTATGATTGAGTCTTCCTATTCGAAGGATGAGATAATGGCTCTGTATCTGAATCAGATTTATCTGGGGCATGGCGCATATGGAGTTGAGTCTGCATCGAAGATTTATTTCGGCAAGCATGTGTGGGAACTCAATCTTGCAGAGGCTTCTCTCATTGCAACACTTCCCTCTGCGCCAAACCTTTTATCGCCAATAAGACATCCTAAAAGATCAATGAGAAAACACAGGGCGGTTCTTTCGAGAATGGTTGAAGAAGGATTCATAACTGTTTCTGAAGCGGAAAAGGCCTACCTCGAATTCTGGCCTGACTATCTCGATTACATTAACAATCTTCCGCCCAGCAGAAATACCATGAGCGCGAGAATTGACAAGGCTCCATGGTTTACCGAGTATGTAAGAAGGAAGCTGGTACGAAAATACGGCAATGATCAGGTATATGAAAAGGGCCTCAGTGTATATACCACCCTTGATATAAAGAAGCAGATTGAAGCTCAAAATATTATGAAGGATGCCCTTGAAAGACAGACTTCTGTATCATCGAGCCTTGTTTTTAAGAACGATGAGTATATAATCGAGAATTTTTCCAAAGAAGTGAATCTGGTCTCATCCCTGTTTGATCTTCCGACATTTACCAGGAAGGGATCTCCTGAACAGATCAAGTTTAATAACTATATCAGGAACCAATTTGCAGAGGAGTTTGAAGGACTGAATTTTTTGGCTGGCACCGAACCCATTGGTAAGGCACTTTATGAGTTTAAGAAGAGCTATCTTCAGGACCGTGACATGCAGAAGGTCGAAGGTTGTATTATTTCGATCAACCAGAGAAATGGCTATATTGAAACAATGGTGGGCGGCAGCGAATTCACTCCCATCAATCAGCTGAACAGAACCATTCAGTCAAGAAGGCAGCCCGGTTCTGCAATAAAACCTCTTTTATATTCCGCTGCTATAGAAAGCGGTAAGTTTACACCAGCAACAACTGTTCTTGACTCACCTGTTGTTTATCTTGACAATGAGGGTGGTGACTGGCTGCCTGAAAACTATGAGTGTGAATATTATGGTCTTGTTAGGCTGCGAAGGGCCCTTATGCTTTCGATCAATGTGGTGTCAATAAGGCTGGCAGATGCTCTTGGAATAGGAACTCTCATCGACTATTACAAGAAGCTTTTGAAAATGAATGATGAAGAGGCAAAAAAAAGAATTCCCAGGAATTTTTCCATTGCGCTGGGATCGGTGGAGGTTTCTCCATTTGAGCTCACAAGGGCTTATGCAATAATTGCCAATGGTGGAAAGGATGTTATGCCACTCAGTATACGGTATATCGAGGACCGTGACGGCAGGGTTATTGAAAACCGGGAGCAGGAGATAAAGGCAATTCTCGATAAGAAAGACCGATCCGGTACGAGACAGGTACTCAAGCCTGAGACAGCAGCTATTATGATGAGCATGCTCAGATCAGTAGTTGAGTCAGGAACAGGCAGAAGTGCTTCTCCGGGCGTTCCTGCCGGAGGTAAAACAGGGACAACCAATAACTGGAAGGATGCATGGTTTGTGGGATTCACTCCAATGCTTACAACCGGTCTGTGGATTGGATATGACAGAATGGGGCTCTCTCTTGGCATTGGTCAGTCAGGGGGTGGGGTTGCTGCTCCGGTATGGGGAAGATACATGCGAAAGGCTATGGAGCATGAGAAGCTCGTTGGTTTCCCCGGATCTTCAAAGATTGTTGAAAAGGAAGTATGCAGCAGGACAGGCCTTCTGCCATCCTCGTCATGCAAAAGGACAATAAAAGAGATATTTATCGAGGGGACTGTTCCTGAAAAGGAATGTGATGTCTGTTCAGAGCGGACATCAAACAGAAAGACATCGATAAAAGGCCCAAGAGACAATATATCCAGAAGACAGAAAAAGGCTGTATTGAAGAATTTAAGAAAGAATGATTCGAATATCATCATGGATTCAATCGGTGATGATCTGCTTGACAGCAATTAAAAAAGGAGATGAAAATGAATAATTTCAAAATAGATAGTAATGACTCAATTCTTCTTGTTATTGATATTCAGGAAAGACTGCATGCTGCAATGAATCCTGAAATTCAGAAGCTCGTTGAAAAGAACACTGATATTCTCATTAAAACAGCTGCTGCATTCAACATGCCTGTTGTTGTTTCTGAACAGTACAGGAAAGGGCTGGGACAGACAATACCCGCATTGCATGAAAACCTGCAGAATGCCGACAATGTCGAGAAACTTAGTTTTGACTGTATGAAAGAAGCTGAATTGAAAGAGAGTCTTGTGTCGAAAAACAGAAAAACTGTTATAATAACAGGGATGGAAGCCCATATCTGCGTTATGCAGACAGCTCTCAGCCTCATTGAAAGCGGATTCAAAGTTGTAATAGCGTCAGACGCAGTTTGCTCCAGAAGAAAACACGACTGGAAAATTTCACTGAAGGCAATGCAGGCTGCCGGTGCTTATGTTTATCCTTCAGAGTCAATATCCTTCATGATAATAGAAAAGGCTGGCACTCCTGAATTTAAACAACTCTCACCTTTGTTTAAGTAGGTCACTCAAGCACGATGTACATACCTGCCACTCCTGAAGAAACGGATGCCCTTGGATGGGACAAACTTGATGTTATTCTTGTGACAGGGGATGCATATATTGACGTACCGTCATCCGGTGTGGCAATAATCGGTCATGTGTTGATGAATGCAGGTTTCAGGGTGGGTATAATATCTCAGCCTGATGTTTCATCACCTGAAGATATCAAACGTCTCGGAGAGCCCCGTCTTTTCTGGGGGGTTACATCAGGCGCTGTTGATTCAACTGTGTCCAACTATACTTCTCTCAGGAAAAAGAGAAACAGCGATGATTTAACACCGGGAGGAATAAATAACAGAAGGCCGGACAGGGCGCTTATATCCTATTCGAATCTCATAAGGCAGCACTTCAGGGAAACCGTGCCGGTAATGCTTGGTGGAATCGAGGCGAGCCTGAGAAGGGTAGCTCACTTTGATTTTTTAACTGGCTCTCTCAGACGATCGATCCTCATGGATGCAAAGGCGGATTTTATTCTCTATGGGATGGCAGAGAATTCCATTCTCGAATTTGCATTTGCCCTTAAAGAGAAAAAAGATGTGAGCGATATAAGGGGGCTCTGTTATTTTTCAAAGGAAATGCCGAATGACGCAGAGGAGCTCCCGTCTTTTGAAGACTGTGCTGACAATACCACTAACTTTGAACGGATGTTTGAAGTCTTTTACAGCAATTCATCCCCCGGCAAAGGAAGAAGACTGGTTCAGAAACATGCAAACCGTTATGTTGTACTGAATCCTCCGCCCCTTCCACTGACGCCTGATGAACTCGATGCTGTATATGAGCTCCCTTTTGAAAGAGATCTGCATCCTTTCTGTGCTGCCAGGGGAAACGTTCGTGCTCTCGAAACAATCAGATTTTCCATAACGAGCCACAGGGGATGCACAGGCGAGTGCAATTTCTGCTCAATCGCCGTCCATCAGGGAACCGGCGTGGTCAGCAGAAGTGAAGAATCGATTGTCAGAGAAGCGGCGAGCTTTAAAGATCACTCTGCCTTTAAGGGAATAATCTCTGATGTTGGGGGTCCAACTGCAAACATGTATGGAATGGAATGCAGAAAAGGCAACGCATGCGGCAATGCAAGAAGATGCCTTTATCCGGATATATGCACAAACCTTGTAAACGATCATTCGCGGCAGATAAAACTGCTTCGGTCTTTAAGGAATATTTCAGGTATAAAAAAGGTATTCATTGCATCAGGAATACGTTACGACCTTATTGTGAACGATAAAAAAAATGGAGAACGTTATCTTGCAGAAGTAATGGAAAATCACATATCCGGACAGATGAAGACAGCTCCTGAACATACGGAAGGCAGTGTTTTGTCTTTAATGGGTAAGCCCGGAGCGGATGTTTTAAGGAAATTTATCGATATGTTTAACAGAATAAATTCCCGTCTTAAAAAAAAGGTCTATCTCACTTATTATTTTATGGCAGCACATCCCGGAAGCGGCGAAAGAGAGATGAAAAATCTCAGGGGGGTTATAAACAGGGAGCTTCGTCTGACGCCGGAACAGGTGCAGGTATTTACACCAACGCCCTCAACTTATTCGACCCTCATGTACTATACAGGCAAAGACCCGTTTAGTCATGGGGATGTGTTCGTGGAAAAGGACAGGGGCCGTAAGGAAAAACAGAAGCTTGTTCTTACGGCTCATCAGAAAGGGAACAGGAAATATTAATCGTGCATTGTATCCCAGAGTATGGTGTTTCCATTGAATACAGGACCTTCCATGCAGGCCCTCTGGAATCCGGTTTTTGTTTCAACAGTACAGCCCATACATAAACCAACACCGCATCCAAAGTAGTTCTCTACTGAAACCTCAACTGGTACCTTTGCGCCTGACTTCTCTGATATAACCTTCATCATTACAGTGGGGCCGCAGGTATAAACAATGTCATATTCGTTTGATTCAATGAGCTGGTTTGCAATATGGCAGGAGAATGCCTTCTCTCCTTTTGATCCGTCATCAGTACACATTGTAAAATGGTCTGAGTATTTTCTGTATTTATCCTCAAAGTAGATGAGCCCGTCGGATCTCGCTCCATAGATAAAAGTGGTCTCATTACCGAGTTCTTTGAGTTTTCTGAGCAGGTAGAAGAGAGGGGCATTGCCTACTCCGCCGCCTGCAAGAAGAACCTTTTTGTTTTCAACAAGGGTAAAACCTTTACCAAGAGGTCCCACAATGTCAATGACTCCCTCTTCTGCATGGGAGAGGATTTCAGTGCCGCGGCCAACAACCCTTATTACAATATCCATAATCCCGTTATTGAAATCGAATATCGAAAAGGGCCGTCTTAGCAATGGATCAGTGCCCTGGGTTGTCCTGATGTTTATAAACTGTCCGGGTACAGGACTGGCTTTTTCGTCTTTTATTCTGAGAAGATAGTGATCTTCTGCAATTTTTTCAGGTCTTGTAAGCAGTGTTGCCATTGTTACCTCATTTATTCAGTTTTTTGGATGTTATCTCTCTGTATTCAGGGCCATCAGGCTTAAGGATTGATTCATAGAGAATAATCTTTGTAAAAGAAGATTCTGAAAAGAATGTATCGCTTTTTGACTTTATATAATCAAGGAGTTTTTCAGGAACAACCCTGTTTCTTTTCACTCTTGCAAGAGTGAGGTGCGGGACAAATTTTCTGTCTTCTTTTTTATATCCGAAATCTTCAGTAAAATCCTCGATTTTTTTTTGAAGGAGATTTATTGCCTTTATGTCAGTATCGATTCCTGACCATATCACTGAAGGGTCTTTTCCGGAGGGGAAGGTTCCCAGCCCTTTTAGAGAGAATGGAATCCCGTCTGTTCCAGGTGAAAATCTTTTCAGGCAATCTGCAATATTTCTGCATTTTTCTTTATCAGTTTCACCGAGAAATTTGAGTGTAATGTGATAATTTTCCGGGCTGACAGTTTTGAGAATATTGAATTGCTTAAAGTATGAGTTTACTTCTTCAAGGGCTTCTTTTATATGATCTTCAACAGGAAGAGCTAAAAAGATTCTTTTCATTTGTGATAAATATCTGTTTTTTATTCAATGATTTTAGGCACTACAAAGTGACCGTTTTCAAATGCAGGGGCAATCTCTTCGATTTTGGAAATATCTATGGATTTCCCGGCTCTGTCTTCACGGAAGACATTCTTGAGGTCAACAATATGGTCTGCCGGTTTTACGGATTCTGTGTCGAGTTCATTTATTTTTTCGACATAGCTCAGAATATCTGAAAGCTGCTTTGTAAATTCGCTTTTTTCTTTTTCTGAAAGCTCAAGTCTTGCAAGTTTAGCGGTTTTTTCTATTACATTTTCGTCAAATTTCATCAAGTGCATCCTTTGCGGGTTTCAGGTAATATTTACCTCGTGTTCTATACTCAAATCTCGTGAGTTCAAAATCAATTATTTTTTTTGCCTCTTTTGCCCGAATGGTAAAAATTACACTGTATTTTCTCTGTTCAACCGGAATCCAGTCAAATGCGCAGATCACCATTACGGCCTCGCCGGGAGTAATGAAATCAAGAGTATATTTTATGGTGTCATTCTCATAGCTTAAATTTTTGATTTCTTCAGGATCAATGAGCAGCCTTCTTGGAGTAAATATCTCTTCGATTCTGAAGATTGAATATGCAGGAGATTTGAGGTCTTTTTTAAGCTTTGTTATGCTGATTTCTGAAAGAGTTTTGTTTGCATACCTGATCTTTATATCAGAAATTTTTACAGGAACCTTCCATGTGTTTTTTACTACAGCCCTGAAAAAAAATTTGCGTGGAATCCTGTATACCCGGACTCCATTCTTTTCTCTGGTCAATGCTGGTGATTCTGAAATCTGTTTCCAGTCTTCCGGCCCCAGTTTTTTAAGATAGATATCGGAATATATGTTTCTGAGAACCATTGTTCCGTCTTTTCTGACATCAATAACTGTTCTTTTGGCAGGCATGGATTCTCTTAAAATGCCATTATGAGAAGAGCATGAGGTTAACAGAATAAGTACTGCATTGAATATAAGGATTTTTCTCAATTGGGGCCTCTGAGTAATTATTTTAAGGTTTTTTGAATTGTGACATGACCTCGATGACCTTACTCTCATCGTATTCAAGCCCCAGGTGATGGCCCAGTTTTCTGAAGATCTCAACAGGGCTGGTTTTTTTTGTTTCTTCCTTGATTCCCATCCGGGTTAAAATATCTATTATCCTGTTTACAATCGTTCCTGTTCCGGGCTGATCTATTCGTGCTGTTATGTAGGTATTGTTTGTTGTGCTGTCATAAGTGAGGCTCAGGGTATCGGAGTACATACTTCCTTCATACCCATATTCCACAAAGAGTGATACATGGATTTTTGATCTGTTCTTCCCGTGGCAGAAAATCCTTTTCATTACGAGTTTCATTTGCCCTGGATACCATCCTCTTTGTGGTTTTATGATTCATCTGATATCTCTTCAACTAGGGCTGAGAAGAGTGTAATCACATCAGCGTTTGTTTTTTTCAGTTTATGGCTGATTTCCTTTGCTATGGCTCTTGTGATTTCAAGGCCAATCTCAGGATTTTCGTTTCCGAATTTTAGAAAGTCATCCCTGCTTATTACCAGGGTCTCACAGTCTGTCTTTGCCATTACGGTTGCTGATCTCTGATCATTGTCAATGAGAGCCAGTTCTCCTACATTTATTCCGCCAGTTTCTGCACTCAGGGTAGTCACTGTATATTTTTCATTCTGCAATGTTTTTTTCAGAATGTCAATCTCACCCTTTAAAATAATAAAGAGTTCGTCTCCATAATCGCCTTCTTCAATGATTGCTTTGCCTTCCCTGAAGGATTTTTTTCTGCACAGAAGGGCAATCTTTTTGATGATTTCCTCGTCCTGTGCAAACATGGCAAAAAACGAAACTTCACTGAGCTTGACTAGGTTTTCCGGGTTTTCTATGATGTCATTGGTCATTATACTCTTCCATCGATGATTATTGCCTTGCTGTATTCTTTTATCTCATAGTCCGGTAATGGGTTCATTACAGGGAGATTAGGAATCAGGGTCTTTACGACCTTGAGATTATCAACCAGAGTTGAAATATCCGGTGTTTTCTGTGCTTCTTTTATTGCATCCTTCTTTCTCGAGTAGAAATTACCTGTGTTCTCAAGAATCCCAATAAGAATAGACCTGTTTCTTGCAAGATAGTATTCTGAAAGCTCTGCAAAGGTTTTACCATTGAATTCAGAAGGAATATCCAGGGTATTAATTGATACTTCAGTGTTAACATTGAGAAGCTCACTTATAACATGGGATATTCCGCTTCCTGCTGATGCATTGGCTATAAGGGATCTGTTGTAGTCACTGGAGAGAATGATTTCATCACAGTTGGCGCTCTGCAGGTATCTCGCAAATTTGGAGTCAAGGAGCTCGGCTGCAGCATAAACTGATTTGGAAATTGATTTTATTGTGAGAATTGTCATTACTGTTCGTGAATCAATCTCTGATACGGATTTTGCAATAAGATTGTCTGCAAGAACAAGTACCTTTTTTGCGGTTTTGATGTTTGCCCGTCTCAATACCTGCTCGTCAATATCGTCTCCGTGAATGAAGTTTATACCTGCCAGTTTTTTATCTGATCTGAGATTTTCTATGAGTTCAGGTGTTGCCTGGTTAATAAGCACAATCTCTGTTGGCAGGAATGATTTATTTTTTTCGAGTATATCATACAGAACCTGTGTCATGTCCCTTTTCCATCCGCAAATGATGAAATGATTCCTTAGTTTGATTTCTTTCAATCCTCTGTCCTCCTTTAACTGTTTTTCCACAAGGAATGAAGCGATATTACCTGTAATTACACCCATGAGAGAAATTCCAAAGAACATCAGCAGGATTCCCACTATCCGTCCTGCTGTGGATTTTGGGAAATAATCACCATATCCCACTGTTGTGGACGTAACGAAAGTCCACCAGATTGAATCCTCAAAAGAACGGATATTGCTCGAGTTGTCACTGTCTTCTATACGTTGTCCGTTATCCACTGTATAGACAATATGATTTTTTTCTACATAATAGATGGCCACAGAAAAGGTCATGAGAACAAGGAATCCCGCAAGGATCAGCTTGAATATCATGCTGTGTCTTAATCTTTCAAGAAAAATTCGGGCATTTTTATTGCTTAGGATTTTTTTCATATGCCGCCGGTGGTAATTTAGATTGCCCGCGATTTCTTCAGGGCTTCATTTATATTTTCGAACTCATTGAATAAAAAAATTAAATAAAAGATTGAAATTTGAATGGGTCTGGAAAAAATAATTTTAGTATTAAATATATAATAACAATATGTTGAATTGGATTTATATATTAAAAGGTGGATATTTGAGAAAATTACAGTTTGCTATAATGCTCTTCGCAGGAATTCTTTCAATAGGAATATTCGGATACCATTTTATTGAGGGACTTTCCTTCTTTGATTCGTTTTATATGACAGTAATAACCATAAGTACGGTCGGATTCATGGAAGTGAAGCCTCTCTCTACTTATGGAAGACTGCTTACTATTGTAATAATTACATTTGGTATTATCCTTGCCGCCTATACAATAGGAACCCTCCTTAGGATGTTTATAGAGGGAGAACTGAGGAAAACTTACGGGAGAAGAAGAATGGATAAACAGATTTCCAAGCTGAGAGATCATTATATTATATGCGGATACGGTAGAATCGGCAGCAGAATCTGCAGAGAGCTCTCAACATACAATAAAAAATTTGTTGTTATAGACAATGATCCGGATGTAATTAGAAAAATCGAAAAGGATGGCTATCTCTATCTTCCCCATGATGCAAGTTCGGATGATACACTGATAAAGGCGGGGATAAAGTATGCAAAGGGGATAGTTCCGGCTGTCAGGTCTGATCCTGATAATGTATTCATTACTCTCACTGCAAAGGGCCTCAGATCGGATATATTTGTGCTGGCAAGATCTTCCAATGAACAAAATGAGATGAAACTCATGAGGGCGGGTGCAACAAGGGTTGTATCACCGTATTTTATAGGCGGAAAGAGAATGGCACAGCTTCTGTTAAAACCCACTGTAGTAGATTTTGTTGATATTACAGTAATGGGCGGAGACATCGGACTTCAGATGGAAGAGGCAATAGTGAGGCCCGGTTCTCATCTTATTGGGAAAAATCTGATTGAGAGTAATCTGCGCCGTGATTTTGGCGTAATCATTGTAATGATCAAGAAGAACAGTGGAGAGCTGATTTTTAATCCCAGGCCAAATGAAATTCTTGAGATGAATGATGTCATTGTAATGCTGGGTCAGGATGAGGACATGAAGAGAATAGGGGAACTGAATTTTTAGGTGTCAAATGCTTTATTTGCTGTGATCCTTCATGATCTTTGCGGTTTTTTTGAGAAGCTCATCGAGTTTGAACGGTTTTGGCAGAAAGAGGTCTACCACGTTCTTATATGAATCAATATCATTCAGCATCCACCCTGAAAGAAGTACTGTAATAGCATTCTCATTGTATTCCTTGATTCTTGCTGCAAGTTCAAGGCCTGTAATCCCTGATATACCATAATCAGTTATTACCAGGTCATATTTCTTTTTCTTGAATTCTTTAAGTGCCTCGTCTCCGTCATCACAGATGAAAACCCTGTTGCCCATTCGGTCAAAAAGCTCGTATAGAATTCTCTGGAGCGCGGCTTCGTCTTCAACAATAATTATATCGAGGTCCCTTAGTTTGTATTCCATTTCCCCGGGTTCGTTTTTTTGTGAGTTTATTATCATCCTGTGGGGAAAAATAGCCTTTATGCTGTAATATTCAGGAGATTCTTCCTCTATGATTTTCACCTTGATTTTTTCTGCAACTTTTCTAACGTCGCTGCCGGTAAAAACATTTATAGTATCGCCCTGTATGCTTACCGGTTCTGTCTGAATGTCTTTTTTTGTTATAACCGATAGCGTTATGTCGTTGTTTTCCTTGAGGTTTATCTGTATTGATCCGCGCTTTTCAATGAACTGAGATACTCTCAGTATGATTGAAACAATTATTTCTCTGAGAAGGCGTGTGTCAGACTTTACGTTTACACCGGTAAAGTATTTTTTTTCAATGAAGATATTTCTTCTTTTTTCCTTGTCTTCAACTTTGAACCGCATCTTCGAGAATTCGATTGCATCTTCGATTATATTTACCAGGGGTTCTGTGGTGCTTTCGTCTATCTCGTCTTTTCTGCTTATGAAATCCTGAATCCTTCTCGTTTGTTTTACAATCTCGATTGCCGATTCTTCAATGGTCTGAATCCCGTTAAGTACTGAGTCTTTTTCAGTTATCTGCATGAGCATCTGAGTCTTGCTGGTGATTATATTCACATAATTATTGAGCGAGTGGAGATAGCCCTTGGTAATATCCATAAACAGTTCTATGCTGTTGTTGGTGGCTATCCTGTTTTTCAGGTCAATCATGAGAGTGATGTCTTCCATTACCATCTCGACTTCCTGAATTTCTGACTGTATAAGAATGGGGTAAAGTGTAAGATTGACGATTCTGTCCTGCTCTGCCTTTGTTTCAATTTTAACTTCTCCTATCCTTTTAAATGGGATGTTGGCGTTAATAATTTCATCACAGGTTTTTTTGATTTTTTTGGAATCATATTTGAATATTGTTTCGCAGGTTGCTGCTTGCTTTTCGACAATCTCGGATGACGTATAACCCAAAAGGCTTTCAAGAGAATGGCTGCATTTGATGATCTCACCGTCCCTGTTGATTCTCATTATTGGTATTGGAGAAAACTCAAAATGCAGATTGTCATATTGAAAATTATCTTCCGAAATAAGGGATAGAGTTGATCCGTCAAACGAAAGAATTCGATCATTTACGGTTTTCAGTAGAACAAGTATGGATGAGACTGCCTGGTCTGTATACATCGGAAAGAGATACATCTCAGTAGTTATCTCTTTTCCGTCAGGAGTATTTAAAACAGCAAAGCACTGTTTCTCAATGCCGTTAAGAGCACCGAGATAAGCCTGTGCAACCCTTTTCCTGTATTCCGGGAAAAGGGGATGCTCCAGGCTTAGTCTTGTTTCGGATTGATCTGACCCGAACAGGGTTTTGAATGATTCGTTAGAGTAGGCCAGTATTCCGTCTGTGCCGATTATACAAACCGGATAATTAAGGGATTCAAAGACAGAATAAACTCCTTCAGAGCCATTCTGCTTTTGAAGATCAGATTCTTTTCCGGGTTGCAGGTCCATAAAATTTATCCAGTATTCGGGTCTTTATCTCAAAGTTCTCTCGTTAATAAAGACTCTTCTGCCCTTTTTAACTTCAACAGGGATCTGTTTGCTCGTTTGTACATTTCCCTGACTGTTTATGTAATCAAGTTTGATATTGTATTTGCCGGGTTTTAAAAATATTCGTGACAACTGCAGGTTGGCAGGCAGTGTGTGCCAGCACCTGAGATCAGGCTTCATCTGTGAAAAAAGTGCAGCTCCGGTCCCTGCGCCGGCAAGTGTTCCGATAAGGCCTGAGAACGCCTTGGCTTTGCCGCCTATCTTTTCAGCTGCTTTTTTTGCTGCATATCCTGCAGCAAGAGAGGCCACAGCCTTTGTCACGATTTGACCGGCAACTCTCAATCTTAGTCTGGTATAATCATCCTTGAGAGTTTTTACTGCTGTTTGTTCAATATCTTCCAGCATGGTTGTAGGCTGGCTTATTCCGTCTGTGGAAACATTTATATATCTCGTGATATTTGAGCGTTTGACAAATCTTGGTATTGGATTCTCTGCATTCCTGAGACTAATCAGAACAGCAGCTATGGTAACTCCTTCTTTAAGCGGGATGTTCCTGAGAGTTGCATTTATGTTGGCCTTAATGGTTACATCAGAAAGAAGAGACCCTCTGGATTTTTTTATTGCACCCCTGCCAGCCTCATATACTACAACTACCTCTCCGGCATCGTCTGGAGTGTTGTCCTTGACCCCGAATTTCTGGGCCCACATTGCATAGTCATCCATGTATTTCAGTTTCTTTGCTGTTCTCAGAAGGTCATTTTTGATCATGTTGAGGTTCGGAGCAAGAGAGAAAATCTGCTTGTATTCAATATATGCGAATTCGAGATCATTTTGATCGTTTTCCAGATCAGCAGAAATCTCATAGGCTATGGCAGTCAGGTATTTTGCCATAATGTTCTGCCTGTATTTTGCTTTTCCGTTTTCGAGCCTGATTTTAGCGAGGCCTTCGTTTACGGCTGTGAATTCAACCCGTGCAGCATCATAGTTTTTGAGCATAATGAAATTAAGGCCTGCATACATATGGATTAAAACTTTTTCAAAGTCTTCACCCCTGTAATTGGTTGCTGATTCATTGGTTAAAAAAGAAGCAGCCTGTTTGGTGACACTGATTGGTTTGAATTTGGCGATTTTTCCTGCTTCGATGAGTATCCTGTTGCTGGTGTTATAATCTTTTGCTGCGTGGAACATGTATCCTGCTTCCATCATGTAGAGGAGCTGGTTTTTGTCCTTTTTCATTGCCAGTGGCTTCAGCATATCCGCTGCCTTTTTATACTGTCCCTGATAAAATTTTTTCTCAGGTTCTTTCAGGAGTTCCCTGTAATTTTTGGAGCATGAGAAAAACATTATTACAGGCAACATTATCAGAATAGTTATCAGTCTTTTGCGCATATCCCCTTCCTTTATTTTTTGTTAAGGGCTTATCGGGGCCGGGAGGCCCCGTTATTCTTACCAGCCAACCTGGTTTGTATCTGTTGCTTTTAGAAAATCTTTCTGCTCTGTCCAGAGAATCATGCCTGTTCCAAGCTGTTTAAGCTGAAGATTTACAACCAGATACTGAAGGGTCTTGCCTTTTACGGTTCTGTTGTTTGCGCTGATGTTTCCATAGAGATAGCAGTTTGGAGACCGGAGCTGACCAACAGGTATTGCAAATTCAGGGTCTACCATCCCTGTCATGCCTTTTTCCATTTCCTTGAGTGCGTCTTTTGAAAAGTTTTCATCAACAAACCTTATTCTTTTTTTCATGAGAGTATTCACTATTGCCTGTGAAAGCATCTTTGTGTCTATGTGTTCAGATGTTCTGTTCCTGATTTTTTTTACCTGGATGAGTACATATGGTATTCCGTCTTTTTTAGCGTCATCTTTGAGGTAGTTGTAGAGTGAGCCGACCATTTTCCCAACTGTGTCATTTATTTCTTTTGGCCCCCATTCTCTTGAACCCTCGTCTTTTTTTGCGTCCCTGTACTGGGTTCCACCGCATCCGGCCATGACAATGGACAGAGCAATAAAAAGAAATGATACTTTTTTCATGATTTTCTCCTTGGAGTATAATGATTTAAATGTAAATAAACAGCCTGAAGATTTTTGGTTAGCTGTTTTATATTGTTACCATAGAAATTTTAAATTTTTACCGGTAAATGTCAATTAAGTAATATCATATCTCTAAAAAATTGAGTAACATTTTTTTGATAATATTTATATTTTTAACTCCTGAATCCACATCTTGTCCTGGTTTCATGACCGGGAATTATCCATTAAAACTCTTCATGAGTGATATTATTTCTTCAGCCGCTGTTTTGCTGTCTGTGTTGTTAATTGTTTTTATAAAGCTCATCCTGTCAATTGTATGTGAATAAAGGGGGTCATAGTATTTAACCAGAAGAATTTTTATGAATTCTCTAATATTTCCGGCCATGAGAAGTTCTTCGAGTTCTTCGACGATTTTTGCCCCGAGCCTGCTGTTGAGTGTCCTGACAATTAAGCGGACTTTTTCTCTGTCCAGGTCTTCGGTATATTCCTTTTCTATTATATCAATTCGTTTTTCAATATCAGTCCTGATCAGTATTACAGGGGAATTCCTCATCTGAGTGAAAATCGAGGGAGGAATATGCAGATTGCCGATTTTCTGGGATTCTCCTTCAATTATACACCATGGACTTTTTCTGAGTTCAATTATTTTGTGAAAAAGCAGGGTTTCAAAGAACTTCTGGGTGTTCTGCTTAAGACCTATTGCGCCAAAGATTGAACTTCTGTGGCCTGCCATGCCCTCGAGATCAATACTGTTTTCGATATGGCTTATAATCTCGGTTTTGCCTGATCCTGTGAGTCCCTGCAGCACAAAGAGAGGAGGGGCAATTTTAAGGTCTTCCATTTTATCATGTATGAATTTTCTGTATCCCTTGTAGCCCTTTTCGAGCCTGTAGACTTTCATGCCAAGGGATTCAATAAGTGAGGCGACTGACGATGATCTCATCCCTCCTCTGGCGCATGACACAACTATGTCTTTGGAACTGTAAGATATTATCTCTCCAACAATTTCGGAGAGTTTGCCTCCGACTATTTCTGTGCCCCTGATGATTGCTTCATCGCGGCCCGTTATTTTGTACAGGGTTCCTACCTCTTTTCTCTCGTCATTGTCGAACAGGGGAATGTTTACAGCTCCGGGAATGTGATCCTGCCCGAATTCAAGTGGAGACCGTACATCGAGATATATCGGGTTGTCAAGTTTCAGCGATTCTTCATATGATATGTCCATTTCAGCTGTTCTCTTCCCCTGCCTTCCTGTATTCCTCACAGAAGGCTATTCGTTTTTTGATGGATGGATGACTGTAGAGGAAAAACTCAGCTGCCGGGTGAGGGTCTGTATCCGAAAGATTGATTTTGGAGAGCTTTTGCATTGACGAGATAAATGATTCGCAGTTGCCGGTTTTTTCTATAGCGTACGCATCCGCCTCTCTCTCGTATCTGCGTGACACGAAGTTTGTCAGAGGCAGCAAAATAAGACTGAACACGGTGAGATAAAAAAACAAAAGAGGTATTGCCTTCAGCTCATAAATTTCCGAAAACCCCATCATCCCCATGCTCATCTCATAAATCAGGCCGCAGATGTAGAAGGATGCAAATATAATGATGCCGCTCATTATGAGATTTTTGAGAATGTGTTTTTTCTCATAGTGACCGAGTTCATGCGCGAATATTAACGAGATTTCATCTGCCGTGAATTTTTCGATAAGAGTATCACTGAAAATTATTCTTTTGGTGCGGCCGATTCCGGTAAATGCGGCGTTTGCCTTCTTTGTTTCCTTGCTCATGTTGAATGTAAATATGCCCCTGAGGGATATGTTGCTGTCTTTGACCAGTTCTTCGATTTGTTTTTTGAGTTTTTCATTTTTGAGGGGTGTGAATTTATAAAAAATCGGGAAAATGAGAACAGGCGCGATTTTTGCCAGTATCACTGTAATAAAAAAGACAAATGCGCTGAAGTAAAGCCACCACAGGCTGCCTGATGCCCTGAGAAAAAGATAGAAGGCCAGGGCAATGGGAACTCCGATCACTATACTCACCAGTGTGGATTTCATTTTCTCGAATAACCAGTCTGGGATTCCCTGATTCGAGAGATTGTATTTGTGTTCGACAATGTATGAGCTGTAGAATTCCAAAGGAAAAGTGATTATCGACATGGCAAGACCTATTGCGCCTGCAAAAAGCAGAAAGTGCAGGTATTCACTGGTGGTTACAGCTGTAATGTTTTCAAAAAAGGCAGAAATACTGCTGAAGGCAAGGATTGATATCAGGGCTATATCGGCTATTATCGATACAATCGACAGTTTCAGCTTGAGCCTGCTGTATTCCTTTTCCGGGGTGCCGGAAGTGATTTCTTTGTTCATCTTGGTTTCTCTCAGGGGAAAGTATTTCTCTGCATAATTCAGCAGTGGAAATCTGTTATTTTTTTAGAATATGTTTATAATTAAATATCATTCTCTCACGGGGGATGTTTTCGTCAAAGAAAAATTTTTTCAAGGCATGTTAAGACGCAGAGACGTATGAAACGGTCGCGGCCGTTCCATACGTCTGTAATTTTAAAGCGAACGCCCGAGGCTGAATGCCCTGAGGTTCATTTCCACGAATTTTTCTTTTACAGTGGATTTTATGGCTGCTT
>CAZEJW010000053.1:0-261 GCA_964512685.1 uncultured Leptospirales bacterium | reverse complement strand
ACTGCGGGAGATCAAATGAAAGGTATGTTGAGAGAATGCCAAGCATCACGATATTCAGCGCTTTTTTTGAACCGGCTTCTTTTAAGGCGGCTTCTGTATCTACAAACTTGTAATTTTTCACATTTGAGCTGATCCATGATTCTATGTCTTCAGGATATTTCTTCTCGCCTGTCTGAACAGGGGCAGGCTCAATTCTCTGTTTGTTTACAATGATGGTTCCATTGTCTGAAAGGTATTCCAGCTTTCTCATAGTCTCCAGCA
>CAZEJW010000052.1:11150-25594 GCA_964512685.1 uncultured Leptospirales bacterium | reverse complement strand
ATCAACTGACACAACAGAACCGTCTTCGTTGAAGTAATTTATTCCGGTAGTGTTGCTCTTTGTGCCAAAAACAAACTTTCCATTAAAGGTGGTCATCCCTTTAAAGTCTGTAAGAGCAGTCTGTTTTTCAACCCATCCGCTTTTAAGAGATCCGCACCTGCACGAATAAAAATACAGTGTTGATAATTCTGTGCATATCCATACTCTTTCAGGGCCAACAAATATCCCCCTGACCATATGAGCGGAAGGGATCGGCAGATCATAGAGCTGAACATAGCCATCTTCTGAAGCAACCAGAAGTTTTTTTTCACCAGCATCATCTGAAACCGCATAAATAAGGCCAATTTCACTGTTTGCAAACTCATACATATCTGCACGATAACAACCTGCACAAATAAGAAGCAGAATGCCGCTCAAAAGAATACTCAATGTCCTGTTCTTCATCTTCTTTTCCTGAAACAAAATATAACCGTAATCAGCATTTATACCAAAATATTTTTTAGAGCAAACATAAGACTCAATTTTCTTGCCACCTTAGCCGACAGAACAATTGAATCATTTGCTGTATAATAAAGTTTAGAAATAAACATTGAACCGGAATAATTATTTCTGTCAGAAAAAAAGAAACAAGTAATAAAATCAACTAACAATCCAATCTATTTACACAGAAAAAAAACAGGACTCTCTTGGAAAAATTATAAATAAGCAGAAGGCAGCATGAGAAATATTATATTAATAGAAAAAAATCTGAACAAAATGTCCAGATTTAAAAAATGCATCCTGAGAGACCCCTGATTTCTCTCAGGATGGTACGACCTCTATTAATAATCTATATCAAAGGAGGAAATTCCATGAAAAACCTGCCAAAACAGCTTGTCTTCCAGGGAATTTATTATAAAAAATATAATTTATAATTTAATATATGTAAATAGGGGATATAACTAAAAAGAAATAGGGGGAATCCCCTCTATAAAATCATCCGGTATCATGCCCATCCAGGGGAATTAAAAATGAGAAGATCATTCTATGACAGAAATGGGAACATCATTGATTATTATAAAATCTTCAACATCCCTTTCGACGCGGATGAATCACAGATAAAAGCATCCTTCTACAGGCTGGTCAAACTCTATCATCCCGACCTTTCCAAAAACATTACAGATCTTTCCCTTGACAAGCTGAACATTGTGATGAACGGATACAGAACTCTGCTTGACCCTGAAACCAGGAGCAGTTATACGAACGAACTTTTCAAAAAGAACCACCGGGGTAAAGATGGTCAAAAAATAATTCCCAATTCCAGAATAAAGTATTCCATTTCACTCGCTGAAATGGTCAGAAAAAAATCAAAAAATCAGGAAATTAAAACAAAGGAAATTCTGTCAAGTTTTGACGAAGATATAGAAATATTCATTACCATGGACGAGCAAAAAAACGGAGCCAGGGCATACATAGAACTACCTGCAAGAATGCAGTGCCCCCTGTGTAATGGAGACAACCCTGACTGTTACATCTGCCTGGGGCTTGGCCGGATTCACACATCATCTTCAATTGAGGTAAGCATTCCGGCTGGCGTCGGGAGCAATACACTTATCGAGGCAGATCTAAGAAAAATTAAACCTGACAGACTCAGCAGTTTCAGGGCAAAAAAAATCAGAATAAGAATTTCAGTACAAAGTAATTAGAAACAAGCAAGAGGTAATATGCCTTCAACATTCACTCATATTGCAGCAGGAGCCGCAGCCGGATACATCCTCAAGGGGCCAAAAAAAGATTACCGTTTTCTGTTATTCGCAATAATTTGTTCAGTTCTCCCTGATGTAGATGTTCTGGCATTTCGGCTGGGGATTCCATATGAACACGTTTTCGGCCATCGTGGTTTCATGCACTCAATAGGCTTTGCATTTATTATAAGCAGTTTAATGACATACATCTGGAGCATCGGGCAAAAAGCCGGCATGTTAAAAAAAACAGCTGTTTTTATTTCTCTTTTGTTTATAATGGTTTTGCATTCCCTGCTCGATGCAATGACATCAGGGGGTCTTGGAATCGGCTTCTTCATCCCCCTTGACAATACAAGATACTTTCTGCCTGCCAGGCCTATAAAAGTTTCACCAATTTCATTAAACGCGTTCATGAGTAAAAGGGGAATTGAGGTACTCAGAAGTGAATTTTATACAGTGTGGATTCCCTGCATTGCCCTGCTTATAATAAACTTTGCGGCAGGTAAAATTATTTCTTTTATAAAAAGGTCATCTGTTTTCTGCAATGCTGTCGAGGATGAGCCCGTAGAAAAAACTGTCTCCCTTTGTGTAGAACCAGCCAAGGTGATTGAAACAACCGGCACAAATCGCGAAACACCATGAGAAACCGCTGAACCATGTATATTCATCTGTAAGTGCTCCTGTGTTGAAACAGCCCGGAGCCTCGCTGAAACAACCGATCTTAAAGGAAATACCAGCAGGATTCGTGAACACATGAGAATGCTGCCCCTCAATGTTAACAATCCTGTCCGGATAGGTTATCACATTCCTGCAGCTTCTGCAGATGATGGCTCTTTTCTCTTCCTCTTTTTCCCTGACATCCTCTTCAATACTCAGGATGAGGTCTGTGAGATTGACAGATCCATCATCTCTGAAAACAATCGCAGGGAAGTCATGCCCTGTATGGATTTCTGTTCTTTTTTCTATCATGGATTCTCTCCCTTTTCATAATAAAACATGAATTCTGTAAATTCAAGAGAATCATCGTAAAAGAAAATATTTTTTGCAGTACCATTTATATATAAAGTTATAAAATCGCTATTTATCCAACTGTTATCTTTTCACTCCGAACTCGTCCATTTTCTTATAGAGAGTATTCCTGGCAATCCCAAGTTCTCTGGCAGTTCTGGCAATATTAAAATTATGTTTATTAAGGCAATCAAGGATTACAGTTTTCTCATAACTTTTCAGCACAGAACCCGGCTCTGGCGAATCCACAGGCCGAGGGAATACAATATTTTTTTCCATATTATATTCATTTATATATGCTGACAGACATCCGGTAGTTATCATATTACCGTCAGCATAAACGAAAGCCCGCTCTAGAACATTCTGAAGCTCTCTTACATTTCCCGGCCAGTCATACTCAACCAGCTTTTTCATAACGTCATCTTCAGGATGCTTTACAGAAGTCATCATCTTGTTGCTGATATTATTCAAAATATAACAAACCAGAAGCGGAATATCGTTTTTCCTTTCCCTCAGAGCAGGCATTCTTATCTGTATTACATTCAGCCTGTAATAAAGATCCTCCCTGAACCTTCCGTTGCGTACATCGTCATAAAGATTACGGTTTGTGGCAGCTATTACGCGAACATCGATCTCCTTTGTTCGGGAACTGCCTACACGGCAAAGTTTTTTATCCTGCAGAAAACGCAGCAGACTCACCTGCATATCCGCGGGCATCTCTCCTATTTCATCCAGAAATACTGTTCCTCCTTCTGCGAGTTCGAACTTTCCTGCCCTTCCGCCCCTTTTAGCACCAGTAAAGGCACCGTCCTCATAACCGAATAATTCACTTTGTAAAAGTTCGCGCGGCATGGCTCCACAGTTAAGCGCAACAAAGGGTCCGGAAACTCCACTCTCCCGGTGAATAGCCTGTGCCATAATATCCTTTCCTGTCCCGCTTTCACCTTCGATAAGGATGTTGAACGGTGAATGGGCCGCCTTCCGGGCAGCCTCTTTCACTTTCCAGAAAATTTCACTTTCACCGATCAGACGGTCAAAACTGAACCCGTTTGCATTCTGCCTGTTTTTTACCGGGTGAGTACTTATGTTTTGCGGATTGTTATTCTCCTCGAAAACGAGAAGAATTCTCGATTGATCCTTATCAATCTGAACAATTTTTCTTTTTACGCTGAACCGGACATGGCTGTTCTTTTCATTTCTGATGGAAATTCCATTCAATTCACTGAAAACTGCGGAACACGAAAGGAGTTTTTCATAATCGATATCTCCAGAAAGATATTCATCTATTCTGCAGCCTGAAATCATGTTTCTTTCATCGCCTGTAAACTCAATAAATTTGCTGTTGGCATCTGTAATTATTCCATTCTCGTCAAGAGCAACAACAATCCGTGGAATAGAGTTCAGAAGAATGCCGGAATTATACATTGTAAGCTGTTCCTTGATGACTGTTTCCTCAATAAGCCGGGTTCCAAGAGAAACAATACTCTTGATTCCGTTAACGACTCCCTTAAGATTTACAACAGCGAGAAATCCCTGAATACTATTGTTAAAGCTGAATATACTTCCTGCAACAGCATGCCAGTCATGAGCATGAGGATAAAGATTCTCATACCCTATTGTTTCTGCAAGCTGACCTGTCCTGAGAGCAATCCCAAGAGGCCCGACAGTACCGTTCATTTCACTGCATCTGTGCCCAATTTTTATATGCCTGTTATTTTTATCAGCAAGTTCAATAATATCGCCTTCCGAATCAAATAACGCAACAACATACGATTCAGATATTGCCTCCATGGCTTTATTTATGTCTGAAAGAACCGGCATTGCTGCTTCAACGAGATGACGGTTCTTTTCCTGTTTATGGCTTACATCGTTTACAGAAAGAAGCTTTGATTTATATTCAAGATTATTCACCCTGTAGCACCTAACCCATGAATCAGCAACCTCGGGCCGCAAATTATCTTTATCAATTATTCCGCTTTTAACCAATAACCGAAAGGCTTTCTGAGCTTTTCTATAATCAGATCCCATAAGATCCTCCCTGGTTCAAATTACTCGTTTGCCGGTGGTGGATATTTACTGCTGTAATTTTTAAAACCATTTTCTAAAGCCAATAATAATTTTTAAACAAATTTTTGAACAACATCCAAAAAAGCGGAACAAACATTCATTTTTATGCCCGGGAAAACATTCTCCCCTGATTAAGAACAGATCTTCTAAGGCAAATGCATAATTATATTTTATCGATAACTACAATATTTATTTTAAGAAGCATTAATTCTTGACCAAACAGATGTTCTCTTAATGATTGTAATAAGCCACTATAGAGAGATTAAAAAGAGAGAGTTTTATGACATGAAAAATAAACATACTGCCAAACAAAACCTTGAAATCAATGGTACTTTAATATTCTTTGTTTCTATAGCTTTCATGACTGTCCTGGCAACCGGTTTTCAATTTGCTGGGGGAAATCCAATATCAAAAATAATTCCTACAACTGCGGCATACAGTATTGTAACACTTCTCGGGTATTTCATATACCGTCAAAAAAAACAAAACAAACCAACAACATCTCTTGCCTGGACAGCAGCTGCATTGGTAACGATTTTTGGCAACTCATCGAGATATATTTATGCATCAACAGACTGGCAGTATGCCCTTGAAAGTATTCATGTTAACGCTGTAATTATTTTTTCACTGTTCATTCTCCAGTTTTTTTATAACAAAAGGCTCTATCTCACCTTTTTTATTATTGTCTCTGCGCACTGGTTTTTATTTCTTTTAATTGCAAACATCAATGGAGTCGAATATGAAATTAAAGGAATTATCGACGGCAAGGCAATTCACGGACAGATTGTAATACTCAGGCAGATATACTTTTACCTGGTCATGACTGTCCTGGGCTTTATCAATTATAAAAACATTACAATTGTAGAAAAGTTTGACAGCATTACAACAGACCAGAAAAGTAAAATTCAAACCCAGGCAGACAATCAGCATAATATAGCAGTTAACGTTGAACAAAGCATGACAGATCTCTTCTATGAGGTAAATACCCAGCAAAAAGAACTCGACACCTTCAACTCAAGACTTGAAGGTCAGGCTACGATTCTCGAGGAAATTGCTGCTACAGTGGAAGAGCTCTACACCTCATCTGAAAACATTTCCGATAATTCAGAAAATCAGATCAAAGCCAGTGGCGAACTGGAACAGTCTCTGAATAATTTTGAATCTGTCAAAAAAGAAACCAGTATTAAATTTGACAATACCCTGAAAAACATAGAAACAGTTGTAGAAAGCACTCAGGGAGGAGAGAACCTCCTGAACAGAGTGCAGGAATCAGTCGAAAAACTTAAACACGGAAGTGAAAAGATATCTCAGACTCTTCGGGTCATAATTGACATATCAGACAAAATCAACTTATTATCACTTAACGCAAGCATTGAAGCGGCAAGAGCCGGAGATTACGGAAGGGGATTTGCGGTTGTTGCAGATGAAATAGGCAAACTCTCAGACCAGACAGCCTCAAGCATAAAAGACATTGAGAAGGTAATATCGGAAAATTCGAGAGAAACCGGTGAAAGTGCAAAAACCATTGAAGCGGCTTCCGGAGAGACCAGAAAAATGATTGAATATATGCTGAAAAGCTCTGAAACAGTCAACGATCTTAAAAACAACCTCATTGCCGAAGAAGAGTTTTTAAAAGAACTTGCCAGCAGGCTTCAGCTTAACATCAGGCTCGCCAGAACAACAGCTACAGGAACCAGCGAACAGCGGAACGCTCTTGAGGCATCAACCAAAGCTGTTGAATCCCTGAACATTGAACTCAATTCTATGGTTGAGGGGATCAAAGCCATAACAACATCTTCAGAGTCGATTACTTCCAACGCAGAAAAACTTCTTACTCAGACAAAAACAATGATAAATAATAAAGAATAAAGCAATCAGGCAGAGAAAAATTATGAAGGATATTTCACCCGGAAAATACGGTCTCCCGTCACAGACTAAACTGATTGAAATAAAAAAAGGCCATATTGCTGTGGAGAAAAACAGAAAAGCCAGGATAATAATGAAGGATGGTGAAGCCATTCTAAAAACGGCAGAGAAAATCCGCTCTGCAGAAAAAAATACTCAGATCAGTCTTATGACAAATGCATCAGTCTGCAGTAAGACCAGATCTTTTTTAAAAAAGCACAATATTGATATTATCCCGATTGACTGATTATTTCTGTCTCTGAAAGAATTCCAGACAGGCCTTGCCTGTCTCATCCGGTTTATCTATAAAAACCATATGCCCGCTGTTTTTTATTATTTTTACAATACCGCCCTTTATCCTTTTTTGAAACGATGCGGCAGTTTTGCAATGAAAGATTCTGTCGTTTTCCCCCCACAGAATAAATACAGGGGATTTAATGAGATGAAGCTTTGAATCCAGTATATCAATTCCATCATTCATGAGTTCTGCAAATATTCTGCTGTGAAGGGGGTAATCCCTTTTTCCTGTTTCAATAATATAGTTTCGCAATGATGAAGGCAAAACCCTTGGTTTCTGATAAACAAGTCTGTTCACAAAATCAAATTCCTTTTCATTCCTGAATGCGAGAGTAGCTCCCGAAAATTTATCCCTGAATTTCATGGCATCAGACTTTTCCGGTGAATCTGCTCCCAGAGCTCCGATAAGAATAAGGCTCTTCACCTTTTCGGGATTGTTAATCGTAAAATCAGCAGCTACACCTCCTCCCATGGAAAAACCGAGAAGATGAAACTTATCTATTTTCTTTTTATCGAGAAATGTTTCCAGTCTTTTACTCTGCTCACCCAAAGTATATTTCAAGACAGCTTTTCTCGAACTTTCGCCAAAACCCGGGAGGTCCGGAACAATCAAATGATACTTTCCCCTGAAATACCTTGGAAGGGTTCCCCATAAGTCCTTGTTAAGCCCAAAGCCATGAAGCATTACCAGGGTTTCCCCTTCCCCGCCTTCGAGATAGGCCCAGTGCAGGTCTCCTGCCATAAGTTCTTTCCTCTCGAGGTCTGCTGACCAGCGGTTAAATGCAGTGACGCTTTTGACAAAAATTGAAGGAATAAAAAAATAAAGAATCCCTGTAAAAAAAAGAACCACAACCAGAAAAACAAGAAATTTACGAAAATATCCACCCATAATCTTCCCCCTGACCGTCATTTGCACTAATCAGATTATCGACCACCTAAAAGGGTGCAAGAAATATTTTAATAAATATTCATTTATTAGTTTTATTTGTATAATTCACTTTACAAACCATTACCGGATTTTTATCTTAAAACCGACCGGACAGTGTTCTAAACGCCGACATCACTTATTATTCCTGGAGGGAAGAAAAATGGAACAGGCCGTTAAATGGTATAATGATTTAATTCTAAAAAAATATGATGAAAATTCAGATTTTGTTCTCTTTAAAAAAGCACAGTTTGTATCAATCTTATCCATTTCTCTTGGTGTAATCATGATAATTTTTCTTATGAGTTCTTTCTTTTTTTCAAGTGAAGTATTTTTAAGAGCGGTTACAGCCTCATCCGTACTTCTTGCTGTTCTTGCAGCAACAGTATACATGACCATGTCTGGCCGGGCCATGTGGGCAGCCAACTTCCTTGCGGTCTCGAGCCTTATAATTGAAATATTCGGTTTTGTAAACAGACCTCCGCATCTTTCCGGTGTAACCCTTGGCCTTTTCTTCTTCCAGACGGTTGCTTTCACAACACTGTTTTGTAGTTTCAGCCTTTCCCTGCTTGTACTGCTTGCCATACTTATCACCCACGCCTGTTATTATTTCTCAATGTCTGGCGTTGTAGACGGGCTCATTGCTGAAACTGTAAAAATGTCATTCACTGACACATGTATAACACTCCCAACTGTATACCTGATATGTCTTGCTGCTTCACGTTTTCTGGGCAAAGCCATAGAAAAATCCGATGCTGAATCGAAAAAAAATCTGGGTCATTACAACAACATACGAAATCTCATGGATACGATCAGGGGAGCAACTGAACTTCTGGGCAATTCCATACATGATACCTCCGTCGAAATTATCAGCCTGTCAGACAACGCACAGAGTCAGTCTGCATCAGTCGAAGAACTTTCGGCAACAATGGAAGAAATATCTGCGGGGACCTCGAATGTAGGGATTTCAACAAGGGAGCAGGGAGAATCGGTTAACGAGCTTGTGGAATCCATAGAAAAACTTTCTTCTCTTATCGGAATGCTCGAACAAAACGGCAAAGACATATCAAAAATATTTTATGCTCTGATGGAAAAAACTTCAGAGGGCCAGAAGTCTACAGAAAGACTCGACAACATAAATAAAATGATTTCAGCCAACTCCGGAGAAATTCAGGCAGTAGTGAACATAATGACGGATTTCTTCGACAGAATAAACCTACTTTCTCTTAACGCAGCAATCGAGGCTGCACGTGCCGGAGACCATGGAAGGGGATTCGCTGTGGTTGCGTCGGAAATAGGCAAACTCGCTGATAATTCGGCAAAAGAAGCAGAACGTATATCAAGGCTGATCGAAAAAAACAAAGCTGATGTTGAATCCGGGAATCTGGTTATAACAGAAATTATTGCGTTTATTCACTCACTTGTAGCAGAAATAAATTCGATGCAGGAGATGGCCGGCGTTGTGATAAAGACAATAAACGAACAGAAAACAATGAAAGATGATATGAATGAAAGAACCGAAATAGTCATGAAAAAAACAGATCAGATAACCTCGGCCATGAAGGAACAGGAAACTGCGATCGAAAGTGTTGTTATTACAATTGAGAATACAAGCGGAGCCATCCAGAGCATAGCCGGGAGCATAGACAATCTAAAGATAAGCGGTGATGGGCTGAAAAAGCTTGCCAGTGACCTCGAGAGCAGGTTCATGGATAACTGACGGGTACAAACAAATGTAATTATTTCTCCGTGCCGCGTAACACATTGGTGATTATTGTATCTAATTTGCTTGACTCTGATTAAAATAATGATATTTTTTCAGAAACAAGTTTTTTTCATATCAACAATTACAACAGAGGGAGAACACAATGAAAAAACTTTTTCATTCAGCCATACCGGCGCTTATGATAATGACAATGGCCCTGAGCGGATGCGGATATAACACGATGCAAAGACTCGAGGAAGATGTTTTCAAATCATGGGGAGATCTTGAATCCAGCCTGCAGAGAAGAGCAGACCTTATTCCCAATCTTGTCAATACTGTTAAAGGTTTTGCTGCCCATGAAAAAACAACACTTACCGGAGTAATAAAGGCAAGAGCAGAAGCAACCAGCGTAAAACTCGATGCTAAGGATCTAAGCGATCCCAAAGCAGTAGAAAACTTCCGGAAAGCACAGTCGAGTGTATCATCTGCACTTTCGAGACTGATGGTAGTAATTGAAAAATATCCTGCACTCAAGGCAGACAAACACTTCAGCGACCTTATGCACCAGTTGGAGGGAACAGAAAACCGCATCAATGTCGCAAGACAAAGATATAACAGGGCAGTAAAAGATTTCAACTATGCAATAAGGAAATTTCCAAACAGCATAACAAACAACATAATGCTGAACCTCGAAAGAAAAGAATATTTCAAAGCGGATGAACAGGCAAAAAAAGTCCCTGAAGTAAAATTCTGAGAGGACCACTAAATTATGAAAAAACCCGGGAAATTCATCTTTTCTCTGATCAGCTTTCTCTGTGCAGTCAGCATTTTAACAGACATCGCTCTGGCCAGAGAAATACCGTCACTGCGGGGAAGAGTGAATGACTATGCAGGGATAATATCTCCCCCGGCGGAAAGGATGCTCACTCTTGAGCTTAACGAACTCGAAAACACTGACTCTACCCAGATCGCAGTATTAACAATTCCTTCTCTCGAGGGTGATATTCTTGAAGAATTTTCCATAAGAGTGGCTGAGAAGTGGAAGATCGGCCGGAAGGGGAAAGACAATGGAGCGCTTTTAATAATTGCCAGAGATGAAAAAAAAGTCAGAATTGAAACAGGCTACGGCCTCGAAGGCAATCTGACAGACCTTGCAGCAGGAAGGATCATAGACAATATTATTATCCCAAACTTTAAGAAAGGGGATTATAATCAGGGAATAACTTCAGGAGTAAGGGCCATGATCGAAACGGTCAGGGGCGAATACAGGGGAACCGCAAAATCTGCCCCCATAAAACATGATAAAAAAAGCGGGTACATGATGCCCCTCCTTTTTCTGATTTTTATTATCAGCATGATCGGCTCCGGCAGCAGACTTCTGGGAGGATTAACAGGCGCAGTCCTTTTCCCGATTGTTGGACTTTTCCTTTTTCCCCTGAGCTTTTTGTTGTTACTGCTGATCCCAATCGGCTTTATTGCCGGACTGGCTCTTCCGGGTATTTTTTTCTTCATCGGACCCGGTGGGTTTTTCGGGGGAGGCGGAGGAGGTTTTTCTTCAGGCGGATTCAGCGGTGGCGGTGGTGGTTTCGGCGGAGGCGGAGCATCAGGAGACTGGTAAAGATTTAATTCAACAGAGGAAAACAATGAAAAACCTTGCTGCATCTTTTTTAAACGATAAAGATAAAATAAAAATCAGAAAAGCCGTAGAGGATGTGGAAAAAATAACATCCGGTGAAATTGTACCAATGATTGTCTCCTCCAGCTATCATTACCCTGTATCCAACATTGCCGGAGGATTCACTCTGGGTATGATCATCTCTCTTGCTGTTGTATTTATAACAGGAGATCAAAACCTCTGGTTCTTTTTATCCATTTTCATGATCTCCTTTATTTTGATGCGCGAAGTCACCAAAAGAGTTCTTCCATTAAAGAAATTCTTTATTTCTAGAAATGAAATCAATGAAGAGGTTGAAGAGGCAGCAATAACCGCATTCTATAAAAACGGTTTATATAAGACCAGGGATGAAACCGGAGTTTTATTATTTATTTCAGTTTTTGAAAAAAAAGTGTGGGTACTTGCAGACAGGGGCATTAATGAAAAAGTCGATTATAGTGAATGGAAACACATTGTAAATTACATAACAGACGGTATACACGAAAAGAATCAGGGTCATGCAATTGCCGGTGCAGTATCAAGAGTTGGAGAAATCCTCAGAGAACATTTCCCAATAAAACCGGACGATACTGATGAACTCGACAACCTTATCATAGACGAATAGAACCCTGTTCAGGGCAATCTGCTGTTTCTCCTGCATGAAAATCTTTATCTGAACCATTTAAAATAACTCAAATTTGTCTTTATTCCTGAAAATACTTTCTCAGGTACAAAATTTTGAAATAAATACCGGAATTAATAAAAAAAATTTCACTTATTATTGAATACATCAATATATCAATGATTGTCTCAACAAAACCGAATCAAACACATAAGGCATAACCACATGAATAAAGTACTACAACCGCAGTTTATAGAGTTTCAGGGCAAGGAAATTCTCAGAATATCATATCCCGGAGGGATCAGGGAAGATATAATAATAAGATTACTAAACGAGGCAATGAGTATTATATTGCAGAGTAAAGAATTGTCTCTGCTTACCCTGACTGTTTTTGGCGACTTTGATATTACTCCGGCCCTGATCCTTCACTTTAAAGAATATAATCACAAAATAAAGCCCTATATAAAAGCCGGAGCAATTGTAGGCCTCGATGGACTGAAAAAGACTATATTCACTGCACTCGATGCAGGCGCAAAAAGCCGCCTTGAAATATTCACTGATGAAGAATCAGCAATTAAATACCTGGCTGAAATATAACACCCTCCTATTTAAAATCAAACGGGGGATAAACATCAACGAGTCCTGTCATAAAAGCGAGAATTCTTGCATTGTACCTGAAATAACGCGTAAGGAAATCAAAGAGAAAATTCGGCCACCTTCCGGTGATCAGCACTGAAATAATCCCGGCAAAATAAATCAAAGGTACAACAAGACTGATAAGAGAAAGAATCAGGAGATGCGGGAATGTAAGAATAAAGATTCCCACTATTGTGAATCTCATAAAGGCCAAAAGCCTGGAATACTGCATGGCATAGGTGACATTCATCTGAAGAGAATGATCGATATCACTCCTCCCGGCAAACACCGGCATTTCATCAACGATACCAATTACTGATGCTGAATAAGAAAGGAAATATCTGACAGTATTCTCTTCTAGCTCTGAAAAATCCTCTTCTGGTTTTCCTGTGACCATTACTGCAAAATGATTGATCATTCCAACGAGAAGAGAAAGCAATGAATAAATCATGAGAACCAGAAAATGGGGCAGGAGTCCCACGAAGAATAATCCTGTCAGCCTTAAAAAAGCTTTAGGTCTTGAATATTTGAGAGAATAATCAATTGAAAACGAGAGGTCTCCACCCGGAACCAGATCGGGGATTTCATCACCCTCTCCCGCATATCCGGATGCTTCTTCATCCTCTATATCAAAGATATCGTGTTCAGGTTCAACTGCTGCAAGGATACGGGTTTTTCTTGATTCTTCACTAAGAGCGTCAGTACTTTCTTCAGCGAAATCCCCGAGGTCGATTTCCGGGATATCATCGAAATCCAGATCAGCAGACACTGCCTCTTCAACAGGTGTTAGATCTCCTTCTATGTCATTTATGTCTAATTCCGGAGCCAGTTCATCAAGAGTAATATGAATTTCCTCTTCATCGAAATCAGTTTCATCGGATTTTTCCCTAACGCTGCCAAGAGTCTCCACGTTCAACTCAGGCGCCACTTCATCAAGGGTAAGTCTAATATCCTCATCTTCTCCGAAGCCATCTTCATCAAAAGAGGATGCTTTCTCATATTCTGAATTGAGTTCCTCAAAGGTAAGCCCTGCGTCTTCTATTGTGAGTTTTTCATCCTCATCAGGAAGTTCTCCTGAAATCAGTTCATCTGTTTCAACCAGGTCGATGTCCAGAGAATCAATATCCAGGGTTATATCATCTTCTGCCGGCAGGGCATCCTGTATATCCGCGCGTGCAGCCAGCACAGGCGCAGGCTCCTCTTCTTCAAGTTCAATATCCAGAGAGTCAAGATCGATTGTTATATCTTCTTCTGCATTTTTATTTTCAGCAAAATCGACCGCTTCAGTCTCAATTACGGCAGGTGCGACCTCATCCTCATCGAGTTCAATATCAAGAGAATCGAGATCGATTGTTATGTCTTCTTCGTCAGGCATACTCTCTTCGATTCCCGGGGTTTCTTCAAGATCTATATCAAGAGAGTCCAGATCGATCGTTATGCTGGCCTCTTCTTCTTTTTCATCGGGGTAAATATTTTCAGAAAAAATTTCCTCTTCAATTGGTTCGAAAGAGAGGTCTTCTGCGGATTCTGCTTCTGTTTCAAAACCGGCTTCAAGGTCAAGATCCATTTCTTCGGGGAGTTCTATTGACGCGGTTTCTTCATCCTTTATAAGAGGCTCTTCCATAATGGATTCCTCTTCCAGGCCTGTAAGATCAAGAGACAGCTCGTCTTCGGATATATCGGTCTCTGCTGTGAGTTCTTCTCCAAGTTCGAGATCAAGGTCGGATTCCAGGTCCAGGCCCAGGTCTTCCACTGCTTCGGGAATCTCTTCTGAGGATTCTGCTTCTGTTTCAAAATCAGCCTCAAGGTCAATATCCATTTCTTCGGGGAGTTCTATTGACGCGGCTTCTTCATCCTTTATAAGAGGCTCTTCCATAATGGATTCCTCTTCCAGGCCTGTA
>CAZEJW010000052.1:0-11050 GCA_964512685.1 uncultured Leptospirales bacterium | reverse complement strand
GGTCCAGGCCCAGGTCTTCCACTGCTTCGGGAATCTCTTCTGAGGATTCTGCTTCAGGTTCGAAACCGGCTTCAAGGTCAAGATCCATCTCTTCGGGGAGTTCTATTGACGCGGTTTCTTCATCCTTTATAAGAGGCTCTTCTGAAATTTCTCCATGAATATCAAAATCTGCAGCCTCATCAGATACAAGGGGTTTAGAGGTCGCTTCTTCAAATGCGGCTGAAGCATCTTTTTCTTCATGGGCTTCAGTATTATCAATGATATTCTCTGTCTGGCATTTTGGGCACGAAAAGGCAAATCTCTTATCCTTTACCTTGTCATCGTCTACAGCGAAGGCTGAATCACAATTTTTGCACCTGACAATCATCTCTGTCTCCTGAAACCCTATCTACCCGGGAAATATCTTTCATTAATATTATGCTGAATAATAATTGGTGAAATCGGCAAAAACAAAATCATATACCACTTTACATCTCTTCCATTGATAATCTCTGATTTCTGAAGATATTTCAACAGCAGATAGATTCCCCATAGACCTGCCGTAAAAACAGAAAGGGCCACATTTATTACAGGGTCATCACCAAAAATTTTACTCACCCTGCTGATCCACCAGAAATAATACAGCCCTCCGGTCAGAATAAACAGAAAAAAAAGAATAACAAGATTATCTTCCGGAATATAGTCCCGCATAGCCTTTCACCTTAAAATAAAAATTAAAGCAATCTATTATTATTTAACGGTAAACAAGTATAAATTTCTTAATTATTTTTATTCTGCCTGCACCATTTCGCTATTCGAAAGCGAACAGGAATGTTTAAAATATAATATTCCAAAGTATGAGCAAATACTTTTTTCAGTATAATCCATAAATAAAATAATCTCAAGAACAGTATTTTTTTCCTGTGCTTATTCCTTAACTTTATTACATAAAATTATACTTTTTACGCCGCCCGTCCTTATCATGTTTTGATTGACACATGTACCTAACACCCCCATATTGAGTTATCACGAATTAAGACAAGGGATAAACTTGAACAGATACCTCAACAGCAATCCAACAAACTGGCTTTCAGAGGAGAATGATTACTGTGTATGCTATCTTACACAAAGGGATATTCTTGATATAGAGCCGGATTATGCCAGACTGGAACAAGCTGACTCAATAAAAAAAATTTTAGACATCGGGCAGGGGGATATTCCCGGAAATAAAAGAAGACATGATACATTCCACAGCGGAACAGTATGGTTTTTTGCAGAAACTGTGACCAGGGGACTCGACACGAGGTCTCCTTCTGTTTCAAAATCTGCTCAATTTATCTGTGACAACCTTCAGACTCCTTCAGGGGGATTTTCCTTTGACTGGAATCCCCGCATTGCCACTGGCTGCCGCACAGGCGAGATGGTAAGATATATGCTAACTGCCGGCATTAACAATAAAAATATCAGCAACGGGGTTGAATGGATTCTTAAACATCAGCGTCATGACGGGGGATGGCTTCACTGCCCGCTCGCAAATTTTTGTGATACAATGAAGCTCATGCTGTTAAAAAAACCGGGAAACGGGCTCAGAAGAGAAAATAACCCGAAAACCAGAAGCTGCCCTGTTGCCTCGATCTCATGCGCTCTTGCCCTAACTCTGGTTAAGCAAAAGGATGAAAGACATTTTACAGCAGTAAAAAATGCAGCTGATTTTTTTCTTAACAACAACCTTTTCCTTGAGGAAGAAAATTACAAAAAACCCGGTTACCCTGTTTTACGCCAGTATGACATCACCATGGGCCTGCTGTTTATTTCAAGAGCCGGATTCTTTAATGACAGCAGAACCGCACATGCTTTTAATCATCTCATGAGTCTTCAGAAAGATAATGGCAGATGGAGATATTTGAATTTCAGCCCGGGGATGCTCTTTAAAGCGGGCAAAAATACGGAAAACATTGATAAATGGACCACTCTTAATATTCTCAGGATTCTGAAAGAAGGTGAAAAGTCAGTTCATGAAGGCATAGCCCGCTGAAACCATCAGACCCATGGAATGAACCATTGAAGAAGTGGAATCCTGAAAATAATACACCTCAGTCTGGGGATTCTGAAGATTGAACTTTTCTCCGAAATCAAGCATATTCATTGTCCAGTCAAAGCCTATTGATATAAACAATCCGCCCGAAAAATAAAAAGATACGCTTAATTCAGCTGCTGCTGAAAATCCGTTTACCGACTGCTTCCCTCCACTTTTATAATCATCAACAGTATGTGAAACATAATCATACTCACTGAGAATCTCACCTGCTACAGGCGTGGGTTCAAAAGTACCAAAGGAATATCCTGCATAAAGGCCAAGAGTCACATCCCACATCTTTCTTGTGGTGAGATGAAATGTCGGTCCAAGATACAGTGAGAAATCAGTGTACATTGGATTGCTCCAGTTCTGATACTCTGCCCCGAAAGAGGTTCTCTGCATAATATAATTTCTCTTAAATCTGAACTGAGCGCCAAGGTGATCAATGAACATGTATTCAAAACTTGTGCCATAAGAAATATACATGTGAGAAATCAGCAATTCTTTGGTAATATCGGTCTCATCAAAGGTATATGTGCTGTTTTTAACAAAATCTTCTTCTGCTGTAATTACATCCCCAACAGGTGCTCCAAGAGAAACACAGAAACGCAGAAACATCTGGCCTGCATGAGCACCTTCCGGTGGCTTGTCCAGTTCATCGAATTCGCCTGCAAAAAGCGGAGCGGTAAAGATAAGAAAAGTTAAAATGAATACGATCTTTTTCATGAACACATTGCCTGTTGCGTTTTTTGAATACATCCACTATTAATACAGCAATAGCTGAGTAAATACAAAGAATAATTCATATGTCAATATATATTAAAACCAGCATGGTTTTATGCAAATAATTTTCAAAAATACAAAAAGATGCTGTAACTGTTGAATAAATCATGTGATACTACCCTTAAATTAGCCCATGATTTGAAGGAACTTACTCTTTCTTTAATGAAAATCTGTTAATATTTATTGACATATATCAACCCTCAGTTTAAACAAGAAAAAAATTTATATGGAGGCAGTCCGTGGGTAAGCAGTATAGTCCAAGAGAAAAAAGAAAAAGAGCGAAAAGAAGACTCAAGAGAAAGAAAAAAGAAAAAAACGCAAAAAAAAGCGCATAATGCTTTAGTTAACCTTACCGTTTTTCTCAATAACAAGATTCTGAAATTCAATCCTCTTTAAATCCATACAGAATTTTAAAAATTTCCCATATTCTGAAGGTGATATATATCCCTGTTTTAACATAACAGATTTTATCACCTTCAAATCAGGGGATTTATCTTTTTTTTGCAGATAAAACCGAATGCTTCCGAAGTCAGTATCGATTTTATAATTTTTATCAATTTTTTGCTCTGTGTATGATTCAGGCAGAATATAATTATATTCCTCTTTTTCATTTACCGGGAATGAAATATAGAGATCCTGACTTCTTTTATCATAACTGATATAATTATAAACACTGCTTTTATTCAGAACGGGCTGAAGCACAAGAGAATCCCCTGTCATCAATGCAACACCAAAGCCGGAAGCTTTAGCCCTGATAGTAAAATCCTTTGAATAATCCTTCAGATTGCCGAGTTCATATTTTTTTACATTAAGAGAAGGCAACACCGAACTGAAGAGAGAATGTACAGACTCTTCATGGTTTTCCTTTTTATGAAAATATTTTCTTACATTTCCATAAACTCCACTGAAGTCAGCCTGAA
Organism: uncultured Leptospirales bacterium; assembly: GCA_964512685.1. Taxonomy (GTDB): domain Bacteria; phylum Spirochaetota; class UBA4802; order UBA4802; family UBA5550; genus CAZEJW01. The sequence continues at coordinate 7,291 of CAZEJW010000052.1, read as the reverse complement.
GATCAGCCTCCGCGTTTCCATTTTCATCAATTTCAATTCTGTAGCCGGCTTTCTGCATATTCTTAACAGATGAATGAATCTTCCTGTAAACATGACCTTTTCTGAGCAGAACAAGAGCATTTTCATCCTGAAATCCCGGAGAAACTGTTCCAGCCGAATAATGCTGATCTGAAAAATCAAGCCAGATTGATTCTTTTTCAGAGAGGGGGATGAAGAGAAATATGCCATTAAAATTGTCAGGGCAAACAAATTTATGATTCCAGGGAAGATATTTTTCTCTTGAAAATGCTATATATGAAACTATTCCCATTTTTGCCAGAATTGCCTTCGCAAGAATAACCTTATCTTCAACAGAGCCTGTTTTGGTGTATATAACATCATCCGGTTTGTCGGGATAATACAGCATATTACCCTGCAAAAAAATATCCCTTGAAACATAGTTATATACGCTGACAATTTTTCCGCGTTTTGCCGGAACATTGAATTTTTCCGGATTGATATCATTAACCCTGTCCAGCCCATCCAAAAGACCGGTATACCATACGGAAAAATCCTCAGCACTCTTCATTGTGCTGAAGGAAAAATAATACAGATTTTTAAGACTACTGCCCGAATGTTCTTCGAATTGAACAGCAGGAATATTTTTCTTCTCAAACGAATATAACTTCATTCCCGCTTTTGTGCTGACAAAAGAATCCTCTGAGCCTGAATAAAAAAATAAAGGATTCATTTCTTCAGGGACACGGACCTTTATCCTCAGACGATCGATCGGTTCGTTATATGACTGGAGAAAAACCGGTTTTTGAGAGATATATGAAGATCCATGAACAGCCCTGACCGGGTTATCCACAATATAACTAACGTGAAGTATAGAATTCTTTTTCAGTGAGGAGATGTTTATATAAAAATTATTATCCACCCTTTCTATCCTGTATGAATCCTGAAAAGAGCCATCATTGAAATACACCCTGGCAGAAAGAGGATGAATGTTACCCGAAAAGGGAACTCTGTACTCTCCCCATTTTTCCACACCCCTGTCATCCTTAAGATAGATCATATCATCAACAAAAATTCTGCCTGAGCCATCACTGTTAATATCATAAAAAATATCCCTTTTAATAATTCTTGAAGGATAATCACAAACCTTTCCGAATTCAGACTCAAGATTGACGCTGCCCTCAAAAAGATTTTCAGAAAGGCTGAAAGGTGCCTTTTTCTCAAGATAAGACACATAATCATGAAACAGCGGAAAATCAGGTTTTATTGACAGCATTTTTTTCCAGTACATAAGAGGATCATTCCCTCGCAGCAAATCGATCTTCCCGAGAAGATAGTATAACAGCGGGCGCTCATTATCCCTCAACTCCCTGAATATTTTTTTCTTTGCATTTCCATATTCATTCATTCTGATCAGAAGCTCAGCGATTCTGTCAGAATAAATATTATTATAATTATAATTTTCCAGCAACGCATGTGCTTTCTGAAATTCACCGTGTTGAGCATAGGCATCAGACAGAATATAAATTGTTTCGCCGCTGTAATTCCTTTTCAAAATTCCAAGGCATGTTTTTTCATATTTCTCCCGGCTTCTTTGCTTATTCCAGGAGGCTTCTATTAATTCTGGATAAATTGAATGAGGGAACAGGTTTTTAAAATGATAAAGGGCGTCATGGAATTCTTTTTCATATCCGAGGCTTATGAGAACCTTCAGATACTCAATCCACAGAGGCACATGTTTCCACTCATTTTTTTCAAGGTCACCGGCGATAGAAAATACTGCCTCAACATCATTTTCTCCTGCGAGCCTGCTGAACATTACATATCTGGCCGGAATGAATAAAGGATGATCACGAAAAATTTCATTCATTCTCTGCCATCCTTCAAGATAAAAGGCCGAGTTGGTAGTCTCGCTTTGATTGATCATAAACCTTGCAAGCATGAACCCGGCAAAAACATTATCACCTTTCAGCGCGGCTCTTTTGAGATACTTCAGGGCAAGGGGCGAATCCAGCTCATCATAGAGAGTTCCCAGATGCAAATCATTGCCAGCCTGATTGTTTTTCAGATAATAATAAGGAGGGTCCATCCTCTCCTCTGCTGAAACGAAATTCCCGAATGTCCTGTTCTTGGCGATCACAGGAGAATACGGATTATTTCCATCATCAGTTACAATGACCCTGAAATTCCATGCATCCTTTTCGTGAAATTTAAACAGAAGTGTCACTCCTCCTGAATCAGAAATCCTGATTATTCTGAGATTCTTTTTCTCATCTCCTGAATTCTTTATTATTTTCCTTCCATTTATGAATAATGAATATTCACCTTCATTATATACCCTTATTCTGTTTATACCTTCAAGCACAAGAGATACGGATGCATATGCCACTCCACTTTGAGGATAAATATAATCCCTGAGGCTAACATTACCCTGAAGCGATTTAACATTAATCTCCTTATATCCATTGATGTCAGCAAGAGACGAAACAGTCTCAGGAACAAAAGTATGGTTTTTATCAGCAGCCCCGTATTTATGATACGGTCCGCATACAAGCCAGTTTCTTACCGGGAACAGTTTCTCAGTAATTTTTTGTCCTGAAAGGGGATTTTTTGTATAATAGTATTTTTCTTCCTGAAGGGATAAAAGCAGACGAAAAATTCCATCTGTGTTTTTCTTTTCAGAAAGTTTTTTTCTCATAAAGGAAAAAAATTTCTCTGCCTGAGGGTCTCCGCAGTAATTCATAAGCCTCGATAAATCAGGATAAAAAAGGAGGGAAACAGGTTTATCCGAATGATTAACCAGCATGCTCTTTATTGACAAAAGCATATCCCCGTAATTCCCTTTTGCAAATGATTCAACCACCCTTTTCTGTGACACAGAAAAATCAGGCTCAGTTGCTATCATAACAGATGGGGGCCACAGCAAACAAAAGGTTAGCAAAAGAATATATCTTTTCATATCATACCTTGACAAATTATATTACGCTATTATGATTTGCTTAATTGCCCCGGTCAAGGATTATCCATGATAAATCATCCTGTGAAAATAACGAGCCTGAATAATTATCCCGAGTTCGCCCCCATCCTGGCGCACTGGGCATTTACGGAGTGGTATAGAAACAGAGACATTGATTTCAGAATTCTTGTAAAGGCATATCAAACAAGAGCTGCAAGGAAATCACTCCCCTACACACTCATGGCCTTACATGGAGATCTTCCGGTTGGTATGGTTACCCTTAAATATTCGGAACTCATTTCGAAAAAAGACTGCTTCCCGTGGCTGAACGCCCTGTATGTTATTCCGGAATTCAGAGGAAAACAAATCGGCAAGATGCTTATTGAAGCCCTGAAATACCATGCAGCTGAGGCTGGATTCAAAAAGCTATACCTGTTCATTGACTACAGGAAACATGAATTTCTTGAAAAATACTACAAATCCCTTGGCTGGAAATTCTTTGATTCGGCCACAGATAATGACGGCAATGATACATCTATATATATGATAAATATTTAATCAGTTTTTATTCAGAAGGAATATACAAGTCAGAAAAAGATAATCGGGTTACTTCCAAGATATTCCATTTTGTACTTTTTAACCCTGAAAATATTTACACATGCATCAACAACTTCACTGTCATAAATTTTTCCGCTGTTTTTTATTATTTCTGCTAAAGCCTCATCTATTCCAAGCGCTGCCCTGTATGGCCTGTGGGATGCCATAGCTTCAACAACGTCTGCAACGGCAATTATTCGAGCCTCGAGCAGAATATCATCCCCCTTGATGCCTCTTGGATAACCCGAGCCATCGAGCCTTTCATGATGCTGATAAACGATATCCGCTACAGGCCAGGGAAAATCTATCGATTTAAGGATGTCATATCCTGTTTCAGAATGACTTTTTATAAGATTCAATTCGATCTGTGACATTTTACCTGGTTTGCTGAGAATCTCAGCAGGAACGGATATCTTGCCAAGGTCATGAATGAGTCCCGCCATGCGAATCCCTTCTATTACATTACGCGCAAGATTCATCTCATAGCCGATCTGGCGTGAGAGATCAGCAACTCTTCTCTGATGACCGGCAGTGTAAGGATCTCTTTTTTCAACAGTCTGAGCGATCACCTGGATAATACCGCTCATCGTCTTCTTCATCTGGTTATAGTTTTCTCTAAGGATGGTTTCGTTCATCATACGGTCAGTAATATCCCTGAGAACGAGCACAGAACCGATAAGATTCTTAGCCTCATCCATCTGGGGTGAAATCTGGTACTCGATAGGGATTCGCCTGTTGTTTTTTGTAATGAGGTAATTGAGTTTTGGATCGTCAATAGAAGAAAAGGTTTCTCTCTGCCCGATTTTTCGAACTGCAACATTTTCTATTTGAACAATACGCTGGAGATGTTTTCCAAGTACTTCACTTTCAGAATATTCGAGTAAATCAAGGGCTACAGGATTAACATAAGTAATTATATCATCAGGATCTATCACTATCACCGCATCACCAATACTATTCAGGATTGTAGAAAAACGGTTCTCTTTATCCCGAAGGAGTACCTCCATTTCATGCCTGTAGAGACTCATTTCGATTGCTGCCATAAGTTCTTTTTTATCAACAGGCTTGATTATATAACCATATGGATTCACTTCCTTTGCTCTGTGAATCGTGGGATCATCTGAGGAATGTGTAATAAAAATAAATGGAATCCCCAGAGATTGTTTTAACATCCTGGCAGTTTCAATACCATCGATATTTCCTTTAAGAGTTATATCCATCAGTAAGATATCAGGGAAAAGATCTCCTGCTTTCTCAATTACCTCTTCCCCGCTTGGAAACGCTCCAGCCAGAACATAGCCAAGATCAAGAATATACTTCTGAATCAGCTTTGTTGTTACCATGTCATCTTCAACAATCAGAATTCTCTTTTTCATAAAAAACCGCTTAAACAGTAATTATTTAAATACAGATTCTCTTCGATAAACCCTTTGATAAGATCAGGTCTGGCTCATGAAAAGCCTGAATAAAAAAGAAATCAGGCACTCATAAATATTATTTGTGATAATACACCATTAAGGGAAAGTTTACAAGAAAAAGAAAGAGTTTAATCGGAGAACTTATCCAGGTTCCAGACTGCTCTCTGGTAATCTTCTCTGGATGTAATTTTAATATTGGAATAATCTCCCACAACCAGTTTTACACTGTATCCCGCATCAAGGGCCAGGGATACATCATCAGTTGCATTTTTCCGTCCTTCGGTGAGGGCTTTCATATGAGAATCTTTTATTATACCGTATCTGAACGATTGAGGAGTCTGAGTGTTGTAAAGATTTTTACGCGGAGGAATCCTGCTGACCAGCCCCTCTTCAACCTCTGCAATTGTATCTATACTGGGGACATATACTCCTGCAGCGCCGATTGAGTCGGCTTCTATTATGCATTGTTTTACAATTCTTTCATTAACAAAGGGTCTTGCTGCATCATGAAAAAGAAGAATATCTGAATCTGCAAAATCATGACACTGAATTGCGTTATACGAAGAAAGTTGTCTGGTCTCACCTCCTGCTATGATTTTAATTACTCTGGCGCAGGGTCTTTCTTTCAGCATTTCTTTGAGTTTTGGGATATAGTCTTCAGGGCAGGTAATTATTATACAGTCGATCTCTTCAAGGGATGCAAAGAGTTCGATTGACCAGAAGATGATTGCCCTGCCACCAAGTTGCATAAACTGCTTGGGGATGTCTTCTCCCATCCTGAGTCCCTTGCCGCCCGCGAGTATCACTGCACAATTCATTTATTCTTTCCCAGTATATCTTTAATTAAACGGATATCGTTTTTTCTTATCATCAATGCAGCAACCAGTACAAAATATGCCACACTGGTGAACATGAAGGAATAAATCCAGAAGATGTCTTTCATGTAATATTTTTCAAGAAAATATATTACACCAGAAATTGTAACTAAAGCCATGTAACAGAGGAGCATTGTTTTCATGGAGAAGTTGCATTTGAATTTCAGGTAGAGATGAGACAGGATAAAAATCAGGGAATATGTTACAACGATTGAAACAGATGCCCCTTTAATATCGAAAAAATAAATCAAGACTGTTGCAAGAACAAGATTCAGAGCTGCTGCAATACCGGTTATTACAGTGTTGACCTTCTGTTTATCTATGGCAGTAATCATAATAACTCCCAGATTAAACAAAAACGGAATTCCAAGGGCAAGAATTTTAAGAGCTTCTCCTGATCTCAGATACTTATCTCCAAAAACAAGTGTGACAACCTGATCTGAATACACAAAAAAAACAGTTCCACAGTAGAATGAAATAATTGCAAAAAGTTTTGTAAAGACATGACCGTGATGGACCTGAACGACCTGGTCAAGGCGTTCGAAGAGAAGTTCGGCGTGTCCGCTGCCTCGCTGGCCGTGGCTGCCCCGGGTGCCGCTGCCGCTGCCCCGGTTGAAGAGAAGACCGAATTCGACGTCGTGCTGCTCGAAGCCGGCGCCAAGAAGGTCGAGGTCATCAAGGTCGTCCGTGCCGCTACCGGCCTGGGCCTGAAGGAAGCCAAGGACGTCGTCGACGGCGCTCCGAAGGCCGTGAAGGAAGGCGCTTCCAAGGCCGACGCCGAAGCGCTGAAGAAGCAGCTTGAAGAAGCTGGCGCGAAGGTCGAAATCAAGTAATATTCGACTTCCCAGCGGGGCTGGCACTCTTCGGAGTGCCGGCCCTTTCGTGCTTTGTAATCGAGATTGCGGAACGACCCGTGATCGTCGATGGCAGGCCAGAGCGTTTGCCGCCCGTCCGGCGGGGACTGTGATGTCCGACAGCCCACCGGAACCGCCCGAACGTTGTGTCCTGTCTTTCCGATGTTAGCCCTCTAGCCGGAGCATCCATGGCGTATTCCTACACCGAAAAGAAACGTATCCGCAAGAGCTTCGCCAAGCGCGCGGCCGTGCTCGATGCGCCTTTCCTGCTCGCCACCCAGATCGAGTCCTTCGCTGAATTCCTGCAGGCGGAAACCCCGCCCGAGGCGCGGCGTAACCAGGGTCTGCAGGCCGCGTTCACCTCGATCTTCCCGATCTCGAGCCACAGCGGCAATGCACGTCTCGAGTACGTCCAGTACATGCTGGGCGAGCCCGCCTTCGACGTGAAGGAATGCCAGCAGCGCGGCCTGACCTTCGCCTCGCCGCTGCGCGCGCGCGTGCGCCTGGTCATCATGGACCGCGAAGCGCCGAAGGAAACCATCAAGGAAGTCAAGGAGCAGGAAGTGTACATGGGCGAGATTCCGCTCATGACCA
>CAZEJW010000051.1:24100-25738 GCA_964512685.1 uncultured Leptospirales bacterium | reverse complement strand
TTACATATGAAAGGAGTTTACAAATGAAAACATTATTAAAAATCTTTACAAATTTAAGTATGGCTTCAATTATTGCAGTGTCGCTTTTTACTGGCTGTCATGATGACAGTTCTGATGATCTGACAATTGGGCCGGTTGAATCTCCATTTATTATCTGTGCTGGAAAAAATCCGGGTGGAGTTGGGATTGATGTCGATTCAGATACAGCCTACAATATTGATGATAAAGCGGATTTTGGCTGGGATCTCAGGGTTAAAACTTACAAGGGAGTTTTGAAGAATAAGAGTGGTAAAACTGCTATGTCTGGCGCTCCGTTCATCAAGCTTCAGGGAACAACCGTTTCTGCTTATAAATATTCAGATAACGGAACTACCGATTATGATGGTATAGTTTTATCTGATGTTGTGGCTGGCAGTCTTCAGGCGGATTCTGTTGAGTCTCTTGACATGACCTCTGTTGATAAGGTTACTCAAGCTGATATTGATGCAGATTCCTCGCTTGCTGAATTTCTTGGTAAGTTTTACTATAATTGGAACCTTAAGAATGGGTTGAACAATGAGTATGATACAAATCTTGCTGTTGGTGATGACTGGAAAACTCCGAAAGTGATGGACACTGATCATACTAACGATCCAATCTATATTATAAAAAGCGATGATGATGCTTATTTCAAACTCATGATTACAGACTTTGGCCCTGACAGCTCACTCAAAGAAAGTGGAAAAATCGCTATCGTGTGGGAAAAGCTACAGTAGTTTTTTTGTTAAATAAAAGTTTTAGAAGAATATTCCCCTCCCGTTGAAAGGAGGGGAAAGGAGTTTTATGATGAAGAGACGTTACCTGGTTTTGGTTGTTTTACTAATGTTTGTCAGCGCTGCGCTCTATGCTGATGATAATGAAAAGAAGCCTGCATCAGACGGGCTGGATATTGAGTATGTTGACAGTGAGAAGGGCAAGGCTTCGGATGAAGAAAATGTTATAATTGTATCTGCTGACCGTATAAAGAGAAACAAAAGAGATATAACACTTTCTTCATCTGTGGTTGATTCAAAAAAAATAGAAGAGAATCAGTACACAACCCTGTCTGATCTGCTTGAGAGCACTCCCGGTTTTTCAAGGATATATGACTATCACTCTCCAATGATTCTCAGGGGAACAACAGGGAGTAAAATGCTTATCCTTAAAAACGGAAATCCATGTTTCAGTTCAATGCCCGGTGGATTTATGGGCCAGAGTGTTAATGTTTATGACATTGACAGAACAGAGGTTATTCGCGGCCCCGGGTCAGTTATTTACGGGTCAGGCGCAACATGCGGAATTATAAATATCATTGAAAAAGATATTTTCGAGAAAGAAGGAATAAACGCAAAGCTTGGAGGTTCGTACGGAACCAACAGCAATTCGCGAATGGGAATAGGTCAGTTTGGCTGGAACAATGGCATTTTTGCGATTCAGATGTCAGGGCGTTACAGGAAATCAGACAATATGCATTATGCGGGTGATGAAGAGTCTTTAAACAGCTTTCATGAAGACAAGGACTTTTCTCTAAGTCAGCTCATGAACGGGCCAAGTCTGCTGGGGGCAGATTCGTTGCCCTACGAGCTGAAGAGCTTCGACTTGCTTGGTCACGTTGCCCCT
>CAZEJW010000051.1:0-24090 GCA_964512685.1 uncultured Leptospirales bacterium | reverse complement strand
CAATGACAAAAATAAAGTACTGTTTTCAACATCGCTTCACTTTGTCGGACCATGGGGCAAACCCTATATGTTCAATAAAAAGGAGCAGATGCTTGTTGAAAATGAGGATGATAATCTCTATCACTTTGCAGGAAAATATGAAGGCAGAAAAATAGGAGCCTTTGAAAACCTGCAGTGTTCTTTTTTCTATGATTTTGAAACAAGGGATTACCATAAGAAGATGATGAATCCTTCGCTTTCAAATGTATATTCTGATACAGTTGTTGAATATGAGAATAAGGTCTATGGGGGAAATATTCTTGCCTCAGTTGATCTTGGAATCAACTCCCTTTCTTTTGGCGGTGATGGATTTGTCAGAAAGCTCTGGAGTCCTCAAAAGACAATAGATTATCTCAATAATACAACTAAAGATTATGATGATGGTTCACAGGGAGCAGGTACATCATCTGTGGGAATGTTCGTTCAGGACAGGCTTAGCATTCGAAAGGATTTCAGCGTTATTGCAGGCGCCCGTTTTGACAGAGCAGAGGTATTTGAGGGAGATAATCCTTCAGGAGATAAAGAGCGTAAGGAAAAGAGATATGCTGTCAGCGGAAATGCCGGTCTTGTCTACAGTGTTACCGGGTTCAGCAGCCTTACCCTTAATGCAGGAAGGGCATTTCGTATGCCGGATGCATCTGACATGTTTAGTGAAAGAACTACCTGTTCGGGAGTGCTTGCTGCAAATCCTGATCTTGAACCGGAGTATTCATGGAACTTTGACATTGGATACAGGGGAAAATACAAAGGATTCGAGTGGGATGTTGCACTGTTCTCAAATATCTATGAAGATCTCATAATAAAAGTGGTTGATCCTGATGATTCAACTCAGGATATAAAGGATAACAGCGCAAAGGCGAGAATAATGGGCGGAGAGGTTTCTCTTGCATGGAAGATCAGGGATTTTATATCTAAAGGCATGAGTCTCAAACCCGGAGTGTCGGCTGCATATGCAAGAGGTGATTCTTTTGACAGCACTTCTGATTCATGGAATATCTTTTCTTCAGGAGATGCTCTTACAGGGATTCCTCCTGTGAGTATAAGGGCATTTGTAAGATATGAGTATATGAGTGATCTTTTCAATTATTTCTTTGAAGTAGAGAATGATACTTCTCTTGAAAAATCAAGAATTCCTGATCAGCTGGATGAATCCCCCTGGAATAACGAGGATATTCCTGCATACGGACTTGTAAATATTGTGACAGGGATAAGCCTTTTTGATACTCTTGGCCTTTCGGAAATTAAACTGAATATAAAAGTGCTCAATCTTCTTGATCACAAATACTATCCTTTTGGTTCACACATTTATGGACGCGGAAGGGATTTTAAGCTTTTCCTGAGCACTTCACTGTAATAAAAAAAAGGGGGATGCAGAAGCATCCTCTTTTTTTATTAAATAAGAATCGGCAAGTTTTGTAAAAATTAGTTGACCCTAATAATGTTTAAGGTAATTATGGATTAATAAACAGAGGTTAGTATGCAGGTTCAGAAAGAAGAAGTCAGGCAGAAGATTCTCAGTGAGGCAAGAGTGGAGTTCTCTGAAAGAGGATTTCTCAAGGCCAACATAAGGGGTATTGCCTCCAGGGGTGGTGTTTCAATAGGGAATATATATAACTATTTCAGCGGAAAAGACGATGTCTTTTCAGAACTGGTATCTCCAACTGTGCGTGAGATTGAGAGAATACTCGATGAGGCAGAGAATACTGATTACCTGGAAGAGCCCGAGAAGTGGAGCTATGAGTATCACATGGAGTTTGTAGAGTCTGTTGCCGGGTTTATTGACACTCACAGGTATAATCTCAGGCTTATTGCATTTCATGCTCATGGATCCGCGCTTGAAAATTTCAGGGAAAGGGTTATTGAAAGATTTTCTGCGAATATGATAAATTTTGTCAGAACCGTGAAGAGTGTTTATCCTGATAATGGGGTTATTGTTTCTGATTTCTTTATTCATAATATAGCCTCATTTTATGTAAATGTTATTGAGGAAATTCTCATGCATGATGTTCTATATGAGCAGATGCTTTCGTATCTGAAAGAAATTATGGAATTCGCTTTTGAGGGTTGGAAGCCTCTTATGAACTGGTACAGCTTTCTGCCCTGGAAGGTAGACTGATATTTTTTTGAACATAAGTGAACAATGTTCGTTTTTAAAAGGAGGAAATATGAAAAAGACAAAGATTGCAGTTTCGTTTATGGCGGTTTTGATTTCAATACCATGTGCTGCAGGTTTTTCTGCACAAAAGAGTGGCAGGGATATTGCCGTACTGGTGGATGAAAGGCCGGATGGAAAAGACAGAAAAATGCAAATGAAGATGACCCTGATAAACCGCAGGGGAAGAACCAGGGTTCGTGAAATGGTAAGTTATTCGAAAGACTATGGAAAGGATTCAAAAACGCTTTTTTATTTTAGACAACCAGCTGATGTGAAAGGAGTCGGTTTCCTTACATGGGACTATAACAATCCCCGAAAGGATGATGACAAATGGCTCTATCTGCCTGCATTAAGAAAGGTTAAACGAATCAGCGGCAGTTCCAAAAATGACAGCTTCATGGGTAGTGACCTGACATATGACGATATGGGTGACAGGGCAGTTGATGAAGACAGGCATAAGTTTCTCAGGGAAGGAACAGTTGATGGCCATGAATGCTGGGTAATTGAATCAGTGCCTGTAGATAAGGATTATATGTATTCAAAGGTTGTTTCCTGGGTCAGGAAAGATGCACTGGTAAGAGTAAAAAGTGTTTTCTATGACAGGCAAAACAGGCTGCTTAAGACAATGAAAAAAACCGGCCTTAAAAAGCATTCCGGTTTCTGGGTTGCTTTCAGAACAGAAGTTGAAAATGTACAGGACAGCCACAGGACAGTTTTTGAACTTTCGGATGTTGTATTTGATAGCGGAATAAGTGGCAGTCTTTTCAGGGTTTCAACTCTTAAGAGAGGGAAACTGAGGTAGGTTATGAAAAAGTTCGGTCTGTTTATATGCATGCTGGCAGCTTTTCAGTGTGCTGCTTTTGCTGAAATAACAATAAAGGGCAATGTGGATTCGTATCATGCTCTTCAGGTAAAGAATCCACATTCATTTATGAGCTCAAGCACTCATGCAAGGGTTGACACTCAGTTTACAACAGGAAATGCTCTCGCGCTTGTTTCAGTCAAGGGTGAAAAAAACAGTGTGGTTGAATCTGAGACCGGTTTTGAACTTCGTGAGGCATATGCTGAATATGCAACTGAAAAGTGGGAAGTGAGAGCCGGCCGCCAGCTTATAATCTGGGGCAGGGCAGATGGATTTCAGATAACGGATATTGTCTGCCCAAAGGATTATACTGAATTTCTTGCAAGGGATTTTGATGAAATGAGGCTGCCGGTTGATGCTGTTAAATCCTCACTTCTTTTTGAATATCTGAGTATTCAGTTTATCTGGCTGCCGGTTTTTCAGTCTGCTGAATATCCCGGAAATGACAGCCCCTGGAAAATGGATCAGTATGAAGGTAAAAGCCTGGTGGTTAACAACTACAGTGACTGTGAACCGCAGAAGAGAATAAAAAACAGTGAAGCCGGAGGTAAGATGTCTTTTTATCTTCCGGGAGTTGATCTGGCTTTCTCATATTTTTATACATGGGATGATTCTCCTTCCCTGCATTCAGGGAGCCTCAGTGGTGATACCCTCAGTGCTGATATGAAGTATCACAGGCTGAGTTTCTATGGTGCGGAGTTTTCAATCCCTGCTGGTGATTTTGTTATCAGGGGAGAGACAGCGTTTTTTACAGGCCGTTATTATGAAACCGAAGGTTTTACGGATGAACCATTGAAGAGGAATAATCTTAAGGCGCTTCTTGGTGTTGACTGGACCCCTGGCTGCAACTGGACAATATCTGTTCAATTGCATGAAGATCATGTGTTTGATTATGATGAAGACATGAAAGCTGAAAAAGATTCACTGGTGTCTACACTCAGAATCGAAAAGAAACTTCTCAGGGAACGTCTTGTTCTGACTACAATGGCTTTCTATGGATTCAATGATAATGATGTTTTTGACAGAACAAGTGCTGATTATGCGCTCACTGATTCTCTTCATTTTCTTGCAGGTTTTGATATCTTTGCAGGTGATGAAGATGGAGAGTATGGGCGTTATAAAGATAATACAGAGGTCTGGGTAAGGGCGAAGTACAGTTTTTAAGGTATATTTTTTTACATATTAAGTTAGTTTTAACAAGTAATTTTCTATTGAGATAACTTAGTTAAGTAAACATTAAACAGAATAAATAAAGGAGGCTGATATGTCATTCAATCTGGAGAGAATCAATATGCGCTTCAGAAAAGCAGGGGAAAAAATTCTGGCTTTCAGATGGATAGCCATTCTTCTTCTCGTGCTTTTAAGCGGTGCAGCAGTTGTAGGAATACAAAAAGTGGAACTCAATTCATCATGGGATACATGGTTTTTTGAGGATGATCCTGTGATGAGGGCAAAGCACAAGTTTGAAAGAATATTCGGCAACAGCGATGGAGGAGCTGTGCTCGTTCAGGCTGATGATGTCTTTTCTTATAAAACTTTAAAAATGATAAGAGAACTTACAAATGAACTCGAAGCCAATGTTCCGTTCGTTGACGATGTAATATCCCTTAGTGATTTTGAATTTTCTAAAGGTACAGCAGATGGAATAAGGGTCGGAAATCTCGTTCCGGATGTAATCCCTTCTGACAGGGGAAAACTTGAAGAGATAAGAAGACTGGCTTTTACTAAGAAAAATCTTGTGAACAAGCTCTTCTCTGATGATTCAAAGGAAACGTGGATTCAGATAAGACTCAAAGATATTCCTGAGGAATTCAAAAAAGAATCAAAAGAAAAGGGTGTTGAGGCGCTTTATCTAATAGGTCAAAAAATCAATAGTATAGTAAAACAGGAAAAATATTCCGGGTTTGATCTTAAAGAAACAGGTATGACAGCGATTGCATATGACAAGATGAACTATTTTATGAAAGAATCCGGCAGAATAATAATGCTGGCGGTAATAGCGGCATTTCTTGTTCTTGTTGTTTTCGTTCGTTCATTCAGAGGAGTAATAGTTCCTTTGATAACGACTTTTTCTGCGATTGTCATATCATATGGAGCAATGGGTTTTCTTGGAGTAAAGATCGATGCAATGATGGTGACAGTGCCGATCTATCTTGCTCTTGCGGTTTCAATAGGATATTCAATACATATTCTAAATTTTTTTAAAAGGCGTTTTGTTGAAACCGGAGACAGAAGGGAGGCTATCCTTTACTCAATTGAACACACAGGGTGGCCTTTATTTTTTACAGCTCTTACAACTATCGGATGCATGCTCGCGTTCAACTTTGCAGACATAACAGCAATAAGATGGATTGGTAATGCTTCTGCTTCCATGGTTGCAGTTGTGTACCTTTTTGTAATGGTACTCAACCCGGTTTTTTTAAGCTTTGGAAAGGATAAAGAAGCTGTAAAGATTCGGGATGAAGATGGCTATGTTCACTTTAAAAGTGATAAAATATTTGAGAAGCTGGGAGACAGCGTTATGAAAAGGCCTGCAGCAATTGTTATTGCTGCTGTAGCCATAGTCGCTGCCCTGGCTTTCGGAATCAGAAATGTTGAGGCCGATTTTGAACCATTCAAGAGTTTTGGGATGAAGGTTCCGTATATTGAAAGGTTGTATGAGATAACTCATACAAAAATCGGAACCATGTATTCGTATAATGTTATGATAGAACTAGATGAAAATGGAAAGGCAAAAGAACCTGAAACTCTCAAAAAATTTGAGAAACTTGAGAGTGAAATAAAAAAACTCCCGTTAACCAAAAATTCAATGTCTATCCTGGATGTTATCAAGGACATGAACAGGACAATGCATGGAAACAGTGAAAACTATTACAAAATACCTGAAAGTCAGGATCTGGTATCCCAGTTGCTTCTGTTATATGAGAACTCGGGAGGAAAGGATGCTGAGTTCTGGATGGATTATGATTATAGGATTTTAAGACTCCAGGTTGGTATAAACGAATTCAAGGCTGCTGAGGTCGAAAGAGAACTTGGAGTTATTGGGAATTTGGTAGCGGATATTTTTCCGGGATCAAAATTCGGAATGGTAGGTACATCCATAGAAGGAGCGGTGGTAAACAATTATATTGCCAGAGGGCAGGTGAAGACCTTTATCATTGCACTGCTCGTGATAGGACTTCTGATGATAATTGTTTTCAGAAGTGTAAAAGCCGGACTAATTGGTCTTATCCCGAACCTCATGCCTGTTTTTGTTATAGGAGGTGTAATGGGCTACTGTAATTTACCTCTTGATATGATGTCGATGACAATTGTTCCAATGCTTATGGGGATTGCGGTTGACGACAGTATTCATTTTGTAAACCACATGAAGCTTGAAATTGAAAGAGGTATTGGTTATGACGAGGCAGTACACAGAACATTCAGAACAGTGGGCAAGGCCCTTTTTATGACATCCTTTATTCTGATAGTGACCTTTGGAATGTATATTTCTTCAGATGTTAATATGTACAAGGTGCTCGGCGGACTTGTTGGACTGGGACTTATTTCAGCACTGATAGCGGATTACCTGCTTACTCCGGTTTTAATCAGGTGGGCAAAACCATTTGCTGTCAGTGAAAACAATGAGACTGGGGAAGTGCCTGCACAACTTGAAAGTGTAGTTGCAGACTGAGAATTGTTTTAAATGGAATGTCATGCTGAGCGGAGCCGAAGCATCAGCACTTACTAAGACTCAGTATAAACTCCGGCAGCATGGCATATAAACAATAAACAAAATAAAGAAGGAGAAACAAATGAACTCACAAACTAAAATTTCAATACTATGGATGTTTTTTCTTTTCGGAATGATCCTGGATATGATTTTCCCGTTGATGCCTCTGTTTGCCGGATCTCTTAAAGCTCTCCCGGGTGTTGATGTTTCCATGATAGGGCAGTTTAAAACAATGACAGCAGTATTATTTTTGATCCCAATGACAGTAATTACCGGTGTAATGCTTGTCGCAAAAAAATGGATGAAAATAGTTAACTTCATAATGTCAGTTTTTCTTACTCTCATCAATATAATACATCTGGTTGAGCATATGGGGATGGGAGAAATTGATCCTGCTGTTATAGCAGTTTTATTCTTTGTTTTTCTTTTTGGCATAGTCTTGAATTTTGTTTCATATAAATGGCTCAGGGAGACTGGCAATGCAGGATAAGGGAAGGGAATTCAAAGGGATTATTGGAGGAACCGGTTATGACAGGCTTGCATCCCTTAACGGGATGAAAGCGGATTTTTACAGGAGTGCCTTTGGTGATTTAGACTTAACAGGGGAAATAAAAATTCTCGATCTCGGCTGTGGTACCGCTTCCATGAGCATTGCTGCATTTGAAAAAACAAAGGGTAAAGCAGAGATTCACGGAGTAGATATATCTCAGGATCAGCTTGGATATGCCAGACAGAAAATAGAAGATCTGCCTGGACTTTTCAGGTTTCACCAATGCTCAATGGATGATCTTGATTTTGATAATGAAAGTTTTGACATTGTTATGACATGTATGGCGTTGCATGAAACTCCGCCTGAAGTGAGACGGAGAGCTATTCGTGAAACTGGGAGGATTCTCAAAAACGGTGGTATTTTTATTCTTGTAGACTGGAGCAAGCCGCGTTTGGGCCTGTATTCAATACTCTGGTTTCCGTTTCTGTTTTTTGGGGACTGGAAGGACAACTGGAAAAATGTTTACAGGGAATTATGCAGTGAACAGGGACTTGCTCTTGAAGAGGATTCATATATTAATTCTCTGGCCAGGAGACAGGTCTTCAGGAAAAGAAGCAATACAAATATAAAATGATTTTGCAGGAGAATCAAAATGATAAAGGATAAAGAAAAATTATTTATTCCGAAACTTAAATCACAATTCAGATATATAAACGAAATTTTGTACAGCAGCAATACAGCAGAAGTTGTTTTTGCTGCTATAGAAACGGGTATCTTTGATATCCTTAAGGATAAAGAGTTAAGTGCTGCTGAACTTGCTGCTGAAATGAATACCCGGCCTGAAATAACTGAATCACTTGCAGACGTTCTGGTGGCAATGAATCTTTTAAACAAAAATAATTTGTTATATTCACTTACAGTTGAATCTGAAGAATTTCTGGTTTCAGATTCTCCGGCATGTCAGGTGGATTTTATAATGAATTCACGGCAGTATCAACAGCTTATCAAAAGTCTTCCTGAATTACTGAAAAACGATCCTCAGGAACAGAATGTTCATAATGATGAAGTATGGGCAGATGAGAATACAATGATAATGATGGGGCAGGCTGTTCTTGGCGGACAGATTCAGGATTGCCGTGAATTTATTTGCGGGCTGCCAGGATTTCAATCAATGAAAAAAATGTGTGACCTTGCGGGCAATCATGGATATTACACAATGTCTCTGATAGATAAAAACAGTAAATTAAAAGGCGTTATTTGTGATCTCCCGGCGACTGTTAAAACAGCATCTAAAATGATAAGAGACAAAGGCTATGAAGACAGAATGGAAACACTCGCAGCAGATATTTATACTGATCCAATTGGTGAAAATTACGATCTTGTTTTCTGTTCGCATGTTCTCTATAAATGGGGCAAAACCGGTGGGCTTGATAGTATTCTTAAAAAAGTAAACCGTTCCCTCAATCCAGGTGGGCTGTTTGTGTCAAATCATTTAACACTTGAGAATGAAAGCACATATTCCCTTCCTTCAGTCATTATGGAACTCATGGCAAAACTCGGAGGTTATCCTGCCCACAGCCTGTCACGCGAACTTCTTGAAAATACACTTAATGAGGCAGGTTTTGATGTGCTGAAGGTCAGAGCTGCAAATGAAAGCAGTTATTACAATACCCTTCTGCTGGCGGCAAAGAAGGTAAAGGATGTTTAATTTTTTTGAAAAAACCAAATTCAATGGACGCTGATAAAATGAAAAAAATACTTATAGTTTATGATTCACCCGCTGGTTCGACAGCTAAAGCGGGTGAGATAATTAAAAAATATTTTATGAGAAAGGAGCTTGATGTTGATTGTATCTCTGTCAACAACGCATCTGGTCTGTCCGGATATGATTTTGTAATAATCGGCAGTCCTGTCCTGTATGGGAAAGTATCCTCCCCGATTAAAAATTATATTAGAAAGAATTCTGAAGCGTTTAGTGAAATTCCTCATGCTTTATTTCTTACATGTATGAGGCTTACTGAATGCTCTGATGTTCATCTTCCTGTTCAATGTTACAGGGATGCTGCATTCAATGAACAAAAGAAGAATGAAAATGAAATGAGTTCAATGGAAAAAAGCCATTCTCTGCAGTATTACCTCAATAATACGATGCTGATTTCGACTAATCTTGATCCTGTAAATGTCGCTTTTATCAAGGGTAATCTCAATTTCAAAAGGCTGAAGTTTTTCAGCAGACTGGTAATGAAAATAATGGCGAAACTGCAGGATGAAGTAAATGAAGGAGATTTTCTTGACAGGGCAGCAGTCGAACAATGGGCGGAATCTCTAATTGATGAATTGAATATCTCTAAAGGAGGTTCAAAATGAAAGAGAGTATATCCCGCCTGTTAAGGCTTGCGGGTGACTACAGGCCTAAAATGTTTTTTTCTGTGTTCCTTGCGACATTGAGTGTTGCGTTGGGGATAATCCCACTGATTATAATGTACCAGGTTGTCACAGATGTCTTATCCGGAAAAGCAGAGCCATCATCAGTGAGACTGATGTGTCTTGCTGCAGGTCTGTGCCTTGTGCTGAAGCCAGTTGCTTTTGGTAAGGCTACATCACTTTCTCACAAGGTGGCTTACAGAATTCTGTATAATGTAAGAATGAAGCTTGCTGATAAATTTGTAGAACTGCCTCTTGGATTTCTTACAGGCAGAGCTTCCGGTAAACTCAAGAAGACAATGGTTGATGATGTTGAAAAACTCGAAATTTTTCTTGCTCATAATATTCCAGAGACAGTATCGAGTATGATTGTTCCTTTTTTCATTACAATATATATGTTCTTTCTTGACTGGAGAATGGCTCTCGCTTTGCTGGTTTCTATTCCACTTTCATATATTGCTTTTATGCTCATGTTCAGAGATTATCGTCCGCGTATGGAAAAGTTCAATTCTTCATCAGAGCATGTAAATTCAACAATAGTTGAATATATCAGAGGTATGGCTGTAATAAGAACTTTTAACCAGAGCGCTCTCTCTTTCAAAAAATACAGCAGTGCAATCAGAGATTATCTTTATTATGTTCTGGAATGGTTCAGGTCATGCTGGCCATATATGTCTGCATACTTTGTTCTTATATCCTCTGGAACAGTTATAGTAATTCCGGCAGGAGCATGGTTTTATTCACAGGGGACACTTGATCTGCCTTCATACATTCTTTTTATGCTTATCTCTCTTGGTTTTTCAGCTCCACTGATAAAGCTTACTGAATTTGTTGACAGCATTGCTATGATTGTCAATGCTGAAGAAAGTGTAAATGAAATTATCGAAGAGCCGGAACTATACAGGTCTGACCTTAACCTTGTTCCTGAAGGCTGCAATATTGAATTCTCTAATGTAGGATTTTCGTATGACGAGGATGAGGTTTTGAAGAATATATCTTTTTCTGCTGAAAAGAATACCACTACAGCGCTGGTGGGACCTTCGGGAGGAGGAAAGTCAACAATCGCTAAACTCATTGCCAGGTTCTGGGATGTGAATTCCGGGAAGATTATGATTGGCGGTGTTGATATAAGGGAAATAAAACAGGAAGAATTAATGAATGTTGTCAGCTTTGTTTTTCAGGATGTTTTTCTCTTTAATGATACCATAATGGAAAATATCAGAGTTGGCCGAAAAGATGCAACAGAAGATGAAATAATTGAAGCTGCCAGACTTGCCATGTGCCATGATTTTATAATGCAGACAGAACATGGATATAATACTCTTGCAGGGGATGGCGGAGCCAGACTCTCCGGTGGTGAGAGACAGCGAATTTCCATTGCCAGGGCAATCCTCAGAAATGCACCAGTGATTGTTCTTGATGAAGCTACTGCTTACAGTGATCCTGAAAATGAGGATAAAATTCAGGAATCAATAAACAATCTGACTAAAGATAAAACCCTTATTATTATTGCGCACAGGCTTTCTACAATAATGCATTCAGATAAGATTATCGTTATAGATAAAGGAGATTTATCAGCTCAGGGAACTCATGAAGAGCTGCTTGAATCTTCTTCTTTGTATAAAAGCATGTGGTTTTCGCATATCGCTTCAATGGACTGGCATCTGGAAAGATCAGGGGAGGAAGCAAATGTTTAATACAGTAAAACGAATTATTGCTCTTGCAGGGCCTCAAAAGAAAAGAATCTACCTGGCTTTTCTGATGAATTTTATTGAAAGTATTTTTATCAATGTGCCTGTTGTAATTATTCTTCTTGTTCTCCTGGATATTGCCAGTGGTAAGTTCTCTTTAGATAAAATGATGATTTATCTTTATATCATGATAGCAGGCCTTTTGCTTCAGTATCTTTTCAACCTTGCTGTTTTCAGGCTTCAGAGCGCGGCAGGATTTGTGATCATTGCTGATGAACGGATAAAAATTGGGGAACAGCTGAAACGTCTTCCAATGGGATATTTTTCTGATACAAATATTGGAAACATAGCTTCTGTTGTAACTACGGACCTTAATCTGATAGAGATGTACTCGATGCAGTTTATTTCAAAAATAATCAGTGCTTTCTCCGGTGCTGTAATTACTGCAGTTTTCCTGTTTTTCATTGACCGAACCATGGCTCTGATCGCTCTTGTTGCTTATCCACTAACGACATTCACATATATTAAAATTCAGAAACTGTTCAGAAACTATGCAACAATCCGACAGAATTCACAGGAAGGACTGATCTCAGCAGCTCTTGAATATATCCAGGGTATAGCAGTAATCAAGGCCTTTAATCTGAAAGGAAAAGGCTTTAGAAAATTTGAAGGCGCGGTAAAGGATTTTGAAAAGTCAGCACTTGATTTTGAAATGAAGGCAGTACCATGGCTGGTTGCATACAATGTATCCTTTCAGATTGGTTCTGCTCTGATACTCTTTTTTGGGCCATACCTGTATTTCAATGGAGGACTTGAACTCGCTCCGCTTCTGATGTTTATAGTGATTTCCTTCAGAATATATCTTCCTGTTGAAGAGATCGGAGCTCTGACCGGAATAATCAGGCTTATGGGCGCGTGTCTTGACAGGGTGGAAAATCTTAAAAGGATTCCGCTTCTTGATGAAAGGGATGTTGACCTTCCCGTCATTGGCCACAGTATTGAATTTGATAATGTAACCTTTTCGTATGAAAACAGAAAAGTTATCAGTGACCTGAGTTTCAGTATAAAGGAGAAAACCATAACAGCTCTTGTTGGACCATCAGGCAGCGGTAAGACAACTGTGACAAATCTTATAGCTCGTTTCTGGGATGTTGACAGCGGAAAGATAACAATTGGAGGAACTGATATAAGAGATATGAAATGTGATTCAGTTCTTTCTCATATGAGTATTGTTTTTCAGAATGTATATCTTTTTAATGATACAGTGCTCAACAATATAAGTTTCGGCAGACCCGGAGCAACCAGGGAAGATATTGTGGAGGCTGCAAAAAAGGCAAATTGTCATGAATTTATTACAGAGATGCCGGATGGTTATGATACCGTTGTTGGAGAGGGAGGCAGTACTCTATCAGGCGGAGAGAAACAGAGGATTTCAATTGCAAGAGCTATTCTAAAGGATGCCCCTGTAGTGATTCTTGATGAGGCAACTGCGAGTCTTGATCCTGAGAATGAGAATAAAATACAGGAGGCAATAAATGTTCTTGTAAAAGATAAAACCCTGATCGTTATTGCCCATCGTCTTTCCACGATCAGAAACGCGGACAATATAATCGTTCTCGAAAGTGGAAGGCTTGCAGAGCAGGGAACTCATGACTCTCTTCTGGAAATGAATGGAATATATGCAGATTTCTGGCAGAGAAGACAGAAAGCCAGGAACTGGAAACTTGGCTCAGTTAAAAATGAGAGAGTAGCCGCAGGTGTTTAAAATCAGTATCAGGGAGAATGAAATGAACCTAAAACAGGTTAGAACCAACTTTGTTAACAGAACTGCCCGAAAACCGGAAGGCGAATGGGCTGTGAAAAACTACAGGGATCCCAAAGCGCATTACCGGTCCTTCAGGATAATTATGAATGACCTCAACCTTACAGGAGATGATGCTTACTGTGAAGTAGGTTGTGGTGGAGGTGTTCTTTTAAATATGGCTATGAAACAGGCAAAAAATGGAGCAGCCATTGATCATAGCCAGGAAATGGTTGAAGTCTCAATTGATAAAAACAGTGATTATATAGAAGAGAAAAGGCTGGAAATTATCCAGGGGAATGCAGAAAGCCTCCCCTGGGGAAAAAACAGTTTCTCAGCCTGTGCAAGCGCTAACATGTTTTTCTTTGTGGAAAATCCAGATTCCATGCTTTCAGAAGTATGTCGTGTGCTGAAACCCGGTGGAAGATTCTCAATGGTTACTATGGGGGATGGCTTCCTTAGTAAAATTTCATTTGGATGGCTTTATTCTCTGAAGACATATTCCAACAAAGACATGGAATTGATGTTACGTGCAGCAGGTTTTAAAAATATCAGGGTGAGAACAGAGCGAGCAGTTTTCCAGATCTGCTATGCAGAAAAATAAACACTGAAAAAAAATAAACTTTCTGCCGAATTTTATAAGTGAAGCCTGAAATTGCTTTTGGTTTTACATGTGCATTGAAAACAGATCAGGAGTAAGCCGGTACAACTCCTGATTTTTTATTTATGCTTCTGAAGAAAAGTTTCACATGGATTGCTTTACTTATGAAAAAATTTATTTTAATAATTGTTCTTCTGTTGGCAGGTATCAATACCTATGCTCATCCTCATCTTTTTCTGGATTATTCAGTTTCTTTTATCTTTGAGAATAATACTCTAAAGGGTGTTCAGGTTGTCTGGATTTTTGATGAAATGTTCAGCAGTACCATGCTCCTTGATTATGATCCGGACCGAAATAAAAGTCTGAATAAACATGAGGTGAAGAGAATTGAAAAAGAGGCTTTCTCAAATCTCAGAAATTATAATTATTTTTGTGAACTTTCCATAGACAAAAAAAGCTTTCCTGTGAGGAGGGTGTTGTATTTTTCAGCTTCAATGCTTAAAAAAAGAAAACTGGTTTATTCATTTTTTATACCTGTTAACAGAAAACTCAGAACCAGAGGGGAAGTTCATTTCTCGGTTTATGACAGAACCTATTTTT
The DNA here is from genome assembly GCA_964512685.1 of uncultured Leptospirales bacterium. Lineage (GTDB taxonomy): Bacteria > Spirochaetota > UBA4802 > UBA4802 > UBA5550 > CAZEJW01. The sequence goes on along the minus strand of CAZEJW010000051.1, from coordinate 9,715 downwards.
GTTCAGCCTCTATTCAAAAACATGGGGGATGGTCAGTAAAGGGAATCAATAAAAACAGGTACATTATAGAAGTTATAGACAACAAAAAAAAGAGTTATTATGATGGCTCTGTTGTTCCTGAAGAAATAGTATTGAAATTAAGGTGATTTGATGATGAAATTCAGTATAAAGAAATCGTTTCTGACAGCAGTATTCATATTCGTAATTGCAGGACAGTCTTTTGCTTCCAATCCGCTTTTTAATAATTCCGTACAGCGTGAAAACAATAATACAACAATTGTTCATTCAATGGATTATCCTGCTTTTGTTAAGAGTTTCCTCCATGAGATAAATATACTTCAAAAAGATATAAATTCCAGTTTGTCATCCTGTATAAGAGATATGGAGGATGGAAAGACTGGAACATTATTCTTCTTTATCTTTATTTCTTTCATTTATGGTATTATCCATGCTCTTGGCCCTGGTCATGGAAAAAGCCTGATCGCCTCTTACCTGATCTCTGAGGATTCAGGACCACTGCGGGGAATTGCAGGAGGATTATCAATTGCCTTTATTCATGCATTGTCAGCTGTTTCAATAATTGGATTTATATACTTTTTCCTGAAGTCATCGATAATGACAAACTTCGAGAGTATCAATCACGTTGTTCGACTCGTCAGTTTCGGTATTATTGTAATCATTGGACTGTATCTTTTTATTACATCTGCATTAGAGGTGTTTAAAAGGCTGCGGTCAAAGAAAACCAGTGAAATTCCTGCAGCAAAAAAATCTGATAAAAGTTTTGCTGCTGTTATATTTTCCGCAGGGATTGTGCCATGCCCCGGTGCTGCAATGATTCTTCTCTTTTCAATGAATATGGATATTTTTTATGCTGGAATAATATCAGTTCTTTTCATGTCTCTTGGCATGGCTGTTACAATATCACTTACCGGGATTTGTGTTATATATATAAAAAAAGTGAGTATGAAACTGCCTTCAGAAAAGACAAATAAAAGAATCCTGTTTCAGTATTCAACAGAAGTCCTGAGTGGAGCATGTATCTTTTTTATAGGACTTGTTATGCTTCTTGGGGATGTTTCAATATGATGAAAACCACTGAGCTTGAAAAAATGATAAGAGAGGTTCTTTCTGTTCCTTTTTTTATTCCTGTGAATATCACAGAGAGGTCTGCTTTATGTGAAGAAGACCTCTCTGTTAATTCAAACCATGAAATATATACTGACATAAGAATATCAGAAGGAAAGGCATCTTCGCTTTTTACTCTGGAAAAGCCTGCCAGTGAAATAACCGGGGATGACATTCTTCATTTAAAAGAGCTTGTTGAAGATGGCCTGTCCGGAAGCGGTTTTTTTAGAAACAGTATTGCAAAACTTTTTGGCTGGTGGGTAATCTTTGCGGGATCTCTAACTCTCTTCAGCGTGTGTCCTATCTGCGGAAGCGTTGGCTGCCCTGTTGGTATAGGCATTACCGGCATTTTTGCAGGAGTGCTTGCTCTGGTAAAACAGTACGGCAGGTATGTAGTTTCAACTATTCGCAGCAGATTTTTATCCGTCCTGCAGAAAAACTGATTGCTGATTCAATACAGGAGATTTTTATGAAACTGACTGTTCTTGTGGATAACAATACTATCATTGACAGATATTATCTTGGAGAGCCAGGGCTTTCATTTTATATTGAAACCGGCAGTGATAAAATTCTTTTTGACACAGGATATTCTGACGCATTTCTTATAAACAGCAGGAAGATGAATATTGATCTTCTCAATGTTGATTATGCCGTTATTTCTCATGGCCATCTTGATCACACCTGGGGCCTGGAACCTCTTACAAGGGAAATGATGGAAGCCAGGCTTGAAAACAGGCAGTGTTCAACACCAGAGTTTATATGTCATCCAGCGGTTTTTGATGAAAGATTTTATGGGGATATCCCTATCGGAATGAATCTTTCTGAAGACTTTCTTTCCGGTTTGTTTAAAATCAATACTACATCAAAACCATTCTGGCTGAATGAAAAGATTCTTTTCCCTGGTGAAATCCCCAGAATTAACGATTTTGAATCTAATCCTGTTGGCCAGAGAAAAACATCTGATGGAATGGTTGATGATTATATTCCTGATGATTCTTCTCTTGTTTATCTTTCTGATAAAGGTCTTGTTATTATTTGCGGATGTACTCATGCCGGTATATGCAATACAATTGAATATGCGCGTGAAGTTACAGGTGAAGAACGAGTGTTGTCAATAGCAGGTGGATTACATCTTCAAAATCCTTCTGCCGATCATATAGAGGGCGTAAAAAAATATCTCAGCAGTATTGGCCTGAAGAGTCTTTATCCATGCCATTGTACGGATTTGCAGAGTAAAATAGCGCTGAGTTCTGTTGCGCCTGTTCATGAAGCAGGCAGTGGTATGTGTCTTGAGTTTTGATTGATTATATCTGCAGCTTCCTTTTTATTTTTCCCTGCTTTTTTTCTCATCTTATTGGGCAATAATTCCTGAATCGAATCATTGAATTAAACCTTAAATTCAGTTTAATTTACGGAATAATTATCTTGACAAAATTAGTTAAATTTAACTTTATTATAAATGATTAAAGATATTATTTTATATTAATAAAGGAAAAGGATATGTCATATTTTATGGATCTGCAGATCGGATTGTATAATGCCTGGATTGGAAGTTTATTCGCGTGGCTATCAGGAGTTCTTTTTGTGATGCTGAGCCCCAAAACAGGAAAAAGGCTTGCTAATATGTCATGGTACACTCCATCGGATAAAAGAGCAGCTTATTCAAGCATGTTTATGATGTATGGAGTCATGATTTTTTCAATCTGGGTTCCTTTTAAATTTGGCACTGCATGGTTTTATACTGGCGCTGCAATATATGTAATCGGGCTTATATTGAACATCATTGCGTTATATAATTATGCATCAACACCGGAAGATGAAGCCATTGTAAAGGGTATGTACAGTATTTCCCGTAATCCTCTGTATCTCTTCCATGCAATTATGATTTTTGGAGTCTGTGTTGCAGCAGCATCTCTGCCAATGTTTATTTTATGGATTATCTATAATATCCCGACTCATATGATTATTCTTGGTGAAGAAAGATATTGCCTGGAGACATATGGTGATTCTTTTAAAAGTTATATGGAAAGGGTGCCAAGGTATTTCCGGATTTTTTAGATTATTGTTATGCTTCAAAATTTAACTGATCTCTCTCAGGTAACTAAACATGGAAGTTTCAGCACCATTTCTGGTTTATAAAAAATATAATGATAAGCCAGTTCTTATTGAGTTGGAAAAGCAGTATGAAAGTGGAAACAGTTCAGTGCTGTCAGCCTATAGTGTTCCGCCACAGGCCGGAAGGGGGATGATTCACTGTGCTGAACTTTCCTGTAGTACAAGAGCTTTTATTATCAATGCACGGTTCACTGAAGATGTCAGAATAGAATTTATGTGTAAAACAGAAGCTGTTTCATTATGTATTAATTACCACACAGGTAATTCATCACTCAAGGCTCCTGAACTGGCTGCAGGCGAGTGCCTTATCAGCTACCATCCTTCTGATTATTATAATTGTGAATTCAAATCAGGTAATTATAATAGCCTGGTATATCTTCATCCTTCACCTGACTTTCTTGCCGGTCTTGTATCAGATCCATACCTGGTGAAACTTCTGAACCTTGAAGAAATTATAAACAGGCAGGCTTCAAAAGCATATAACTTCAGAGTTTGTTCATCTCCAATGACAAAAGTTCTTACAGATAAAATAATCAATTCTCCATATCCCGGGCTCGTTAAGAATGTTTTTATTGAAACAGCAATAATGGAGATAACAGCACTTCATATTACATCTCTTGACAGAGAGTCTTTTGCTGTAAATAAAAGCAGTTTTTTAAAAAAGAATGATTTTGAAAGAATAACTGTTGCTCGTGACATACTTGTTGGCAGAATGATTAATCCTCCTTCGGTAAGTGATCTTGCCTCAGAAGCAGGAATAAACGAGTTCAAGCTTAAAAAAGGATTCAGGGAAGTCTATGGCATGACTGTTTATGAATACCTCAGAAGGGTCAGGCTTGATCATGCGCGTTATCTGCTTTCTTATACCGGTAAGACTGTTACTGAAGTTGCCCTTGAGACAGGTTATTCCAATCCCAGCCATTTCGCGCATCTCTTTAAAAAGAATTTTGGCGTGAGCCCCAAAGAGTTCAGTTCCGGAATTTCGAATCTGCAGAAGAATTGTTTTTAAAAAATAGCTGTCATCGTCTGTATATATTCAGATTCTTTTTTTCATGGGACCGTAGAGAGTCTGAATGTTCAATGTGCTGTAATCCTTATTTCCACTCTGTTTACATCATTTTAAATTAATCCCTCTACCGTTAAAAAAAATCCCTTATCCGGTTGTGAAAACTCAATAGTGTGTTAGCAATGACTAACAAAATTCAGGAGAGTTAAATGAAAAAGCATCAAAAAAAACTATTATGGTTTCAGGTTCTTTTTTCATGGATTGTATTGAGCCTTTTTCTGTTTACATCACTTGTGGCTCAGGAAAAAGAAACTGAAAAAGCGTCAGGTGAATTCGTTATAGAAAACGCATCCGGCAATGAGGTGGTCAGTGAAAAGACTGTGAGAAAAAAGAAAAAGAATGAATCATATCTTATTCAGGTAACAGCACAAAAGAGAAAGCAGAACATTCAGGACGTGCCCGGAAGTGTTTCTGCTTTTAATGTTAAGCAGATTCAGGATGCGGATATAAAATCTACAAATGAAATCCACGAATATGTCCCAAACTTTTCCAGTTACAGTATGGACAATGGTTACAGCTTCCACAGCATAAGGGGACAGTCAAATTTCATTATGCATTCTAATTCAATTGGCATGTATATTGATGATGTGCCGCTTGTTCAGTCTTCTTTTATGACAGATTCAGGCCTGTATGAGATTGAGCGCATTGAGGTACTCAGAGGTGCTCAGGGGAATCTGTATGGTTTCAATTCGGCTGGTGGAGTAATAAATGTAATTACAAAGAAACCTGATAATTTCTGGATGGCCAGGTCTTCTGCTAAATACGGGAATTATAATCTGAGAAGTTATACTGGTTCTGTTAGCGGGCCTGTTGTCAAGGACAGTCTATATATGGGTTTTGCCGGTACATACACTTCACGGGAAAACTATATTGAAAATGATGGAACAGATAAACACAGGAAGATTCTTTCAGCAGGAAGATATCAGGCAAGATGGATTCCAGTAAAGGATCTCGATATTCTCTTTACAGCAAGTCTTAACAACAGGGATCAGGGTGGTAATAAATGGACTCTGATTGATGATGATCCTTTTCAAATGACCAACCCGGGTATGACTGAAAAAACCGAAATAGCGAATGATAAGGAATCTCTTCGTATCAAATACCTGTTGCCTGGTTTTATGGTTACTTCAATAACAGCCCGTTCTGTTGCAAAATATGACAGCAACTGTTCCATGGATTTTACTTCAGGGGGAAAGAATTATTCCTATTTTTTATATGATGATAAAAGTGTGAACTGGATGCAGGAGTTGCGTCTTAATTCTGTGAATAAAAAAGATCCTTTTCAGTGGCTTGCTGGAATGTTCTATCTCAATAAAAATTTTTCCAGTGATATGGACAATGCAATGGACACAGGGCTTGCAGGAGGGGGAACTCCAAGCGGGGTCTATGGCCATCAAGTAATTGACGCTGACATATCAGGGAATGCCGCATCGTTATTCGGACAGGCATCCTATACATTTTTTAAAAAACTAACGGTTACATGTGGTCTCAGGTATGATTATGATAAAAAGGAAATAGATCTGGATGCTGGTGCTGGAAAAATTGATGATTCTAAAACTGACCATGTATTGTCTCCAAGAGTATCTGTTGATTTCAGATTGCACGAATCTGTGATGACATATGTCAGTGCTGCCAGAGGATATAAATCAGGAGGATATGCTTCGGCCTGTGCTGATCTGGATGCAGCGGCATTTGATCCTGAATATTCATGGACTTATGAATGCGGTGTTAAAACCAACTGGTTTAAAAACAGGGTTGTTGCCAATATTGCAGGCTTCTATACGACAGTTGATGATATCCAGGTGCTTGATACAAGTTATAATCTTTTTTCGTATAAAAATGCAGCAGAAGCACAACTCGCTGGATTTGAACTTGAAGCAACCTTAAGACCTTTTGCAGGTCTGGAAATAATTGCTTCATTCGGTTACCTCTTTACTGAATACACAGATCACAATAACAGTGATTACAAAGGCAATAAACTGGCACTTGCACCTTCATGTGAAAGCGGTTTTGCAGTACAATATGTTTCTCCATGGGGGATATTTGTCCGTGCAGAAGGAAACTGGAAAGACGACATATACTTTGATGAAGGCAATTCATTAAAACAGGATAGCTACATGCTTATTAACACAAGAGCAGGATATAAAACAAGCAATGTTGATCTGAGTGTATATATAAATAATATTACAGATAAAGAATATTATAATTTCATGATGGCTAGAAGCGGAGGGATCGGTGGAATCGGTCAGCCACGTACATTCGGTGTGCAGGCAACACTCGAGCTTTAATCTTCAAACCGGCCTTACCTTTCAGCCTCTTCAAATTGAGGCTGAAAGGTAAGCGTTAAACGAAAGGTATATCAATATCAAAGGAAAAAAACATGAATAAAAAAGTAAAAATTCAGTTTGGCCAGGTCCAGGAAACCCTGCTGCTTCCATTGTGGGGAAGGGCAGTTGAATCAAAGAAAACGAATCCATTATTGATAGATGAAAAGGCAGCAGAGATCCTGGAAAAAATTGATTATGATTTTTCTGTAATAACACAAAACATGAATGAACTCAGCCAGATGGGCTGGATAGCCCGAAGCCTGAAGATAGACAGAATAGTTGCAGATTTTTTAAAGGAACATCCTGAAGGTACTGTTGTCAATATCGGTTGCGGAATGGATACAACGTTTGACCGTATAGACAATGGAAAAGTCATGTTCTATGAGCTCGATATGCCTGATGTTATTGAACTCAGGAAAAAGTTTTTTAATGAAACCGAAAGACACAAAACAATTGCATCTTCCTTTTTGGATAAAGAATGGATCAGGTCTATTGAAGTAAAAGATGGCCTGATGTGTATTTCAGGTGGTGTCTTTTATTATTTTGATGAACAGCAGATAAAAAATTTTTTTAATGAAATGGGAAAAGCTTTTACTGTATGTGAATTTGTATTCGATTTTCTTTCACCACTTGGAATTAAGGTTGGTAATAAAAAGGTCCTGGAAGCCGGGGGCATGAATGTAGATACAACAGGCAAGAGCTGGGGAATAAAAAAAGCTGCTGAACTTGAAAACTGGGACAGCAGAATAAAAGTTCTGAAAGACATCCCCATGTACAAGGGGCTTAAAAGAAAATTTCCAGTAAAGCTGATGTTGGGAGCGTGCTTCCCTGATTTTCTTAAAGTTGCATCAATAGTTCATATGAGAATTGAAAATAAATAACTAGAGTTGGGTATTTTCGATATGTAAAGCTGGCGCAATGTTGATTATAGACAATATATTGTGCTTGAGCAAAGTTTATGTTGAGTGTTTCGAAATGCTCAACATGACATTCAATTTGCAAATTCAAAAGGATAAATACAATGAAACTGATAAGAAATATATTATTGTGCAATATGTTTTTAGCGTTTAGCTGTATGGCTGGCCTGTTCACAACTTCAGATCTTATGGCCCGGGATGCCAGACAGGCGACAGACGAATTGATAGTTGAAGGCGCTGATGGTGATAAAATTACAGAAGAAAAATCAAAGGTAAAACAAAAGAAAAAGGATGAAGCATATCTGATTCAGGTAACAGCTCAGAAGAGAAAGCAGAACATACAGGATGTTCCTTCAAGTGTTTCAGCTCTTAATGTTAAACAGATACAGGACGCAGGTATCACATCTACAAATGAGGTTCATAACTATGTTCCGAATTTTTCATCATTTGATTTCGGGTCTGGTTTCAGTTATTACAGTATAAGGGGGCAGAGCAATGCTGTTCAGTATGCAAATTCAGTTGGAATCTATATAGATGATGTTCCCCTGGTTCAGTCCGGCAATGTTACGGATTCAGGTCTTTATGAAATTGAGCGAATCGAGGTTTTAAGAGGAGCGCAGGGAAATCTCTACGGTCTAAATTCTGCAGGTGGAGTTGTTAACATTATAACAACGAAGCCTGATAATTTCTGGATTTCCAGGGCATCTGCCTCATATGGAAACTATAATCTCAGGGAATACAATGCAGCGTTAAGTGGCCCTGTTCTAAAGGACACTCTCTTTGTTGGTTTTGCCGGAACATACAAAACGCGAGACAGTTACATTGATGAACTTGGAGCAGATACTCACAAAGTGATTACAATGGCAGGCAGATACCAGGTCAGATACACCCCTGTAAAGGAACTTGATATTCTTTTTACAGCAAATCTTAATAACAGGGAACAGGATTTTGGAACATTTACAATTAAAGATGATGATCTCTGGGAATCTCTTAACAAGGGGATGACAGAGAAAAACAACAATAAGGGTGATACTGAATCTCTTAGAATAAAATATTATACTCCATGGTTTGATATTACTTCTGTTACAGGCAGAGCTGCAAACGAGTATGAGTGTGACCAGGCTATGGATTTAACCTCAGGCGGCAGCAACCTGTTTTCACTCTTATATGAAGAAAATGCTGTAAACTGGGAACAGGAGCTGAGACTGAATTCGAATAATAAAAAAAGCTCCCTTCAGTGGATTGCGGGTGTGTTTTATCTTAATTCAAACAGTAAGTCCGACTGTAATATGCCTGCGGATTCTGGCATGTTTGCAGCACCTTATACTCCAAACGGTACCTATGTATATGATAAAACAGATTCTGAAGTAAAGGGTAATTCTGCCTCTGTTTTTGGTCAGGCGGATTATACTTTTTTTGAAAGGCTTACACTTACTGCAGGAATGCGTTATGACTATGACCGCAAGGAAATAGATTTTTACAGGAATAAGTATGGAACCGTTTCGGGAGATTTTGAGGATTCAAAGAGCTGGCATGTCTTTTCACCCAGAGTCTCAGTTGATTTCAGGCTTCATGAATCAGTTATGACTTATGTCAGCGCTGCAAGCGGATACAAGGCAGGTGGTTACAGCCCTGTTGGCAGTAATACTTCAGATACAGCATCTTTCGATCCAGAGTATTCATGGACATTTGAGGGTGGATTTAAAACCAACTGGTGGAATAACAGGATAATTGCAAATATTGCCGGTTTTTATTCCATGATAGATGATGTTCAGATAATGATTTATGATCCTGCAACAAGCCTTCCGATTTACCAGAATGCTGCAAAAGCACACAACGCAGGACTTGAAATTGAAACAATTGCACGACCAGTAAAAGGCCTGGAAATAATGGCTTCATTCGGTTATCTCTTCTCGGAATTCAGGGAACATGAAGTTGAATCTACAGAAGGCAACAGGGTTCCTTTCGCGCCTGAATACCAGGCTGGAGTGGCTCTTCAGTATGTATCAATCTGGGGAATATTCATCAGAGGAGAAGGAAACTGGACCGGGAAAACCTATTTTGATTCAGGTAATTTGTATAAACAGAGTGACTATATGCTGCTCAATGCCAGGGCTGGATATAAATCAGAACATCTTGATTTCAGCTTTTTCATAAACAATATC
>CAZEJW010000050.1:0-25865 GCA_964512685.1 uncultured Leptospirales bacterium | reverse complement strand
AAGATGGTCTGGAATGAGGAGCTGAAAAGGGAGATTCCCGAGGGCTGGGAAGTGGAATATATTGAAAATCTTTTATTAAAGGAATCAAAAACAAAAAAAATTCAATCAAATGAATATCAAAAAAAAGGTTCTATCCCAATAATAGATCAAAGTTCAGATTTTATTTGTGGATATACAGATGAAGTGGATTCGATAATTGTGACAGAAGTGCCAAGGATAGTATTTGGAGATCACACAAGAATTTTAAAACTAATAAATTTTGATTTTGCTCGAGGTGCTGATGGAACACAAATACTTTTATCTAAAGATAAAAGAGTACCTCAACATTTCTTTTATCATTCTTTATTGAAAATTGATCTTTCAAATTATGGTTATGCTCGTCATTTTAAGTTTTTAAAACAAATGAAAATTATTGTTCCTAGCTTTCAGATTTCAAATAAATTTGAAAAAAAAACAAAAATAATTTTCGATAAAGTTAGACAAAATAAATTCCAAAACCAAAAACTTGCTGAACTCCGGGACTGGTTGTTGCCTATGCTGATGAATGGGCAGGTTTCTGTTGGGGGTGCTGGCGGAAAAAAAGTTCAAATGGATAAAGTTGCTGAGCCTCGTGGTTCTTACGGGGAATAGTTTTACTTCTGTTTATTATTCTTATTCCCGGAGTCTGTTTTAAAAAAATTTATAAGTTTGATATTGAAGAGACTGGGATTTCATCAATCAATGTATCAGAACATGAGATACCATTATCGCATGTTGTTTTTATAGTATGCTGTGAAAATTTTTCAAGAAGTTTTAAGGGGATGGGGGGATGTCCGGGAGAGATAGGGGGATGAAGAATTGATACTGATAAAATTGATTGACTGCCAATCATTATAGTCTCTAAAATAGATTAAATTTATCAAAATAACAGAAACAAGGTTGCCATTATGAGCAGAACAAAGTTCAAACTCACTTCAGTATCTTTAAGTGGTTATAAATCAATTGCCTCACAAAATGACTCTCAAACAATTGATTTTCAAAATACTACTGTGATAATTGGGGCAAATGGGGCTGGCAAAAGTAATCTTGTTTCTTTCTTTAAAATGCTTAATCTGATGACTACAGGAGCCCTGCAGGAATATATTGCCAGGCATGGTGGCGCAAATTCTCTTTTGCACTATGGATCAAAACAGACAGAACGAATTGAGGCAGATCTTAAATTTGTTCAGGATGAAAATATTGATTCTTATAGCTTTGCTCTTTCACATGCCAGCGGAGATACTCTGATTTTTACAAACGAAGAATTGAGCTGGCATGACACGGCAAAATATCCCAAACCGCATAAAGTACAGCTTGGATCAGGGCATAAAGAGAGTCTGCTTTATGCTGAAATGAGCTCTGCTGAAGATTCAACAGCAAAAGAAATTTATCAGGTATTGAGATCTTGTCAGGTGTTTCAATTTCATGATACATCATTAACCTCAACTATAAGAAATAAAGTATACATTGAAAATAACAAATTTCTATACAGCGATGCCGGCAACCTCGCACCCTTTCTGCTGGCTTTAAAAAATAATAATAAATACAATAAATATTATCAAAGGATTGTTGAACGAATCAAACTTGTAATGCCGGAATTCGGAGATTTTGATCTCAGCCCCGGAGAATTCTCAAGTGAAAGTATTCTTCTGAACTGGCGTGAACGTGATGAACATGAATATGTCTTTGGGCCGCATCAGCTCTCTGACGGTACACTGCGCTTTATGGCATTGGCTGCATTGCTGATGCAGCCTCCTGAATTGCTTCCTGCAATAATAATCATTGATGAACCAGAACTTGGTCTGCATCCTTTAGCAATAAGCATATTGGCAGGAATGGTTCGCTCTGCATCTCAACACTCCCAGGTGATTTTAGCTACCCAATCGCCGCGTTTAGTTGATGAGTTTGACATTGATGATATCGTTGTAATTGAAAGAGATAAAAAATCAAAAAAAAGTATTTTTAAAAAATTAAATTCTGTAGAACTGCAATACTGGCTTGATGATTACAGTGTTTCAGAATTGTGGGAAAAAAATGTTTTTGGAGGCCAGCCATAATGGTTAGACTTCATTGCATTGCAGAAGGCATGACAGAAAGAAATTTTGTTGAAAAGACCCTTTGCCCTTTTTTTGCAGTTCAGAATATTTTTGTTGATGTAACGTGCATATTAACCAGTAAAGATTTACGTCATGGAAAACAATACAAGGGTGGTCTGGTATCATATGCAAAAGCAAGAAATCATATTCAGACGTGGTTAAAACAGGATTCGAAGAGTGATGTAAAATTTACCACAATGTTTGATCTGTATGGGCTGCCTCATGATTTTCCGGGTTACAGTGAAGCAAAAAAAAATTATTAATCCATATGAGCGAATTGATTTTCTTGAAAGAAAATTTGAAGAAGATATTTCAGATTCCAGGTTTTTCCCTTATATTCAATTACATGAATTTGAAACATTAGTTTTTGTTGATCCCCATCAATTGGCTGACGAGTATTTTAATGTTGACGATGCTGTTGAAAATCTTCAGAAAATGAAAGAAATGGTAAAAAATCAAAATCCTGAATTAATAAATGACAGCCCGGACAACTCCCCCTCAAAAAGAATTTTAAAACTAATCCCTGACTATGATAAGGCAAATATTGGTCCTCAGGTTGTAAATAATATTGGTTTAAATAAGTTAAGAGATGCTTGTGAGCATTTTAATTTATGGATAACACAAATTGAGGATCTGGAAAAATCAAACAGTTCAGCTAATAAAGAAATCCAGTAAGTTTTTTGCTTATCAGTATACCCCATATTTAACCCGATTTTGAATAAGCCTCTGCGTTATTTTGAATTGTGCTTGCCAGAATAGAGTTTTTATTTGTAATTTTTATGAAACTCCTGATTTTTAGAGGTACCCATAAGACATATATTTTGAACAGGAGGTTTTATCATGGATACAGCCAAAATATTTATTTCAGGCCGTAGCCAGGCCGTTCGCCTTCCTAAAGAATACAGGTTTTCCAGTGATTCGGTTTATGTCAAAAAAATAGATGATATGGTTATTCTTATTCCCGGAGACCGTGTGTGGGATAACTTTACAAAAAGTCTGGATAAGTTTCCGGATGACTTCATGACAGACCGTAATGAGCCTGATATTCAGGTTACAAATAATACCGAGAATTCATAAGAGTCAACGGTTTGATCTGTGAAAACTGTGAGATTTGCTGAGAAAAGAAAAATGTTTTTGATATTTAATATGCTTCTTAAAATTTTTACCCGGCAAGAGACTATTGAGAAGACCCGGACAAAAGAGAAAACCGATTTTAACTCAAAAAATATAAGTTGTAATTATTTTTGCTTATTATTACATTGTAATTACTTAAGCGGGGTGTTTTATGATAGCAAAAGTAATAAAGATAGGAAATTCCAGGGGAATAAGAATTCCGAATCAGATTTTAAAAGAAATGAATATTGAAGACCAGGTCGAACTGATAGTCGCTGACAGCATGGATGAAATTATACTCAAGCCAGTCTCTAAGGTTCGGGAAGGTTGGGATGATGCCTTTAAGAAGATGAAAACTCTTTCTGAAGATGAACTTATTATCGATGATTCTCTTGGTCTTGATGACTGGGAATGGTAAACATGGAAATTGTTCAGTACAGTGTATACCTTGTAAATTTAGACCCTACTATTGGTCATGAAATAAAAAAGACACGCCCATGCCTTGTTATCTCTCCTGATGAGATGAATCATAATATTCAAACAGTCATTATTGCACCAATGACAACAAAATCCCATAAATATCCTACCAGGGTACCAGTGACTCTTCAGAACAAAAAAGGGTGGATAGTGTTAGACCAGATAAGAACTATTGATAATCAAAGGCTCATTAAGAAAATTGGCAGCATAGACAATAAGAAAATAACAGAGGTCAGGGCTGTTATTAAAGAGATGCTTGTTGAATAATAAGCAGAATCGATATAGGAATTCAATCCATTATATATAAATTTGCTTGTGAAGGTGAACCATGCCAGAAGATAATCCTGTAACAATAATTCAATTTGATAACAGCATGGAAGCAAACCTTGTTAAAACACTGCTGGAAGATAATGGCATAATGTGTTTTCTTGCAGATGAAAACCTGGCTTCTGTTAATCCATTATATTCGGATGCAATCGGAAGAATAAAGCTTCAGGTTCCTGAAAACCAGAGAGATAAGGCTGCTGAAATTTTAAAAGAGAATGATTACGATTTCAAAACCTACGAGCAAGGTGATAATATAAAGGTTGCACCCTGCAGCAAATGTAACTCAAGAAAGGTTTCTCCTGAAAAATTCAGTACAGGTTTTATTATTTTTTCTTAATTTTTTTTGTTTATCCCCATGATTTTAAAAAAGAGATACTGGAGATGCAGAGACTGTCAATATCAATGGCTTGAACCAGCAGCAGGGAACAGGATATTTCTATCTGTTTTAATTATCCCGTTTCTTGTGATTATGTGGGCTATTTCAATTATCAGGTTTATCCTAAGTATATTGATGATAATATAATAATGTAAAAAAAGACCGGCAGTAAAACAGGAGAAATTATGATAAGAGAAGCTGAAATACCTGATGCAGAATTAATAGCAGCAATAATTGTTGAAGCATGGCAGGATGCATATTCAGGAATCATTGATGAATCCTATCCTGAAAGTTTAAAAAAAGAAAAGTTTATTTCCATCATGGAAAACAATATCAATAATAAATCAGAGACAATTTTTCTGTATGAGCATGATGGTAAAGTCAAAGGGTTTATTTCCGGCAAAGAACTTAATGATAAATACGATTGTGAAACTGTAGGATTATATATATTGCCTGATTATCAGCATTCAGGAGCAGGAAAAGAACTGCTGAACAAAATGAAGAATAATTTTAAAACACTGGGCTGCAGAACAATGATTATCTGGACACTGAAAAATGCCAGGAATAATAGTTTCTATAAAAAACAGGGAGGTATGCTTTTAGAGGAAAAAGAAATCACCATTGGCGATAAAGAATATCCAGGTGCTGGTTTCGTTTTCAGGCTGTAGTTTTGTAAACAGGATGTCATCGTATATTGGATTTAAGGAAAAATTTTTTCACCCTGAGGGAGACTAAGGGCGACAAACTCTGCTGGAGATTATTTTCCTGTTATCCTGCAAAGGCAGGAATCTCAGTGAAAAAGGCTGAAATAACATATAGTAATGGCAAAAAGGAAATTGTCACATTCAGGCATTCTGCTTCACCTCAGCAGATCGCATTGAATGGAGCAAAGGGGATAAAATCTCTGACATTTAAAATTATCTCAGAGTATCCAGGAACAAAGTATAAGGATACCTGTATATCAGAATTATATTTCTATGGAAGTAATTGATATTTTTTACCACTATCTCTCTGTGTCTGTGTCATGAATTGCTGGCACTGTCATTTATAATCAGGCTTAATAAGTTACTTTTTATTCAGGAATCACTATTGAAGGTAATACTACGGCTCTTTGAGAATTACCATGGGATTTTTTCTGTAACTTTAGTATTTTAATATATAGAATTGGCTTGATGAAATGGAGACCAGATGTTAAATTTATCGAAAAATTACAAGATGTACATTTGTAAATGACCAATCGAAAAGCAGTATTGATTAGCAGGTGAAATGCTGAAATTTAAAATGAGGAGTGTGCCGTGACTGTCAAGAGAATACTAGATGAGTTAAATGAATTGCTTGAAAAAAAGGGAATTGGAGAAAGAGTCAATTTTACTGAACCGGTAACTCAGGATAAAATTGAAGAAGCAGAAAGAGAATTGGGTGTAACGCTGCCTCCATCTTATGTTGAGTTTGTAACTCAGCATGGGTTGTTTTATATTGATGGTGGATTAACAGGCAGGGGCAGTGGTAATGATACTGAGCTGTTTTCTCCGGAAGAGATAATTGAGAAAACCCTTGAGTATCGTAAAGAAATGAAAGATTCTAATGATATTGATTCACAAAAGATTCTGGATGATGGTCTTATTTTTTGCGCTGATCCCTGCGATGAGTATTTTTATTTGTTTGTTTTAAGTTCTGCAGGTAAAAATAAAAACGGAGAGATGTACACCCGTGGTTATGATTATCAGGATCCGGCATGCTGCGACCCATGGTATGAAGTAGAGGATGGCAGCTTCGAATCAGTCGTTGAGGAAGTTGTAAATTGTGTTAAAAAGAATCTGAAATAAAAGCAGGATAACCAACCGGAGGAAAGTCATTCGACAATCATTGGTGGAAAATTTACCGCTCTTGGTGGCGGTCTTCTGTATGTTGGTGTTATTGAAAAAGATGTAAATCCGAATGCAACCCGGATGCTGTTTTACAATGGGAAAAAGGTTATTTGAGAACATCCCATCAATATCAGGATTATATCCGTGGATGTATCCGCTGAAGAAACAAAAATCGCTTGTGTGGAGCAATTCGGATCTGTTGCAGTCTCGGACGGGATATGTATTTGCTCATCCATCACAGGGCCCGGGTCCCAGGGTTTGGGGCCGGGGTGCAGCATTTTCAGTATTATTAATGATTATAGTTTGATCCAAAATTTTTTGATAAAAATCTTGACATTGTTGTTAGGATACCTAACGAATTTCTTCATGAAAATGAATAGGAATAAGTTTGAAGAAATGATTACTTCACTCAATAAAGTAATTGAGAAGTATAATCTTCAGCATAAATCTGGTGTTGATTTTGGAACAGGGGATTTGCTGCATCCAGCTGAGATTCATACCCTTCAGTTTATAGGCGATAATCCATTAACTACAATTACATTGCTTTCTGAAAAATTGGGTGTAACAAAAGCAACTGTATCAGAGAGAGTAAAAAAGCTTCTTGTAAAAGATCTTGTAATGAAGAAAAAAAGCTCTCACAGTGGCAGAGATGTATTTATTGAACTGACTGCCAGGGGTAAAAAAGCATATGACGGCCACGAGAAACATCATGCCAGGTTGTTCAGGTATTTTTGTGATTATCTGGGGGATGATGTTGAAAAACAGATCGATAGATTTGATAAATCATTTAAGGATTATCTGGAAATAATGGAGTATGTTCAAAAGAAAATCAAAAATTTTTAAAAAATTTATGGTACTGTTAGGCATGCTAACTGTTTAGAGGTAAAACAGTTAGTTAAAACATGAAATGAATCAGTATTTATTCCTAAAAATACTTTTTAGTGCAAATGGAAGAATATTATTGTCTCCGCCGCCTTCGGCGGCGGGAACAATAGAGTTTTTTCTTCTACAATAAAGTTTAGGAATAAATACTGGAAATGAATAAAAATATTGTTTATAAAGGATATTTAAATGACAGAGAAAATTAATGAGAAAAAGAAACTGAAAATATTTCTGGCATATTTCTCCGGAACCGGAAATACACAAAAAATTGCTGATGTTATCATAGAAATGCTTTCAACATTGAATATTGATGTTGAAGTTCATGATATTACTATGCCGTCAAACAGGTCAAAAAAAATTGATCTGTCAATTTACAATGGTGTCATGTTGGGATTCCCTGTGTATTCGATGAGGGCTCCCCGGCTGGCAAGGGAATGGATTGAAACTCTTGAAGGATGCGATGTAAGATGCTCTGTTTTTTTTACTTTCGGTGGATTCGGAATTGCCCCGGCACATTATTTTATACAGAAGCAGCTGAGAGAGAAAAAATTTGACCTGGTTTCAACAGTCCAGATTCCTGGAGCTCATACTTTTAACCATGGCGGCTGGAAAGCACTTCCGGGCAGGCCGGATAAACCTGATTTCGAAACTGTACGCGAATATGCAACCCGCACAATTCAAAGATTTACCGGCTCTGACAATGAGAGGCCGGAAGAGTTCAAAAAACCTGATAGAGAGGAATCGGATTTTGATAAGTTTGAAAAGTACAGGTTTAAGATTGTAACTCATGGCCCGTCACGTGATAATAGAGATTGCTCAATGTGCGGGATATGTGAAGATGTATGTCCTGTGCAGGCAATGGATGCAGAAGTAGGTTTGGCAGACAGGAATAAATGTATCCTCTGCTTAAAGTGTTTGGTCAACTGTCCGGAGGATGTCTTAAAGATAAATGATATGAGACCGGGGTGGATTAAAAAACTTGAAATGCATAATATGACAGAAGAAGAGGTTAACAGGATTAGAACTGAAATGTTTTTTTAATATAAGGATAAACTGATTTGCAAATAAATTCTACTCCTGCTCATAAATAACAAAACCTGCAGGTGGGACCGTCAGATAAACAGATTTGCCGTTTCTTTCTTCAACTGTTAATTTTTTTCCAGCCAGTGATTCATCAGTTGCATAAATACAGATCAGGCTGTCATCCTTATTATGAATGTTATTATCAATAGTTACCCATGCGGATTTTTCATTATATAAATCAGTATTGATCGCAAGAAGCATTTCTTTGTTGTTGAATATCCGAGACCATGGAACTACAGAGCGTATTTCATCGCCGATTTTTTGAGGAATACCAAAGTCAATACCGTTGCCTGAAATAGAACGTAAATACTGCCTTCCCCTCCTGAGTGCGATTTTTTCTTTCCTGATTTTGAGAATCTTTGAAATTTCTTTAAAAAGAAAAGTATCCTCATTGAAAAAATGCCTGTCCCTGCTTTCAAACGCTCCGAAAGCCCCGCCAAACATGCACTCCCGCAGGTAACGGTCATTGTCTCCATGCCCGTCAAAGTACTGTTCGCTTCCGTAATAGATGCATGGGATTCCCAGGGTCAGGGTTGTAAGAGCAAGGGCATTGAGAATTGTTTTACTGCTGTCCTGATGTGGATTCTCACTGTAGCAGAATCGCGCTTTGTAATTGCCCTTTCTCACCTGGTCATGGTCATCAAAGGTTGTGACTACCTTGTTTTTAAACCAGACATGAGAGTTCTTTTGAATGAGAAGAGAATTTCTGAACAGGTCAAAATATTCTTCAGGATTCCTGTATCCCTTTACCAGGTATTCGATTTTATCTGGTATATCATTTATGCCAAGTGCAGCATTGAGGCCTGTTTCTTCGAGGGTTGTAAACGCTCTCTGACGGCCGCCTGTAATCTCTCCTATTAAATAAAAATTTTCCTTGCCAAGTGATTGCGCGAATTCATGTATAACAGAAGTAAAATAACGGGTGGCTCCGGCATCCATATGCTTCACTGTGTCCACCCTGTAGCCGTCTATGTCTGCAAAGGCAATCCAGAACTTATAGACTTCACAAAGATCATTCAAAGCAGGTGAAGGATTAAATTTGTCTGTAATCCCATGCCCCAGATTGATATCCTTTAAGTCAAAGAAATCACCTTCAACAAATTCAGGATAATAATCCCAGCTGTTGATGCGTCCTTTGCAGGTAAAGGTTGCAGGATTCTGAAACTCCTCAGGCCATACTGATCCATCAGGCCATGAAGAATTTGCCTGATCCGGATCACTATTGTAGAAACTGATGGAAGGTTCACCTTTCGCGTCACGGAAACCCTTTACTGTATAATGGTTTCCGTCCCAGCGCGGATCAATATATTTTTCTCCATCTTGTGTATGGCATTCATACCTGTCTGCATTGTAGTGGAATACATCACCACTGTGGTTAAGTATTATATCCAGGATGATTCTGATACCATTATCATGTGCGGTTTTTACCAGCTGTTTCAGATCATCTCTTGTTCCAAAATGAGAATCAACATCAATAAAATTCTGTATTCCATAACCATGATAGGTCTCTTTAAACGAAACCTGTTTGAATATGGGGCTGATCCATATTGCTGTTATGCCCATTCGTTTCAGGTAACCAATTTTACTTTCAAGGCCTTTCAGGTTGCCGCCGGTAAAACCACCGCCGTCTTCAAACCATTTTTGTCTTTCAGATTCATTTTTTACTGCATTTCCCCTGTCTTCCTGCCTGAACATTGAAGTGGAACCGCTGGTTTTTATTTTGCCATTATTATCTATATAATCTTTTTCCATTCTAACATCTGTAAATGGAACAACTACTGGCCATTATTGTCTATATAATTTTTTTCATTGCCGTCAGAAAAACGGTCAAGCATCATGAAGTATAACACCTGGTCTTCCCAGGCAGCGGGTGACGGAAAAAAAGAACCGGAACACAATGTATTGAAATCTATGCTTCTCAGATTTTTTTCGATCATGCTATTCTCCTTTTGTTCATCTGTAATATTCAGATTATTAACAGTATAATGGTATGTTAAATTTATATAATAAATCATAAATAAAGTCAATGGCTCACTTTCTTTAAATAAACGGTTGCCGGATTTTGCTCAGATTGAATCATGTCTTGCTGCAATTTTAAAATATAAATGCAGCAATTATTTTTTTGTGCTATCCAGCATAAAAGGTATTGACAAACGTATGGACACCATACATTTATCCTTTAAGAGGAATTCATTATGCAGCGTATTTTTAAAAAGTACTTGATACTGGTTGAAAAAATATCGAATACCACACGAATGGCTAATTCTTTTGGCACTGATGTTGATATTTACAGAAGTGAAATTCACATATTGAAAATTATTGGAGACAATAAAGAACTGTATGTGTCGGAAATAGCAAAACTGATTGGTGTTACAAAGGGAACAATCTCTCAGATAGTCAAGCGCCTGGAGACGAAGGGCCTTGTTAAGAAATATGTTGATGCTGGAAACAACACCCGCCAGCTTGTTTGCCTCACTTCAAAGGGAAAGGTTGCCCGTAAAAATCATGACTCTTATCACAGTAAAAAACATCTCGAAATGGAAGATTTTTTAATGAAGCTCAATGAAGAGCAGCTTGGGTTGATTGAAAAATTTCTCTCTCTGGCTGATGGTATGATAGACGGGCATTGATGAATCTTTTTAAATAAATTGTATGGTGTCCATACGTTTAACAAAAGAAAAGGAAGAATATGAAAGAAGAAAAAAGAATAGTATGGATTGCTGCACTGGTGCAGTTTGTTAATATCGTGGATTTTATGATGGTTATGCCGCTGGGCCCTGATCTTTCAAAAGCCCTGCCAGTAACAAATTCGGATATAGGTATAATATGCGGCTGTTATACACTGTCTGTTGGAGTGTCCGGAATTATCTGTGCAAAATTTCTTGATAAATTTGACAGAAAGTCAGTAGCGCTGTTTGCGGTAGCAGGTTTGGCCTTTGCCAACCTTGGAGCAACTTTTTCATGGGACCTTTACTCAATGATTGCTTCAAGAGTTGTAGCTGGAGTGTTTGGCGGTCAGGCAGTTGCAATAGCCATGTCAATGGTTACTGATGCTGTTCCTCCTGAAAGAAGAGGAAGGGCAATGGCTGTTGTAATGGGATCTTTCTCTGTTTCATCAATTGCGGCTATTCCATTCGGGCTTGAGCTGGCAAGAATAGGTTCATGGAAAACTCCCTTTTATGGAATTTTCATACTTGGGTGTATTGTGTTTTTACTGATTTGCTTTTTTACGCCTCCGATGAGAGAGCACCTGCAATATAAAAAAGAAGAAATTTCCATGGTAAAGTTTCTCAGTAATTCGAATTATCTGCTGGCATTTGTTATGATGGCAACTGCAATGATATCGTCTTATGCAATCATACCAAATATTTCTGCTTTTTTTCAGCTTAACCTTGGCTATCCCAGGGAGTCACTGGGTTTCCTGTATCTGGTTGGCGGTGTTTTCAGCCTTGTACTTATTCAGATCGGGGGCAGGTCGTCAGACAAAATCGGGCCGGTTCCAACAAATATAGTGGGTACCATTTTCCTGGTAGTTTTTCTGTATGATGGATTTATGCATACGCCTGTATCATCAGAGATGATAATCTTTGTGATGTTCATGGGGACAGTCTGTTTCAGAAATGTATCCGCTACAACAGAAGCTTCAAAACTTCCGGCTCCATTTGAACGGGCTGCTTTTATGTCTTTTTTATCATCATTACAGCACATAGGAAATGGAATCGGAGCCCTGCTGTCATCTGCCATTTTGATTACTAATAACGCAGGAAAACTGGTGAACATGGAATGGGTTGGACTGCTCGCTATAGGAACAGCATTAGTTCAACCGGTAATTTTAATTATTATTCGCAATTCATCCAAAAAAGCCAAAATGGAAAATCAGCAAAGAGGCCAGGGAATTCATTTTGAGCTTGCAGGCGAAAAGGAATAAAATAAAAAAAGGAGAAAAACATGCTTAGAAAAATTATTACAGCAGTATCAATAGCAATTCTGGTTTTGATCAGCATCCCGTTTATTGCTGGTGTTATCAATGATCCTGAAGTTTCACAACTCAATGAAGAGACCCGCAAAGAACTTTATGGTAAATTTATTGAGCTTTCAGACGGATGGACTCACTATGATGAGATGGGAGATGGCAGGGCAGGAACCGTTGTGCTGGTTCATGGAAACTCTTCCCCCTATTTTTCATTTGATAATAATGTGGATGCTCTTGCAAAAGCCGGTTTCAGAGTTATACGGTATGATATTTTTGGGCATGGTTTTTCAGGCCGCCCGGAAACGAAGTTTGATCATGTTCTTTATGACAGGCAGCTTCTTGAACTGATGAATAAATTGAAGTTAACCAAACCTGTTCATCTGGCAGGTACTTCACAGGGAGGAAGTATTGCGGCTTATTTTACTGCAATGCATCCCAAAAGGGTAGACCGCCTTGTTCTGCTTTCACCTCTTATGGATGAGTTTACAGCAATGAAATCGCTCTGGCTTAAACTGACGAAATCATTTGTGGGGAATTATATGAAGGCTGTTTTTTTGGATAAAATGAGTTTGAAAAAATGCAGGGCTGTTTTTGTTTCTCCTGATAAGGTTGAAGAGTTCAAGAAAAAATACAAACTGCAGATGAAGTACAGGGGCTGGAAAAGGGCCAAGCTTTCTAATATAAGAGAAATGAATCTGGGAGTTATAACCAGGGCGTTTGAAACAATAGGCCGGCATAACAGGAAAATCATGCTTGTCTGGGGAGATCGGGATACCCTCATTCCGGAATCATCTGTAAAAAGAATGCGTAAAGTGCTTCCTGGTGCTGAATATCATCAGCTTTCAGGGGCAGGACATATTGCCCATTATGAATTTCCTGAAAGGGTAAATCCATTACTGGTAGGATTTTTAAAGAAATGAACCAGTCTCTGATGAGTTGCTAAAACAGTTTTTCGAATAATCTGTTGGTTGCTTAAGCATTAAATATTACTCACGGGATTATATGAATGACAAAGAAAATTTTTATAATGATAATTGTCCTAATCGCAGCACAGTCCTGCAGGACTGATGAAAAAACCAAGGTTTGCAGATCAATAGTAAATAATAAATGGAAACACAATTATCATTGATTTTCATAAGGGCAGGCTTTTAGTTAAGGATTGTAAATCACACTGAACCGCGGCTGTTTATATGATTCGCATGGCAGGGTGATTCTTACTGTGCCTGATAAAGAAGCAGATAACGGGGCCAGGCTTCTATGGGTTTTTTATCTTAATATAATAATGAGGTGGGGATAATGGAGTGGTGGAGTAATTTGTCTGATTTCTGGAGGGGATTTATCTGCGGTGGAATTGTAGTGCCCCTGGTAATAGTAATTATTGAAATAATTATTAAACTTGTTATTCATGGGAAGGTCAGCTGGAAGTAGTTCATTTAAATTTAATAAAAAAACAACAGGCCTGATAACCCTGTAAAAAAATTTCAGGGGAGGATAAAATGTTAAAAAGAATATCTCTGCTTGCAGGTATTGTCATTGTTTGTGCGGTAGTATTATCCCTGACTCTCTTAAGAGACAGTATCAAATCTGTGTTCTACATCGATCATATGGAAAGAAACGAAAGAGTTGACAGGATGAACATTGATAAAATTTTATCTAAGCTCGAAATCAGCAAAGGGGATATTATTGCTGATGTTGGTGCCGGTTCAGGGATGTTTTCCAGAATGTTTTCTGAACTGGCAGGAACTACAGGAAAAATATATGCTGTTGATATTAACAAAAAATTACTTAAGCATATTGAAAAAATAAATTCAGTTAAAGGAATAAACAATATCGCAACTGTACTGGCTTCTGAAAATGATCCGAAAATTCCTGAACCGGTAGATCTCATATTCATCTGTGATACACTGCATTATATTGATAAGCAGAAAGAGTATGTGAAGACAATGTCGAAATATCTTAAACCGGAAGGCAGAATCGCAGTGATCAGTTTTTTCCAGAAATGGCCACCTATGTCTAACAGGTTCTTAGAGAAGGATCTTTCTGAATGGATGAATAAAGCAAAACTGAAACGGGTTGCTTATTACGATGACTTTATCCAGGATGAATACCTTGCAGTTTATCAAATGGAAGAATGTTATTGTCCCCGCCGCCTTCGGCGGCGGGGACAATAGAGTTTTTTTTCTACAATAAAGTTTAGGAATAAATACTGTTTGTAAATTATTCTTGAAATAAACCAGCATGATTTTCTTTTATGACTGATATTATTGGAATAAATCAGTCTGTTTAAGGAATTTTTGTGAAATCTGAAATTTGTTATCCATCCCGGCCTCTGAGAGGTTTCATAAAATACTTCTGGATTCTTGAAGCTGATACAATAAACCATGAAGAGCTGGTTTATCCAACCGGTGATATGCAGGTATTGTTTCATTACGGTAATCCTTTTAAAATGATCACTAATTCCGGGATGGAAGATCAGCCCGGAATTGCCCTCTGCGGTCAGGTTTCATCAGTCATGAGGGTCGCGGCAAATGAATCCTGTGGTGTAATAGCTGCTGTTTTATATCCCTATGCTGCAAAATTCTTTTTTGATTTTTCAATGATTGAGATCACTGACCTTGCAGTGGATATAACAGGCATATGCGGGGATTCATTTTTTTTACTGGAGCAGATCAGTGAATGTGATGATACGTCTTCCAGAATCAGGATCATCGAGAACTATTTAATGAACAGGCTGAAAATACCGAATATGCATCATCTTCACATTATGCGGAAGACAATAAGAGACATTCACCTTTCAGGGGGGATGGTGTCTCTGGATTATCTGGTTCCCGGATTTGAATTTTCCTCACCGGGTATTGAATAACAGAATATTTTAAATAGTGTCGTTTTTATACAATTCCCGGGGTCTCCGGCTGATTATATTTCCTGCGTAAAATGAAAATATAAAGGAGACTGAACCATGAATTCAAATAATAATATTAATGAATCCCGGAAATTCAGGACAACAGCTAATGACTGGTATAATTATTCGGCCAAATATGGCATGTCAAATTATACCACACAGACAGTAATCAGCTTCAATGGAATATTAAACACAGAATTGATTGATCATGCATTCAGAAAATGTGCTGAAACAGAACCAGTGGTTGGATGCTGTTTTACAGAAGATCCGGATATGCCTTTCTGGGAAAAACGTTCTGACCTGGAATCAGTCAGGTGGTTTGAGCTTGAAGAAACTTCTCATGTGGATGAAGCTGTTAATAAATTTCTTGCTTTGCAGATGGATATGGACAGGGACCCGCTTGTTAAAGGCAGAATAATCCGGTGCAATGAGAAAGATACTCTTTGCCTGAAATTCAATCATGCCCTTTTTGACGGAGCGAGTATAAAAAGTTATTTAAAAACTTTTGTCAATGCCTGCTCAGGAGAGACCCTGCCAAATGATAAAAAATCACTGAATTACAGTTTGTTCACCGGATCTCTTGAACCTCTGTACAGGGCAATGGATCTTGAAAATGAAGAGGCTCATCATGCTGACATTCAAAGTCATCCTCCAGGTCCCTCCTTTCCTTTCAGGAAGAATATTACAGGCTGTAAATTCATGTACCAGAGGCGTTGTTTTACATTGGCTGAAAGCCGTGCAATTCATGATTTTGCAGGAAGAATGAGCTGCACAGTGAATGATGTACTTCTTGTAGCTTTTGTCAGGGCAATGAAAAGAATAAACAATCAGGATAAAAATAAACCTCAAACAGTTGTTTTTACAGTAGATATGCGCCGCTATTTAACAGGATGCAGTGATATTGGAAATCTGTCAATGGTGGAAGATCTTGCGGTTGATTCATCAGGTGAAACATTCGAACAGGATCTGAAGATAATCATATCACTCACAGGCAGTATTAAAAAAGGCAAACCGGGACTTTCTACAGTACTGGCATGCCGTTATATGGAGGCTGGAGGCTATAGTGAATCTGCCGGTTTCTTACGAAACATGTGGGACATGATAAGGTCTTCAGGTGTATGCAGTCCAATCCTTTCAAATGGAGGAATCATTGATTCGGATTCATTAAAAATTGCCGGTCTGCTGCCTGAGGATTCATTTATTGTTCCTCCTGCATATCATTCTCCTGGATTCATGACCGGAGTGTGTACATGCATGAACAGGCTGAATATTGTTGTTAGTTTTTATGAGGAAGAGATAAATGCTGATGATGTAAGGATTTTTCTTGATATGATGGAGAATGATCTGAAGGCATGTATTGAGGTATAAATCATTATAATAAATTATGCTGATAAGGGATCAGGATAGATTTATTTTGATTGCATCTATCCGGCTGAATCCCTTATCAGTTTTTCTGTAAATTCATTTCCGGGATTTTTTAAAACTTCATCTGTTCTTCCCTGCTCGATTATTCTTCCTTCATGGAGAATCATTATGTGATCGCTGATTTTTCTGGCAACAGCAATGTCATGTGTAATGAAGAGTATTGACATCCCCCTGTTCTCCTGCAGGTTCATCAGAAGTTTGAGTATTTTTGCCTGTACGCTCGGGTCAAGTGCTGACGTTGGTTCATCGGCAATGAGAACAGACGGGTCTGTCACCAGGGCTCTTGCTATTGTACACCGTTGTATTTCTCCTGTGCTGAGATGGTGTGGGTATGTATTCAGAAAAAAATTGTCACATGGGAGCTCGACTTCTCTGAGTACTGATTTGACTCTTTGGATTTTTTCTTCATCCGAAAGTTTTGTCTGAATGTCAAGGGGTTCTCTGACGGATTCGAGAATCGTCATGCGGTGGCTCAATGCTTCTGAAGGATTCTGCATTATCATCTGTACCTTCGAAAAATAAGTTTTGTCTTTTTCCTCCACAGCTTTTGAATCCAGAAGTATTCTTCCATCTGTTATTTTTGCAAGTCCCATTATTGCACGTGCAAGGGTTGTTTTGCCTGAACCGCTTTCACCAGCAACTGCAAGAGTTTCACCTTCAGTCAGAAGGAGGTCTATGTTTTTAATTATTTCAGTGCCATTGTAGCCTGCGCATAAATTTTCTGTTTTAAGAAGAGGGATGATCCCTCCCCTGTGGCATGCAATTTTTCTTCCTGACTGTTCTTTGAGTTCAGGGACAAGACTGCTGCATCCATCTGTTGACTGTGTACAGCGGTTGAAGAAGGGGCATGATCCTGATGATCTGTGAGCATGACCGGGTACTCCCTGCAGATCCTTGGCCCTGTCCATTGTTGGGAAGCTTCTTATAAGACCACGGGAATACGGGTGTCTCGGGTTTTTCAGAATATCATCAGTGTTACCGTATTCAAGGATTCTGCCTCCGTAAAGAACAGCTGTTTTATCTGAAAGAAGGGACGCTGAAATCATGTCATGTGTAATAATAAGAGTTATTCTGTCTTTTGAAACTTCTCTTATAAGGCATGTCATTTCAGCCCTGGTGGAAGGGTCGAGTGATGCAGTTGGTTCATCAAATATAATAATGTCCGGGTCGTTCGCAAGGGCAAGTGCAATCAGAGTTTTCTGTTTCTGCCCGCCTGACAGCTCATGCGGGTAACGGGATGAAAGCTCTTCTGCAAGGCCTGCGCGTACAAGAAGATCAACTGCTTTTTCGCCTGCTTCATTTTTTTTGCAGGTTCCGTGGATTACCAGGGATTCGCTGATCTGGGTTTTTATTTTATAGAGAGGATGAAGAGCTTCATCCACGTTCTGGAAAACTATGGAGATTTCCTTTCCCCTGATCCCGGTCATCTCTTTTTCCGGGAGCCCGATGAGGTTTCTGTTCTTCCAGTTTATCTCTCCGCTGATGATCCCTTCACAGAGTCCTATAATTGATTTTCCGAGTGTTGTTTTACCTGCCCCGGATTCTCCGATTACTGCAAGAGGTTCTCCTCTCTTTATCTGAAGATTAATATCATAGAGAACCTGTATGTCTGAATATACGGCATTGAGATTATTTAGAGTGAAAGTGCTGTCCATATCCTTCAGTATCCTTGTGTTCATCTGCTTCTGTGTGTTCATGAGGGTGATCAGTATGTCTGAGCCTCGGGTCCATTGCTTTTTCAAGAGCATATCCTGTAAAAGAAAGTGCTGCAAGAGTCAGAGAGAGTGCTGCCCCTGTGGGAAGAAGCCACCAGATCCAGGCATCAGTATAAGTGAATCTCAGGGAATGATTTATCATCATGCCCCAGCTGACCCCATCCATAGCTGTTACCCCAAGAAAACTAAGCCCTGCTTCCATAAGTATCGCCCTCCTGGATGTGGAAATAATCTGCGCTGTCAGAAGCGGAAAGAGTTCCGGAATAAAGTGTTTGATTATCAGGTAACGGTTTGATGCACCGAATGTGACTGCTGCCTTTATGTGAGACTGTTCCTTCAGAGAGAGAACCTGAGAGCGTATAACCCTCATCCCCCCCGGCCAGAAGAGAACAGAGAATATCAGGATAAGAAGATAAAGCCCGGGGCTCAGGAATGCAGCAAGCAGTATGGCAACTATCACAGGCGGAATAGCCATAAATATATCAGCTGTTCTGAGAATTACAGTATCAGTGCGTCCGCCTTTAATAGCTGCTGCAGTGCCCGCAAACAGGCTTATTATTATGGAAATCAAAGAAGTAATAAATGCAGTCACAAGCGATATGCCTGCTCCTGATGCTATGCCGGTGAAGACATCCTGACCTACGTCATTTGTCCCCAGGATGTGCTGTGCTCCGGGAGGGTCAAGAACCCTGCCTGAATAATCATCGAATGAATAAGGGGACAAAAGAGGGCCAAGGATTCCAAGCGCTGCAATGAACAGGAATATGATAAAACCTGTTCTGCCTAACGGATCTTTTCTTATGGAATCTGAATACTTAATGTGCATGGTGTATCCTCGGGTCGATCTTTGTATAGAGGAATTCAACAAGCCCGTTTACTGTCAGAACCAGGAGCGCTACTATCAGCAGTATCCCCTGGATAAGGGGATAATCTCTTGATAACAAAGCCCCGTGCAGCAGTACTCCAAGGCCGGGATACGAGAATACAATCTCAACAAAGAGGGCTCCTGTAAGGATGTGCCCGCAGTGAAGTCCTGAAACGGTTATTACAGGAAGCAGAGCATTGCCTGCAGCGTGCCTGTATTTGACAGTATTCTCTGTGCAGCCCTTTGCCCTGGCTGTATCCAGAAAGGGTTCTCTCATGGTTGTAATCATACTGCTTCTTGAAACAAGGAAGATAGAGCCAGCACGGGCAATCACCAGGGAAAGCACAGGGAGGACAATGTGATGAATTATATCAAGAGTGTTTGCCCAGAATGATGAGTCTGCAAATGGTGAAAATGCACCTGCAATTGGGAAAAGCCCCAGGCCTGCACCAAAGGCAAGCAGAAGCAGGGCTCCTGCAAAGAAATCAGGAATGCCGTGCATAATTACAAAAAATGACAGAAGCCCTTTGCCATAACGTGTATCCCTGAAGTAACCTGATTCAATACCTGCAAAAAAACCTGCAAGCCCGGAGAGAATAACTGCAGTGCCTGAAAGGAGAAGAGTCCAGGGCAGAGCTCCTGCAATTACTGCTGATACAGGAGCAGTGTGGGCATATGAGTAGCCCAGGTCACCTCTGATAAAATTAATGAGATAGATGAAAAACTGTTCCGGGAGTGACCTGTCCAGTCCGAAAGAGGATACAAGCTCTTTCTTGAGTTGCGGTGTCATGCTAAGCAGAATATCATCCCCGTAAAGAGCGGTCAGGGGATCGCCGGGCATGAGTCTCGGCAGAATAAAATTGAGACAGAGGATGATAAAAAAAGCCAGAATATAGTACAGGAGATGCCTTCGGCTCAATTTATTTCCTCCTCTCCTGTTTCACAAAAGCGATCCTGTTAAGTGGAACCGGTACTCCGAGCCCAACTCCCTGATATGTTGAAAAGAGTTCAGCTTTTGTGTTGTATATCCAGAAAGAGTCAGGATAGTAAAGAGGTATTGAAGGAAGTTCTTCAGAATATTTTTTCTGTATTGAGTAAATCAGGTGCATCCTTTTTTTTATGTTCATTTCGGATTCCTGCAGCCTGAAAAGTCTGTTCAGTTCAGGATTGCTGAATCTTGAGCTGTTGAATCCTTTTGCAGAAACTGCTCTTTTCAGCAGCTGAGGATCAGCGCCCATACCTCCGTGTCCGCTTAACGCCAGATCGAACTGCCAGTTTTGTATTCTTGTGTCAGTTGTAACAGGCTCCATTATTCTGACTTCTGTTTTGATACCTGCTTCAAGAAGGCTCTTTCTTATCATTTCCGCAGTTCTTACAGAAGCAGCCCCGTAAAGGGATGATGTTCCGCCTTTGGCAAGAATTTCCAGGAAAAGGGGTTTTCCGTCTCTGTGAAAAATTCCGTTTACAAGAGTGAAACCGAGAGAAGAGATGAGTTTTTTGCTTTTTCCAATGTCTCTGGGATAATCTGTAATGTTTTTATTGTAGAATTCATGTGACTGGGGAAGCAGTCCAGGCGAAGCCGTTATGCCGTTTGATCTCAGGACTCTTTTTACCAGCTCTTTACGGTCAATTGCATACAGTATTGCCTGTCTCATTTTCCTGTCGGACAGAAGTTTTTTTCTGTGGTTTATCATCAGTTTTGCAACCCAGTCTGAACCGTTTTTCAGCATTTTTATAGTATCAGACTTCAAGTGTTCTGTAATTTCAGGCGGTACAGCAGCTGCATCAGCCCTGCCTGATATTACTGCATTGCCTGCCATTTCACTGCTGATTTTAACAAACCTTATTTCATCAAAAAGCGGTTTGCCGTTGTGATAGTCGGCATTTGCCCTGTATCTGTATAAACCTGAAGCCCTGTCGTATGACAGCAGAATGTAGGGACCGGTACCGGTGGCTGCATCAGGGCTGCAGAAGTGTTCCGGAGATTTAACATTGGAATATATATGCCCGGGTATTATGGGCATGGTTCCTGCAATGTTTTTGATAAAGGGAGAATACGGTTTTGCCAGATATATTTTTATGCAGTGGCTGTTTATGATTTCTGTTTTTTTTATCAGACTGCTGTCAACCCATGGATAAGGGTGAATTTTGATATAGTCATAAGTGAATTTGACATCTTCTGCAGTAAAAGGGTGTGAGTCATGCCATTTAACGTTTTTTTTCAGGTTGAATGTATATGATTTTTCCCGGGCATTATAAGACCATGAAGATGCAAGTGCGGGGATTACGGATTTTTCGTCTTTCCAGGTAAGAGTCTCAAAAATCAAACTCATCCTTATGTAGCCGGGCCCTCTTCGGTAATGACTGAATGGAGCAGGGAAGCCCCAGTCTCCTGTCGGGTCTGCAATTGTATAAAACCGGGAAGACGAGCCCTTCCCGGTTTCAGAGGTTTCCTTATTTCCGCAGCCGGATGTAAATAACAGCAGCAAAGCTGCTGCTGTTATTTGTATTATAAAGATTCTTTTTCTCATTATCTTTAGATTCCCAGTTCTTTAAGGGGATTTACTCCTGCCTGCTTAAGTCTTGAAAAAGAGTTTTTGCTGACTCTGAATTTTTTTATTGTTCTTACATATTTTTCCGGGGTATTCATGCTGTCCATTATGAGCTTGTCTTTATAGAGTTTTGAAACTGTTCCAAGTCCTTTTTTGGAAATTTCATCGCACTTTTTATCAGTAACTGCACTGAAGTCAAAACCAACAACCATACCTGATCCGGCTTTCTTCTTTCCGTTCCATTTAATGATGATTCCTGCAATACCTTTGTATCTGGCATCATATGCCTTTTTTTGTGCAGGATCGAGTTCCTTGACAACAAGCCCTCTCTTGCCCGGAGTTGAATCGTAGAATTCTATAAACGCGTCCTCCTTGCACCAGTTTGGGCATGATATGACAACATAGGATTCTTTCTCTTCCAGTGGAAGCATTTTTTCTGCATATCTTGCAATAAGACATCCGCTGCCGAGTCCGGGACAGAAATGATTGTGAAGCATCATTGCCCTGAATATTTCATTGTCGAATGACGGATGAAGCCATGCATTTGAAATCCCGGTGATTCTGAAGAGGTTGCCCCCGAACATTCCTTTCTTTATATCAGAATTAAATTTCTCTGATGCGTCTGTAAGTTCTTTTGTTGAGGTATTTCTTGTTTCAATAGCTGAAAAAATTTCTGCCTCTGTTTTATTTTTCGCCTGATCTCTGCTGTAGCCGGATGCTTCGGGTTTGATTTGTATGTAGAGACTGTTGCCTGACTGATCAGTTACAGACATCCAGAGCGGGGCAGCCTTTGTTGTGTGAATAACACCAAGAGTTGATGCTCCGGGAGTACATCCTGTCATGGCTGTTATCCCATCAGTGAATTCAGCACTTGAATGACCTTGAGGTTTGGCATAGCCTGCATTTGTGAGTACGAGCATTTTTTTGCCTTTTGAAAGATTGAGCATGGAAAGAGCTTTTTGGGATGCTCTTGCGCCGAGTATATTCATTGTTGAAGTAGTGTTTTTGCCTGTAAGGCTTTCTATTGAACCTGAAATCCCGCCTGAACAGGAGAAAAATACTGAAAGTGAAAAGATGGCAAGAAGTGAAACGATTTTTTTCATGATAAAAGCTCCTTAAGTTATTTTATGTATAAGCAAAATTTTTTAAAGAAAAAAATATATACCTTCAGTGTGCGGCAGAAGCCCGGGGTGTAATATGACTTCTGCCGCACGAGAGAAAGAATGCAGATGTTTACATGTATTTTATGTTGAGACCTGCTCCAAAGGTTCTCTCTGTCATCGGATATCCGCGTGCGTCCTCATACTCAGTATCAGCAAGGTTGTTGATGAAGAATTTTACTGTAATTTCCTCAAAGCCGTATTTTTTTGTCATCAGCGGCTGTTCTATTGCAATATCCATGATGCTGTAATCATCAACCCGTTTTTCTATGAGTTTGTATTCTCCTGCGGCTATTTCATCTGAATATCTTTCGAGTTTTTCTGATTCATATGAATAGTCAAACAGCAGGCATGTTTTTATGACTGGCACTGTGTATCTGAGTGAGCCATTGAACCTGTGTGAAGGCCTGTCACTCAGCCCGTCTTCTCCTGCAAGCTCATCCCCCCTGTTCTCGAATTTCTGCCAGGCATATGAAAGACCAATGTGCAGGGCATCGATTATATTGCCGCTGATAGAAAGTTCTGCCCCGTGCCTGTGCACCTTATCAAGGTTTATCATGTAGTCTTTGTATTCCATGCCGGGGGTAACCGGGTTGGATGCAGAAGGCGTATATTTTGCATATTTGCTGTTATAGCACATGTAATCTTCTATTGTGTAGAATGAATACTGGGCCTTAAATGTAATGTCATTTATTATTCTTCTTCTGAATACAACGTCATATGCAATGCCGTGTTCAGGATCAAGCCACTTGCCAGTAGGTTTTCCCTGCGGATTGTAAATTCCATGATAGTCAGGGGCATGCCATATTCTGCTTATTCCGGTCGAGAGAGATGTATCTCTCATAAAGGGATGCAGTTTGTCCATTTCATAAGTCAGAAAAGAGGTTGGCAGAATTCCATTGAAGCTTCTCTTTATCCAGTCTCCTTCGCCTGTAATATAGAGACCTGAACTTGTTGTGTTGGATATATTGATTTGTACGTTTTCATAGCGCAGACCTGCTCTCAGTATGAGTGAGTCAAAGAATCTTGCCTCGTGCTGAAGAGCTCCTGCATGCAGACCAACCCTGTGTTTGTAATCCCTGACATCTGTCCATGTGGGGGAATCTCCGTATCCGTCAAAAAGATGTTCAGTATCAAATGCAATGGTTGTATGATGGTTCCTGCTGAATTCTATTCTGTCCTCAACCCGTCCGCCTGTCTGCATCCAGTTTGTGTCCCAGCTTCCGTCCCTTGTGCCTTCTGACGGATTCTTTTTATTGATGTATTCATCATACGCCCTGTCTCTTGTTTCCCGGCTGAAATACCAGTTAACCTTGAGAAGGCCTATCGGGGATGAGCTTTCTCCATCAAGTCTGTATGAGTCTGATTTTTTATCCCATGTAGGTTTTTGCCAGTCATTGAACTCCGATCCTGTTATGACGGGATATGAATCATCATATGATGCTTTTGGATCAGCTGATGCAGGGTTATTGTTTACAGGGATTTCCCTGTCTGCCTTGCTGAGACATGAACTCAGAGTGATGTATCCGTTATTAGAAAAGAGATATCCAAGCCGGGCATACAGTGTATTGATATTGGCTGCACTGTTTCTGAGAAACCCGTCTGTTCTGTAGTTCTGGTATCCAAGGTCATAGTTGAATCTCCGGATGCCGCCTTGCAGGTTGAGATTATAATTCTGGGTATTGTACGAGCCATATGACCCGGATGCCCCAACTGAAGGGATGCAGCTGTCATAACCCTTTGGTCTTGCTGAAACAAAGTTTACTGTTCCGCCGATTGATTTTCCAGGATAAAGAGCAGAGTGCGGCCCGGGAATTATCTCCACCCTGTCAACAAGCCATGCAGGAACCAGTCCATAATCCACAATGTGGCTCGATTTTCTTCCGCCTGTTTTTCTGTAGGTCATTCCATCAAAAGCAGTGGTGAATCTTTTTGAAGAGAACCCTCTCATCAGAAATGTGTCATCATCCGGCACAAGATTTGATTTGCCGCTGTAGTCAAGAATCGCCTGGTCCTTGAGAAGGTCCATAACGTTCTGTGCGGGTACAACGGTTTTCTTGTTTTTTACACTGATAATGTTTTTTGAAGGGTCTTTTTCTGAGTATCCTTTTACTATTACAGGCTTGATAGTGTAGGTTTTTTCTTCATTATGTTCAGCTTCTGTTGATGTTTTTTCATCTGCAAAAAGTGTTCCGGTAATCAGCAACAGATGCAACCCCAAAATGAAGATGTTTTTAATCAAATTCATAATTTCTCTCCATTGTATTAAATCATTATAACGTTAGTTAAAATTGTTATAATGAATAATTATCATCAGGGGCGTTGAATGCTTTTTGCTGTTTTAATGGCCATTATTACAACAAAGATGTTACTTTTTTTATTTTTGTGACACATAGCTGTGATCTTTTTATTTGTCAATGGTATTTTAGGTTTCTGAAGGCAAAGATTTATCTGAAGCTGACTTTTCTTGTTGTATTAAAGAAGAAAGAGGCTGTTTTATTATGCCATTGCCAGAGATGGTTGGCAGCTGTGTGGATTATATCTTTTGCGTATAAAAAATCAGCCCTGCTTGTTGCAGGGCTGACAGTGTATTGTTCTTTGGGAAAGTTTAACCGCAATCGTTCGTGTATATTACAGCTTCTAATTTATTTTTTTTGCAGAAAATTGTTTTTGGCATGGGGAAGGAAGGTGGGAGAAGAAGTCAAAAGCCACTCTGTTGGGATTGTTTAAAACGTTGGCTGTTATCTATAAAGTGCTTTTGTGGAAAAAATATAAAAAAAATGATTTTTGCTGGTTTCTTTTTGATATTTATATTGACAATAAATGGGTCAATAAATTATGTTCATATTCATTGAGAGTGATTGTAAATTTTGATCGCTTTTGAGCGCAGTCGATTTTTGAAAAAAATTAAAAAAGTTTTTAAAAAGATTGACACGGAAATGACCGCTGAATATAAAGGTCAAGTCTTAACGGAAGCAAAACAAACCAAGAGAAGAATTTCTGAAAACTACACGGCACAGGGTTGTCGAGTAA
>CAZEJW010000049.1:10609-25959 GCA_964512685.1 uncultured Leptospirales bacterium | reverse complement strand
GTGAATTGCTCAAACCAGCGGTAAAAGACGAAAAGGACGAAGATAAAAAAATTGATCCATGGAATAATGAGGTCTTTATTTATGCAAATGGAGACCGTTATACAGGCCAGTGGAAGGATGGGAAAAGACATGGTAACGGAGTTTTTGTGCTTGGGAAGAATTCCAGGTGGGCAGGAAACCGTTATATCGGCCAGTGGAAAAACGACCTCATGGATGGAATGGGTGCATATTTCTTCGCGAGCGGAAACAGGTATTTCGGACAGTGGGATAATAATGATCAGTCAGGCAGGGGCAGGATGTACTATGCCAATGGAGACATATATATAGGACAATGGAAGCAGGGGATGAAAGACGGTAAGGGAAAATATTACTACTGTTCTGACGGGCAAACCCAGGATGGTATCTGGGCAAATGATGTTTACATGGGCAGATAGGCGTCCACAAAGACCTTGTTTACTGTATAAAGTAGTTGACATTATGCTTCATCAATTATAATTTTTATAGCAAAAATTGAGGAGGTGTACTGTGAATATCAAAAGTTCTGGTCTAGATGAAGTATCCGGATGGCTTGGATTTTACATCATTTCCATGATTGCTGTTCTTCCCGCAGCAGGAATCTTTCTGACTTTTTTTCAGTTCAGTAAGGTGCTTTCTCTTATTGGTGCAAACAATAGTTTTGTTTTTACAGGAACAATTTCATGTGCTTTCATGCTGTATCTTGTTAATGAATCCATACAGGCCGGCCGCAGTCTCAAAAAAAAGAAAAAATTTGCTTTTAAGAAAAACGAGCTTTTTTTTGGCAAATTTTTTTACATTGGGCTTGGCTGTATATTTATACATCTTTTCAGCGGAATAGAGCCGGTTATTTTTTTTCTGAAATATTTTTTCTATATAATCTTTGTATTTCTCGTATATTTTGCCGGCAGTAATTATATAAGCAATTCTGTCAGGGTGAAAAAGTATTGCGGAATCTCATGATCCATATGATTTGTTTTTATCCTGATTTTTATCAGGGAAAAATACCTTCATAATTTCTTCTTCTGTACGGCCTGCAAGGAGTCTGTTGCGGGTCTCTTCGCTTATGATAAATTTTGAAATATCAGACAGAATTCCGATATGCTCCTCCGGTTTGTCAACCGGGCTCAGAACCAGGAAAATTATTCTTATATCTTCATCGCTGTCATGGCACGTTATTCCATCTCCTGAAACAGCGACGAGTACTGAAGATTCATTGATTCCATCGATATAGGTATGAGGAATTGCAACACCGTGTCCCATAACGCTGGAAAACTCCAGTTCCATTGCAACGAGTTTTTTATGAAGCCTTTGTTTGTCAATATGCGGGTGATCTCCTGTATAGAGATCAATCAGTTCCGCAAGAATATCCTTCATGCATTTTTTATCTGTAAAGGTGATCCATTCCGGCCTTGTGTTGAAATCCGGTTTTAGTTCGCTGTTTCCGGTTTTTGCTATCAAAGAAGTCACTTCATCCTCCGCATCTTTGGGAATATATGGATAGATCCTGTTTTTCCAGACACACATAAGAACTGTTTCTTTATCTGATAATTTATGATCGGGTATTTTCTTTTCATATATAACTGTTTTCTTTTTGGATACCGCATTGTTAATGAGTTCCTCCAGATCCGCATCCATCCATACTGATTTACCTATAAGAATTTCATCCATGGATTCTCCTGTTGTTTTTGATGAACTCCATTTATACAAACCCGGAGACGATAGAATTTTTTTCCAGTGCTGGCAGGCAAGCTGGTTGAGATCTTCATTGACTGTTATCGCAAGAACATTACCTATACCGTACAACTCGGGATAATCATCGATATCTGTTTTGACTGCATTCCCGAAAAGGGCAGTATATCCTTTTTTTCGGGCTTCTGTAATGGCACGCAGGTTTGTGTCGAGCAAGACAGCCTCGAATCCGTTTTTCTGGATGAAGTCAGCCACACGAAGCGATACCGGATGAGCACCAATAATCAGCCAGCCGGTTGGAACAGGTTCGAGAACTCCAAGAAATCTACCAACAAGTTTTGCCGTGAATCCCTGAAATATAACTGTTCCTGTAATGACCGCGTAAGTGAAAGCTTCTATGAATCCGGAATTCTCAATTTTAGATGATTCGCTGAGTTTTAGTGTGAAAATCGATGCCATTGATGCAGCAACAATTCCCCTTGGTGCTATCCAGCTCAGAAAGAGTTTCTCTCTGAACGTGAACCTTTTACTTGTTAGCATGGGAATGAAAATGTTGAGAGGCCTTATAACGAACATTACAACAAGTACTGAGATAAAAAGTCCTATGTGATATTTTTGGTTAAAAGAATCTATATCGAGGTTGGCTGCAAGCAGAATGAACAGAAGCCCTATGAGCATATCAACCATCTGGGATTTATATGTCCTTAGTCTTTCAATCTGAGGAGTATCAGTAAAGCTTGTAATGAAACCGCATAATGTCACAGCAAGAAGGCCGCTTTCAGGAATTATAATATCTGAAATGGTCAAAACAGCAACAGCATATGCAACAGCAAAAACATTGAGATTTTCCTCAGCTATCCAGTTCTTTCTGATTATAACAGTGAGAAAGATTCCACTCAGGCTTCCAATAACGACCCCAAGAAGAATTCTCAGAAAAAAGAGGGTGATTGCCTGTTCGCCAATTATCCATTCATAACAGAGAAGGGCTATAAATACACCAACAGGGTCGATCAGCACTCCTTCCCAGTGAAGGAAACTGTGAATATTTTTTTTTACTCCAATTCGTTTTAGTAGTGGGCCAATAACAGTCGGACCGGTAACAATTATGAGACTTCCTGAAACAATACACAGGGTCCAGGGGAACCCGAAGATGAATTTTATACAGGCAGCAGCACCCAGCCATGTAATGACAACACCCATAGTGAGCGCCCGTCTTATTTCGTTTGAAAGTTCCCGGTACCCTCTGAAGTCGAGAGTGAGGCCGCCTTCAAAAAGGATCAGTCCTACTGCCAGTTGAATTATTACCCTGAGACCGTCTCCCAGGGAGGAAGGTTCTATCAGCCCAATACCCATACTTCCGGGCCCCAGTAGAATTCCGCCTGTCAGAAGCAGAACGATTGGAGAGACCCTGAGCTTTCCGGCAGCAGTTATGAGAACTATCCCGAAGAACAGGGCTCCGGAAAATGTAATTATCATTAGATGAGATTCAGCCATTATTTCCCCGGGTAATTATTTTTTTATCAATTCATATAAGACGGTTTTAAGAGTATCAATACTGACAGGCTTTGTCAAATGCCTGTTAAACAGTTCTTTTGCCGGATATTCTGTTTCAGAATCCCTGAGGTTCCCGGTGAGGGCCATAATCGGGATATGCCTGTTGTCTTCTCCGCTCTCTCCTGAGCGGATTCTTTCAGCGGCTTCATTACCGTTCATTACTGGCATCTCTATGTCCATTATCACAAGATCGAATTTATGATCCTTCAGCATTGAAAGGGCACTGGCTCCATCGTGAACTGTCGTTGACTGATAGCCAAATTTGTTCACTGCTTTTTTCAGGAATAATTGAATCATTACATTGTCTTCCGCAATGAGAATGTTACCGGACCGGCCCTGATTATTATCCTCAATTGAAGCCTGTTCTGTTTTCAGCAAGGCACCGGTTTCTTTTTTAAAGGGAATATCAATTGTAAATGTTGATCCTGTATTCACACTGCTTTTTACGCTGATGCTGCCGCCCATTGCTTTAATAATATTTTTTGATATTGCCAGTCCAAGACCAACCCCGGAATCTGCATCCTGAGTGATTCTGACCTGCGAATATGAATTGAATATTTCTTCAATTCTGTTTTCAGGAATCCCATGACCTGTGTCTGAAATGGTAAACCTGACAATAATTGTACTGGCGTTATCTGAAACTTCTGAATTGTCTGCGGATTCCATGCAGAGTTTTACTCCCCCGGAATCTGTAAATTTATGCGCATTATTTATAATGTTTATGAGAACCTGCCTCAGTCTTACAGAATCACCAATGAGGCGGTCCGGTATAAAACCTCTTGTTTCTGTATTCCACTCAAGATTTTTGTTTCTGAATATATCATGAAATGAGTTGTATATATTATCAAGAAGTTCATGAATATCAAAATTATTCTGCTGTAATTCAATTCTGCCGTCCTGAATCCTTGAATAATCCAGAACGTCATTTATTAGCGAATACAAATGAGATGAAGAATCTCTGATTATTCTGAGATACT
Organism: uncultured Leptospirales bacterium; assembly: GCA_964512685.1. GTDB lineage: Bacteria > Spirochaetota > UBA4802 > UBA4802 > UBA5550 > CAZEJW01. The sequence continues at coordinate 21,721 of CAZEJW010000049.1, read as the reverse complement.
CATCTTTTTTTTTATCGGATTTTTCAAGAAATATCAGGTCTGTCATTCCTATTATAACACTCAAAGGATTTCTTATTTCATGGCTCATAGTGGCAAGGAAGCGGCTTTTAAACTCTGCTGCGTGCTCGGCATCCTTTTTTGCTTCTATGGATTTCTTTATTTCCTCATTGAGAATATTCTCGTGATGAGAAAATCCATTGTAGAGTTTCTGTCTGAATCTTTCCATGGTTATCATTATAAATGTAACAAGCAGGTATACTATGAGTACCCTCTGAACAACTGCCGGATGATAATCAGGAAGCTTCAAAAAACTGGACCCGGGATAAATAGTAAGAATAACTCCGGCAAAAAGAAAACCTGACCAGGCCAGGGCTTCTTTTACACTGAAAAAAATAAAAACAACGCATGGAAAGACTATGATCCATAATATGTATGAATTCCCATTGCCGCCGAGGAGAATATTGTTGATGAAATGAACTGAAAGGAGCAGTGCGTTTATTCTGAAACCAATATTATAACTGTAGGTGCGGCTTATCAGAATCATATTGATAATCTGAACAAGACAGAGAACTGCATTGAAAATGGCAACCCTGTATTCTTCCTGCATGAAATGAATCAATGAAAAAGATCCGAGGAGTGGAATTATCACATACATAATACTCCACGTGAGTTTTTTCCTCCGGTCAATTTCAAATTCTTTTGCTGAATAATAATATTTCATTTTTTCCTTATGTGTTTTATGTGCTTTCGGCCTGGCCTTCTCTAAGGGAGGGAGAGGCTTATAAAGTGATCGAAAAAGTTTACAGTTATATGATAAATAATGTCAAGGATTTTGATTTAAATAAACAATATGTAATTGATTGAAGTTATATGCAATTCAGGTATAATGAGGTAAATTTTAGATTCTTGACATTTATACTGAAATGACAGATAAGACGAAAAATCCTGCGCAGGAGAAATTATTTGAATATCAGCAGAAAGAAAAGACTCAAAAAACTTGCCCGTTTGATGAATAAGCAAAATGTTTCTTCATCTTCTGTTCTGGTTACTGATGAACTTGTTCATGTCTTTGACTCTGTAATAACAGATGAAGAGATCACTTTTCTTCTGAATATCAGTACAGATGAATACAGCAGAACAGATATTGAATCAATAAGCGGAATGCCTGCTCAGGAATTCAATGTGTTCTTTGATAAAATTCTGAGCAAGGGACTCGTATGGAAAAGAAGAAGAGATGGTAATATTACATATTCTCTTGCTCCAATACTGGTCGGCTGGTTTGAAGCATACCTTTTCAGCGGCAAAAGAACCGAAAACCAGGTTGAATTTTCACAAAGGCTCGATGCCCTTTTCGAATACTGGAAGAAATACAATTTTTCGCCGCTCAGACAAATACGGAATATGCTATACAGGTTCGAAAAACCAAATCACAGGATACTCATTACGCCTGATTCATTGACAAAAACCAATAAAGGCGCTAAGGGGGATTCTTCCACGTCAAAGAACTCTTCTTCCCCGGATTCGGAAAATCTTCATACTGTTGAGGTTAACAGAACTGTAACAGATTCTCCATCAAGGGTCGAATCCTCAGCAGAAGTGATAGATCTCATCCGCACTCATGCAGAAAATCAGACCATTGCTCTTGTCCATTGTTTCTGCCGTGAATGGCATGACATGGTAAACAATCCATGCAGGTTCGATCTGCCACGGGAGGCGTGTATTGTCATAGGCGATTTTGCCGGGCATGTAATCTCTGCCGGCGTTGGTCGAAGTATAACCGCAGAGGAGGCTGTATCTGTAGTGAAGGAGAGCGGCCGCAAAGGAGCTGTTCACATGGTTTTCTACGAAAAAGAGGATATATCAATGCCTGAAATCGGCATATGCAACTGCTGCAGTGACTGTTGTGGAATAATCGGAACTTATAACAGGGGTATCACCGGACTCCATTTCATTGCAACCGGAATAGCAGAGATAACGAACCCGGATAACTGCGTTGCCTGCGGAAGATGCCTGAAATTTTGTCCTGTGAATGCACTGAGCCTGAATGATAAGGATATATCCATCAATGAAAAGCTTTGTATTGGCTGCGGTCAGTGTTCTCTTCAGTGCAAGCCCGGAGTATTCAGCATGAAAAAAAATGAAAGAGAGGTTCTTTTGCCTCTTCTTAAACCGTCTGAAAGAAGGTTTGACTGATTTAAACTTTTTTCTGAACGATTCTGTTCTTTCCTCTTTTCTTGGCTGCGTACATAACTTTGTCAGCCTCGCTTATCAGTTCGTCCACTCCGGCAGGTGGCTTTTTATAAGTGATCAGGCCCATGCTGAATGTGACATCCCATTTTTTTTCCTGCATAAGAGAAAGCAGGTTCTTCATAACTTTTTCAGTTGCCTGAAGGGCAGAAGATGAATCAGAGTCGGCAAAAAGGATTATGAATTCATCCCCGCCAAGCCTCCCGGGAATATCGAATGACCTGATATTTTTTCTGATGAGTCTGCTGACACCTTTCAGAAGCTGATCTCCTGCATCGTGCCCATGAGTGTCATTGACAGCCTTGAAATTATCAAGGTCTATATAGACTGCGGATACAGGACGTGCAGCTCTTGCGGAACGGTTGAGTTCGATTTCAGCGTTGGAATAAAAAGCCCTTTTATTGAAGAGGCCTGTAAGAGGATCTGTTTTTGCAAGTTTTTTCTGGCTGTTCAGAGAACGTTTTAGTTCAGACAGGATGTATGTGACAAGAAGGAATATTATGAGTCTGAATGTTTGATTAAGGGCAAATATGGAAATACTTCCGCTGGTTCCGGACAGGAAGACATCCCCTGTAAAACCGGCTGCTGCGCACAGAAAAGATATAATTATCCCGCCCCAGATTCCTGTCATCCATGTTGATATAAAAACAGGAAGCAGGAAAAAGAGTGAAAGGTCATAATCATTCCCGGCTGTATAGTGAATGTAGCCCAGTGATATAATTATCATTATGGAAAAAATTATAAGAAGAATCTTCTTTAGAACACTGTTTGAATAAATTCCTGTCATTTAATCACCATTAAATAAAATATTAGTTATTTTATATTGAATTCCCGCTGCTGATCTTCCTGAACCGGAGCATCCAATATTGATATTACTGATTTGATTTATCTGCAAATATAAAAATAATCATAATAATTACAAGAAAAATCCGGAGTTTCTTTCTATATCATTAATTCACGAATACTTTATGCTAATCTTACATCAATGCCTCCCTGTAATTGTAGTTTTGGATATGAAGTAGAATAAATAAAACCGGGAGGTTACAAATGGAATACCATGTAACAGAAAAAAAAGATTACAGTATTGTGAAAGTGATGGGCCGTTTTAACAGAAACGCAGTTTATTCGGTTCGTCAGTTCGTTATGCCACTTCTTGTAAGAAACAGATTCGGTATAGCACTGGACATGAAAGATGTAACGGAAGAAATGGATCCTATTTTTCAGGTTGGTCTGCTGAATGCGTTCAGGCGCGAACTGGATTTTGCAGGAGCGAATCTCAAGGTTTCTTCTCTCAATAACGGGCTCAGGGAATACTTCGCGCGCAACAGGATGGATGAATTCTTTGAGGTCTATGACAACCTTGATAGTGCTGTAAACAGCTTTGAAAATGATTCAAAAAGGAAACTACAGTGAAAGACAATTCAGTTGTTGAGCTCGATGAAGGACTTTTCTGTATAAGAGGAAAAGGCAGAAGCAGTCATGTTTATGTTGTCAGGGGTGAATTTGGGAATATCCTGATTGATTCGGGTCTGGATTCCGAATTCCCTTCCCTGAAGGAAAGTCTTTATAAAATTGGAATCAGGGTAAAAGATATCTACATGGTGATAAATACTCACGAACATTTCGATCATATTGGTGCCAACAGGTACTTCCAGGAATACTCAGTGATTGCAGCCCACAGGTTTGCAGCAAATAAGATCAGGTATAATGACAGGTATGTGACCCTGTATAAATCCGGAGACAGTAACCAGATTGGATTACACGTCCATCTGTGGCTCGAAAGTAAAAGCAGGATCGATCTGGGCAACTACAAACTCGATATAATCCATACACCCGGACACACATCAGGTTCGATATGCATTTATGAACCTGAAAAAAAGTATCTTTTCACTGGCGATACACTTTTTTCAGGCGGAACTCTTTCGTATATTGCCGAATCAGGGAGTGTCGGTGACTATATCAATTCGGTTTATTCGGTCAGTACAAGACGAATTGAAAGGATATTCCCGGGGCATGGTAATTTTTCAGAAGACCCGGTAAATGATATGGAAACAGCTGTTAAGAATGCAATGAAATTCCTTGAGAGTGATGAGAAAGTTGAAATAAAATATCATGAATCAAGATGAAATTCAGCTTTTAACCGGTTTAGTGAAATTAAAAAAATGCTTGCTCAAAGCATTCCTGATAGCAGGATGTTAACAGGTTCTGAAAATTTATTGCATGAATCAAGGAGAAATTATGAATACTCTTTTTAAAAATGTAACTACTCAATCAGGTAATATCAGGGCAGCATATAACATTAAAAACGACGGGAATCCGGTTATATGTTTTATACATGGAGCAGGAGGCAGCCTCGACCAGTATATGGATCTGGCAGAAAAAATTACACCTGAATGTTCTTTTGTTGCAATGGATTTGCCAGGGCATGGTAAATCAGATGAGGCGGAACTTTCAATAGAAAATTATGCTGAATCCGTTATATCGGTAATGAAGGAGCTTTCTGTTGAATCCTTTGTGCCTGTTGGCCACTCAATGGGAGGAGGAATAGTTCTGGAAATATACAGGCGCGCATCATCCATGGTGAGTGGAATGATATTTATTTCAACGGGTTCTGAAATTAAGGTGAATGATGCAGTGTTCAAAATGATTGAAAAAGATTTCAATGGATTTGCCAATTTTGCTGTAAACCTTTCATTTTCACAGGAAGCAGATGAAAAAATGAAATTATTTATGGCAGAAGGATTCAGTGCAGCAGGAAGCTCTGCTGTTTACAGAGACTTTGAAATATGCAATACGTATAATTATACATCCGGCCTTTCTGAAATTGAAGTGCCTGTTCTTGTGATTGCAGGCAGCAAAGACAGAATGATTCCTGCTTCTGTTTCGGAAAAACTGGCAGATTCATTAAAAAATTCTCAAATGATCATATATGATTACAGCGGGCATATGCCTCAATGTGAAATGTCCGGGAGAGTTGCAGATGATATAATTAATTTTGCTCAAAAGCATCTGGCTGAAAGGTAATAGTATGAAAAATCCGGATTGTGTATTGATGGAAAACGGAACCGGTATTCTTGTATTGAATGATCCGGTTCATAAAAACAAGCTTGGCCCGGATATTCTGAATGGAATAATTTCTGCATTTGAATGGCTTATTTCTCAGGATGCAAAGGCGATAGTACTTACAGGCAGCGATGGCGTTTTTTCAGCTGGCTATGATATTGAAAGGGTTGCAGATGATTTTTCCCTTGATTCGGACTATTCCTCTTCGCAAATGAATATTCTCGAACGAGCTCTCTCTTTTATCGGCGACTGCAATCTGCCCACTCTGGCAATGATAGACGGTTATTGTATTGGCGCGGCATTTGAAATGGCCTGTGCCTTTGATTTCAGAATAGCCACTGAACACTCCAGATTTGGCATTACGCCAGCTAAGATTGGTCTTGTATATCCTCTTTCAGGATTAAAGAGAGTTTCGGATATCGTCGGCAATTCATTTGCCAGGGAGATGTTTCTTACAGGCAGGGTCTATTCATCTGAAAAAATGCATCAAAAGGGATTTCTCAACTATATTTCGGGAGACGATATCCGTTCAGAGAGTCTTTCTTTTCTTGAAAAGGTTAAGGAAAATTCCAGTGTGTCAGTTTCGGGGATGAAGAAGTCGTTTAAAGAACTTCTTTCTGTAAATCCTGATGAAACATTCTGTCGTAAGTTAACTGAAGATTCTCTTAATGGAGACCACATCCGCGAAGGCAAAAAGGCATTCTTTGAAAAAAGAAAACCTTCTTTCCGTTGATTATTTCACCTGAATGATATAATCCCGCATGCTCCGGCACCGATTATATATTCCTGCCTTTCATCTCTGATTGACAAAGAAAATTTCATATCAAAAATCAGAGATGAAATGAACCTCCATGTTAAACCGGCTGAAAAAAAATGTCCGATTCCCTCATTGTAACCTGAAGGCTGATTCAGCATGTATTCCGTAAATGTTCTGAATGTTGAAAATGGCGATGCAATGAGACTTGTCGATGATGTAAACATTCTGAATATCCTGTCTTCTTCACTCAGACGTGCATATCCTGTTGAAGACCTCAGAGAAAAAATACTGCTCAGTTTCCAAGCAAAAGAAACTGATGCTGAAGGCTGAAATGCCTTTTGTCTGAGTACAGGCGTTCCGGTCGGTATCCTGGCTTCAGCTGTCAGAGCGCTGAAAGGTATTATAGAAGGAGAAGAACCATCCGGTTCGAACAGACCCAGTTTAAAACCAAGACTTCCGTCTTTTTGGCCGGTTCTTGATTTTTCATTCCTGTCATTTATGGTATAGGAGTCGATTCCGAATCTAAGTTCAGTATTTTTAAAAACACCTGCTCTTGCAAGGAGTTCTCCAATATTGTGATTGATGATGTTATGATATATTTTCAGAGAATAGCCTGTTTCAATCTGAATGCTGTGTTTTTTTACAGGGGATGAAGCGCTGGTAAAATACGGTCTATCAGACATGAAGATATCATTTATTATAACATCTCTGGAAAAGGAGCGTGCCTCAAAAAGAAAAACAGCCGTGATTACAGATAATAAAATACAGTTGATTTTCAACGATTCTCTCATCATTAAAATAGATTGAAATGAATAACAGATTAATACTGTTAAAAAAATACATTGTCAAGCATGATTGAAAAATTGAAATTTCCGGGAGTTGACATCAGAGAATACAGGTGATATAAAAGAGTATTCAGGTTTGTATTATCCATACAGAAAAAAAGACCAGTAAATATTTCACAGAACATTTATCCATGACAATCGGGGGGATTCTATGGCGCGCGGGGAAGACCTGTTTGAATATGAATATATATCCGATCATGATATCATGGTTGGGGTAGTGCTTGCGGAAAAACTTGAACTGGGAGAATCAAAAATAATTATTAAGTATGCCAAAATTCAGCTTCAGAATTATCCAAAATTTTCGAATTATATTCTTGATCTAAGAAATCTTAAACAGTTGACATCACATGAGATTGGAATAATCCTGAGTGCAATGAAGAGAATGAGTGTTATTGATGGTTTTCTTGCACTTGTGATGGACGAGAGCTTCAGAAACAGGATTATGTTTAGGTATCCTGAGATTTTTGATTTTTATGCTGTTTTCAGTTCAATAGATGAGGCAATTGGCTTCATTTCAGGACAAACCGTATCCTGAAGGTGTTCCTTATGTATTATAAACTTTATAAAATAAAATCAGAAATCGACAATGTTCCATTTGACAATGGCTGGTGGGACAGTGTCGAGATCGACTGGAAGATAATTGAAAGGGACAGGCCTGTAATCTCCTACAGCAATGCTATCATTGATTATAATAAGCTCGATGATTATCTGAAAACAAGAGTGGAAAATATTTTCAATGAATTTTTGACTGAAGAAGAAGCTGATGCACTGGAGGAACTGTTACTCCGCCTTGATTTTACCAATGGGATCGTTGAAACAGAAGAGTATGTTCTGCCGGTTTCGGCTTCAAAACTGATGCATGATACAGGATTGACTGATAAAATAAAAAAAACATCGGTTTTTCATATTCATGCTTTTGAAAAATATGATCTCCCTTTTAAAGTTATCGGAGTTGCAGATTATACGAATGCAACTCCGGTTCATACAGTATCTTCAAGCAATACTGAACAGTAAAACAGTTTTTGATTCTGATCTTCTTTCATTTGTGCTAAAAAGTATTTTGAGGAATAAATGCTGACTGTAAAAATTCATTGACTGCTTTTTTTAATTATTCTTCTAATAGATTGAACGTGGCATATCAAATCCTTTAAAAAACTAACAAAAGAGAATAAAATGCAAAATGAAAGATTCGATAAACCGGTTATCAGGGTACATGTATGGATGGAAACAGAGGATGGGGTATTTTTCGGTACAGGAAGGGCCATTCTTCTTGAGATGATAGACCGATGTGGTTCACTGAAAAAAGCAGCTGAAGAGCTTGGTATGTCATACAGAGCAGCATGGGGAAAAATAAAAAAAACAGAAGAGATAGTAGGTGAACCTTTAATTGAAAAAATATCCAACAAGGAAGGATATCGTCTTACTCCGTTTGGTAAAGAGGTAAAACTCAGGTATCAGAAATGGTTTAACGAGATAGAGGATTTCGCTATTAAAAAAGCAGCTGATCTCTTCCCATGGGAAGCTGGCCGTTATCATGAAAAGAAACAGACAGACTGATCAGTTATATCAGTCTGTATTATTCTGATGCAGGTCTCTCCGGAGGAAAGTCCTGCTTAAATATGGCCGTGGTTATTGAAATAACAGGCCAGTTCAACAACCAGTATCATAATTACAATGATCGCAAAAGAATGTACATCCATTATTATTTCTCCTGCTTTATAATCATTATAAATTTAACCAGGCTAAATGTCATAATCCACTGATTGTGTAATTTAATGTGCATTTCGCGCGATCAGAGTGTATGGAATAAAAATAAATGATTGCATAAAACAAAATGACGGATACCATAACTTGACATAAAACCTTATATATTGATTAATATGCTGGGTATAAGATTCAACGCTATTAATAATTTTTCAGAGGTTGACATGCAGAAGTCCGAACTACAGGAAAAAATATATTCGCAGATTGAAGAACTGCCGACTCTACCGGCAGTTATCCCCAGGCTGCTTTCGCTTCTCAGGGATTCAAAAAGCTGTGCGCAGGACGTAACTGAGATAATTTCAAAAGATCCGGCACTTACGTCCAAGATTCTCAAGGTTGCAAATTCAGCTTATTATGGATTCCAGCAGAAGATATCCGAGCTTGACAGGGCAGTGGCTCTCTTGGGGTTCAACATGGTAAAAACTCTGGCGCTTTCGATTTCCGTAATACAGGTATTGCCGGGAATAAAGAAGTCTCCATATTTTACCCAGGAGGGTCTCTGGCACCATTCACTTGGAGTGGCAACAGTAATTACCGAGATTGGCAGGAAGTATGCAAAGGAGAAAGATACAGAATCATTGTTCATTATTGGGCTTCTTCATGATATAGGGAAGGTTGTCTTCGATCAGTTCTTTCATGAGGATTTTCATCTTGCCCTTGAAAAGGCTAATACAGAAGGAATCAAGCTTCATGACGCGGAAAAGATCATTATTGGAATCGATCATTGTGAAACAGCTGCAATGCTTCTTAAAAGATGGAATTTCCCTGAAAGGATTATAAATGCTGTTGAATATCATCACAGTGAAGATATTCCTGAAAAAGTCAGGGGCAGGGATGTTGCTATGCTGAGAATTGCAAACTCTCTCACTCAGGAACAGAAAATGGGGAAAGAGGGCAATTCTGTTTCAAATGAAATTAAAGAAGAGGATCTTGAACTGCTTGGGTTTGCCTCTTCAAATATCGATGATTTGAAAAAATACATGCATGAAAATCAGGATGTCATTTACTCATTTTTTTCTGTACTGATCTAATCAGAATTCCCTGAAGGGCTCTATCCATATTATATCATAGGGCTGCATCGTGAAATTCAGAATTCCGTCATGCGCCATCCATTCCATTTTGCTTACAAGATCGAACCACCTGTTTGTTTTAACCGGAAGTTCATCTGTTCCGAGTGTAACATTCGTTACGCTGTTTGACACATTTATAAGCGATACAATGCACTCATCTTCTTCCGGGGTGAGTCTTATTATTGCAAAGATTTCCTTTTGAAGCATAAGGATTTTTTGTGAGCCATTCGGATGAAAGGCCCTTTTTCTTGTTCTGATTGTAATCAGCCTCCCGAATTCCCTGTTAATTCTCGATATCTTGGAAAGCGGTTCTCCAAGGGCCTCCTTGATTGCAAGTCCATCAATTACTGTTCTGTTTATATCTCTTTTTGAGTGGGTATGAATAACTGCCTCAATATCGTTCTTTGTACCGATGAGGCTGTGAAGATATATTCCCGGTACGCCTTTCAGAACAAGTGCAACAGCACGTGAAGCAACGAATCTTCTTACCTGGTATGCAGTATCCTCGTTTTCATCCTCTTCGTCATTGAGAGCGCTGTACCAGGTTATGTTTATCTCATACGGCTCTTCTGATCCGTCTTCAGCTGTTTTATAAGAAACATATCCTCCCCTGGATTGAGCCTTGTTTACAATAAATTCAACATTTTCTTTCAGCAGAATATTCTTTACAGCCATTACGCCGATGCCGTCATGCGAATCCAGGAAGTTGAAAAAGGTAGTTGTCTTTGAAGGTGGCTCCAGTGCCTTTGCCCAGCGTGAAAGCACAGAGGAATCTTCAGTGTAGAATGTATGAAGCACCAGTGGAGGTAACGCGAAATTATAGACCATTTGAGCCTCGTCACTTCCGTCACCGAAATATGATATATTCTCCTCGTGCGGAACATTTGTCTCTGTTATGAGTGCAACTCCGGGCGCTACAGTATTAAGGATGTCTCTGAACAGTTTGACAATTTCATGGGTTTGCTCGAGATGAATGCACCTTGTACCTTTTTCTGCCCAAAGGTATGTCACTGCATCAAGGCGTATAATGTCTGCTCCATGCCTTACATATACCAGGAGAATTTCAAGTACCCTTATGAGCACATTGGGATTCTTATAATTGAGGTCTATCTGGTCATCAGAAAAAGTCGTCCATGTAAATTTAGGGCCGTTAAGGGTATCGAATCTGGTAAGAATATCTGATGTGCGTGGCCTGAATATAAGCATCCTCTCTTCCGGGCTCAGTTCTTCAGGTGAGTTATACGATATGAAAAAATCCTTGTAATACGGATGACTGTTTTGAAATTCATGAAACCATCTGCTTTTTGAAGACACCTGATTTATCACACCATCGACCATGAGCTGGTAATTGTGTTCGAGTTCTTCT
>CAZEJW010000049.1:0-10599 GCA_964512685.1 uncultured Leptospirales bacterium | reverse complement strand
CCTCCCATGTCCCAAGTCTTGGGTCGACTGTTTCAAAGTCGATTATTGAGAATCCTCTGTCAGATGAATAAGGGAAAAATGGGAGTATGTGAACAGTATTGATTCCACCCTGGAGATATATATCACAGAAGTGGGCAAGAGTTTTTAAAGGGGATTTTCCTTTTTCCTGAATCAGATCACCATATGTGATCAGAATAATATCCTCCTGTGTGAAACGCTCTTCCGGTTCAAAGTCTTTTTCTTTTTCTATGAGTTTTTCGGATTTGTGAGCATAATAAACCCTGATTATTCTTTCCAGTTCGGGCATATATACTGCCGCAGTTGTCTCTCCATAGAGAAATGCCAGGCGTTTGAAAATTTTCTCTTTTGCTTCAACCGGAAGGTGATAAGGTTCCCTGCTGTAATCCGGTTCTCTCATGTGAACTGTCTGAGTAAAACGTGACTGAGTCATATGACCTCATTGATAATTATTTTAAGTGTATATAATTTTTTGGTTTAACTATTATTTATCAAGTCTCATTATTTATTATTTGCTGAATAATTTCAATCATATTAACTAAAAGACTTTATATTGTATGACAGGAACATGGAAACTGTGTGAAACCCTGCCCTGAAAAGCCTTCGGCAGGCTCAGGCGGCGTTGCTGTAAAAAAATCAGGTTGCTGTACCCAGCGAAGTAAGCTTTGTATAATGGCAATGCTTATTGTATGGGCTTTGTTGGGATAGGTTTACAGAGTTCAAAAAAACCAGGATGGTAGTGATTGATTCTATCCTGAACAGGGAACCTGAATATGAGAAACTCGTAATTTTCTGTAATAAATTATTGATTTCTGAAAAAGTACTACCCAAAATCTTTTGACTTTTGACTTTTGACTTTTGACTTTTGACTTTTGACTTTTGACTTTTGACTTAGCGGCAAATTACATGAAACCAGATATAAGAAAAATCAGACAGATACTTGGTGATGAGCTTTTTTATTCAGCCCATGAATACATCCGGATGGGAAATGTTAAGAGCATCAGCCTATATGAAAACAGAATAACCGCTGACGTTCAGGGTGAAGATATTTTTCCATATGACGTGGATATTGAAATTTCCTCTGACAATTTGCCGGTTAGTGCAATGTGCTCATGTAACAGCAGAGGTATGTGTATTCACATAGCTTCAGCTCTACTATGTGCAGCCCAAAAAATACCGAAAAAGAAAAGGTTGTCTCCAGGTGAACATCAGAAAGGCTCTCAAAATAAGGAAGAAGCACTGAAAGTTATTGAAATTGAACCTGAGGCGGTTCTTGAGATTTCACAGGGCAAAAATAAAATAAAGTATTCTCTTTTCTTTATGTATGGCACAAGGCGAATTGACCCGGAGATGGCTGATGACCCTGTCTTTGAACAGACAAGGGAAATCAGCAGTAAAAAAAATCATGCCTACAGGAGAAACAGGAATTTCGAAGCACGTATTATCGCATTTGTTAACTCTTTGTTAAAAGATATATCATGTAACGAGCCTGATGTTCTTATGACCGGCAGTGCAGACTTTATATCGCGTAACAACCAAAAATTGAAAAGCGAAAGAATAAGACTGAAGCTTCGGGGAAGCAAAAAGACAGTTTCAATTCAGAATGGAAATATTGCTTTCAGGGCAAAGCCGCTCTCTTCCGGTTTCAATATCTCTTCATTTTTTATTCAGGGGGATGAAGAAGCCGCATTAAAAATTCTTCCTGAATATCTTGACTCGAATCTTGTTCTGGTAAACAACCGGTTCTGCCAGGTGAACCGCAGGCAGATCAGAATGCTTAAAAAACTTACCGAACACGGAATGGAATCAGACGGATGTTATTTTCTCTCTCGGTATGATCTAAATACAGCGGAAATTATCCAAGACAGGGTAATCGAACCTGATTCTGCTTTCACATCGTTGCTTGAAACGCTGAAGAGCTTCAGGTCACATGAAATTCAGAAAAACATTTCTCTGCCTGATAGTTTCAAAGCAGCACTCAGACCTTATCAGCTTCAGGGGTATAACTGGATGAGCTTTCTCGACAGGCACAATCTCTGCGGATGCCTTGCAGACGACATGGGACTTGGGAAGACTGTCCAGACTCTAGCTTTTATTCAAAAACTAAGTGAAGAGGGAAGGCTCAGAACCAGTCTGCTTATTGTACCGGTTATCACAATAAGCAACTGGCTTGAAGAGATTCATCGGTTTGCTCCTCAGACCGAATATCTTGTTTACAGGGGTGAAAACAGAACAGACTTCAGGCACAGGCTGAATGAATACGATCTTGTTATTACGAGCTATCACACATTCAGAATAGATGCGGATATTTTCATGTCTCAGAATTTCAGGTATGTAATAATCGATGAGGCACAGAATATTAAGAACCCTGATTCAAAGGCAAGGGCGCTTCTGATGAAAATTAAATCTGAAGGAAGGCTTGCACTTACCGGAACCCCTTTTGAGAACAGTATGTTAGATCTGTGGTCTCTGATGGACTTTCTCAATCCAGGTATCGTTGGCACACGTAAGGCCTTTACTGAAAAGTATATAAATGCGAAGAGCACGGATTCAAAGAAGTTAAAGGATGAGCTTCGTGCGAAGATATCCCCCTTTATATTGAGAAGAAAGAAATCCGAGGTGCTTACTGAACTTCCGCCCAGAGAAGATATTTTGCTCTGGTGTGAAATGGAGGATGAACAGCGCAGTGCATATGATGCCTTAAGAATCGAGCTGAGAGATAAAATACTCTCTTCAGGAAAATCTGATGCTTATTCTTCAGGAATGGTTTTTCAGTCAATTCTTAAACTCAGACAAATGGCACTTTTCCCGGTTCTTGCGAGTGATGAATTTGCGGGTATACCATCGTGTAAACTGGATATGTTTGATATGATCACTGAAAAAATCGTGTCAGAAGAAAACCGTATGCTTGTTTTTTCTCAGTTTGTGAGAGTGCTGAAACTCTTAAAAGAAAATCTTGACTCTAAAACCGTTGGTTCTTCATACATTGACGGAAGCACCAGGAAAAGGGATGATGAAATATCTGCTTTTAAAAATTCGGAAACCAGTCATATCTTTCTTCTCAGCCTCAAGGCTGCCGGGGTTGGTATTAATCTCACTGAAGCGGATTATGTTCTGCTGTTCGATCCATGGTGGAATCCTGCTGTGGAGAATCAGGCAATAGACCGGGCTCACAGAATCGGCAGAAAAGAAAAAATCACAGCATACCGCATGATTGTAAAGGATTCCATTGAAGAAAAAATCCTCAGAATTAATGAACGAAAATCCGAACTTGCTGAAGATCTGATAACATCCGGTAATGAAATACCGGCTATCTTTGACAGGAAAACCATTCTTTCACTCTTTGAGTGAGACCCGTTCTAACCGCGAAGACATCCCCCATGATCTTTATTTTGAAATACCTGTTTTGTGAATAAAATGCTATTCAGAAGTATGATTATATTATATATAAATTTGAATTTTGTTTGACAAATAAACGGGGAGTATTACCCTGATCATTGTTCATTTATCGATAATCGATATACATCCTTAAATATCGGAGGAAAATATGAGTTTTTATGATGAGTATAAGAGTAAGCTTAAAACTCCTGATGAGGCTGCAAAGCTGATTAGCTCAGGTGATTCTATCGAATATGCACAGTTTAATGGAAAGCCAATCGCTTTTGATAATGCAATTGCCAGAAGACATGAAGAACTCAGAGACGTGGGTGTATTCTGCAGTGTTTGTCTGCCTCCTTTACCGGAAACCTGCAAGCATCCTGAGAGTTTTATCTTTATTGACTGGCACTGGAGCAAGCTTACAAGGATGATAGATGTTATTTCTGAGCCATATTACAATCCGATTGCATACAGACTTGCGCCGGATTACATGAGGAAGATTCCGAATCTTGGTTCGGAAAGATCGTTTTACTACAAAGACCCTGATAAGGCAAAGGCTGCAAAGGCTGTTTTTGCCACCAGAGTTGCGCCAATGGATAAAAATGGTTTCTTCAATTTCGGGTCACAGAATTCATTTCATTCTTCCGGTGTTGATGCCTGTGATCTCGTTGTTGTTGAAGTGAATGAAAATATGCCTGTTTGTCTTGGCGGGGCAGAAGAGGCAGTACATATTTCGAGGGTTGACTGTATAATAGAAGATCCCGACAACAATCCAATGTTCGCGCCGTCTCCTGTTGAACCTGATGAGGCAGAGAAGAAGATAGCAGAAAATATAATGCCCTTCCTTTCTGACGGAGCATGCCTCCAGCTTGGAATTGGTGGAATGCCAAATGCAATCGGTAAGATGATTGCTGATTCTGACCTTAAGGATCTGGGCGGTCACACTGAAATGCTTGTTGATACTTACCTGGATATGTATAAAGCCGGGAAGCTGACTAACGCGAAGAAATCCATAGACCGTCACAGAACAGGATATACCTTTGCAGTAGGAAGCCAGGAGCTCTATGATTTTATGAAGCTAAATTCGGCTGTTGCATCATATCCGGTTGAATATACCAATGATCCTTCAATTATCAGGCGTCTGGATAAATTTATAAGTATTAACAGTGCTCTTGAGGTTGATCTCTTTTCTCAGATAAATGCAGAGAGTGCCGTGGTAAATGGAATTCCAAAACAAATTTCAGGTAATGGCGGTATGACTGACTTTGTGCTGTTCTCACAGCTTTCTGAAGGTGGCGCCAGTTTTATCTGTCTTGAGTCAACCTTCACTGACAAAGACGGTAAAATGCATTCACGAATTGTTCCAAAATTTGAGTCAGGAACAATAGTAACTGTTTCACGTCAGCTTGTTGATTATGTTGTTACTGAATATGGAGCAGTACGGCTTGGAGGGAATCCGACATGGCAAAGAGCTGATAAACTTGTAAATATTTCACATCCGGATTTTCGTGATGACCTTATAAAAGAAGCAGAAAAAATGAAAATCTGGCGTAAATCCAATAAAAAATAATCTTCTTTTTTCAGGGGTGTTTTAACAGCTTCGACCGGCTTTGACGTAGTTAATCCTTTCCGTATTTGTTCCCTGCCTGTTCCGGGCAGGGAACATTATTTTTCTTTCCTGTTTTAAAAAATCATTATTCAAAAAAGAAACAGTATGATACTATGCCTGATAATTTATTCAAGGAAGACAATATGCAGGCTTTAGGAAGACAGGTCCTTGCGGAATTCTATGACTGCAATGACAAAATTCTCAATGATACAGAACTGGTTTCGGACATTATGGTTGAAGGAACAAAAAAATCGAATGCAACAATTATTTCTTCAGAATTTCATCACTTTTCACCTCACGGTGTTTCCGGTGTTATTATAATCGGTGAATCACATGTTGCTGTTCATACCTGGCCTGAATATTCATATGCAGCTGTGGATATCTTTACATGCGGAGATACCGTTGATCCATGGATAATTTTTTCTTACATAGAAGCTGGTTTTGAAGCAGGTTATTCTTCAAAAACCGAACTCAAAAGAGGGCTTATGAATGTAAAAGAAGGTGATGTTCTGAAACATAAACCCTGAGTCTTTCAGTGAATGTCAACGCTGTGAAAACGCCAGTTTCAAGCCTATGAGGATGAAGACAGCAGCGGAAACAATATTCATATTTCTAGAAAACCGAATGTCAGAGAGAAATTTTTTACCTATGGTTCCTGAAAAGAAACCGGCAGTTCCGAAAATGAGAATCACCAGCAGAATAAATATCGTACCAAATATAATAATCTGAAGGGTTACATTCCCGGCTGAAGGATCAGTGAACTGGGGAAGGAACGCAAGAAAAAAAAGAGCCACCTTTGGATTCAGGACATTCATGATAAAACCCTTTGCGATAAAAGCTGCCGGATTTGTTTTTTCGTCTTTTGTACCCTCTGATACTATAGGTTCATTGCGGGATTTTATTGCTTTAAAGGCCAGCCAGAACAAATAACATGCTCCAAAAATCTTGAAGGCAACAAAAGCAATCTCGGATGTTTTAAATATCAGAGAGACACCAAATGCAGCGGCAAGAGTGTGAACGCTGTTGCCAAGGCCCAGCCCGGCGGCTGTAAGTACGCCTGCTTTTTTTCCTTTTGAGATGCCCTGGGTTATTGCAAATATGATATCCGGCCCGGGAGCCAGAATAAGCAGTATTGATGTTCCTGAGAAAAGTAATAATGTAGATAATGAAATCATTAAGCAGACCTCTTATTGATCTATCTGTTCATGAACATTATATTATGCAATCTGTCCATGAAAATATTTTTTAAATAAAAAGATTATTGGTGTTATTACTGCCTTTTATTACATTTCAGTCAATGGCAGGTTAACAATTCGCTGTATGAGATTAGCTATCAGTTTACCCCTGCTGGTATTCCCCATTATTTAGACAGTATTAATTTTATAAAAGTACAAAAAGTTTTCTTGAAACTTTTTTCATGATCTTTTAGGCTTGTATGATTATATAAAAAATATTTATTCCTGATAAATAGTGTATTAAAATTTTATTATTATCAGTGTTGTGCTTCATAATCTGATTTTGCAATAGAGATAAAAGGATTTTTCCTTTTACGCCAGTATTGAAATAAAATACATAATGTCTTTTGTCAGGAAATATAAAAGAGTTCAACTGGAGGATGACATTTAATGAAAAAAATTTTTATATCTTTTTCTTTGGTGCTGTTAATGGTTACGACTGGGTTTTCATTTGGGGAGGTTAAGATAGACAGGTCCGGTAAAAAGATTGCCATGAGGATGATGGTTAATCTTGCTTCCGGAAAAAAGACAACCCTTGCAGTTGTACCATTCAATCATACTGACGGATCATACAGTCAGCTTGGTAATTTTCTCGCAAGTGACACTGTCTCAGGACTCAGAAAAATCTGTCCCGGAAATATTAAAATTGCTGAAAGGACACAGATTAACAGAATAATGCAGGAGCTTGAACTCAGCAGTTCAGGTCTTGTGTCTGCTGATTCAGCTGTTAAAGCAGGAAACCTTACCGGTGTTGATGCACTCATTATTGGAGAAATAACTGACCTGGGAAGTTATATAAAAGTCAATGCAAGGCTTGTTGAAGTATCTTCCGGCAGTGTTACATCTCATGCTGATGTAAAAATCAAGAAAGATGCAACTGTTATTTCCATGATGAACAAAAAGATCAGGCAGAAAAAAAACAAGCGAAAAAACAGACAGGAAGGAAATTCAGACAATAACAACAGTGATGATTTTGATGGAGATACAATCCTGGTAAAGGATTATGATGGATTTGAACTGAAACTTGTCAAAATTGAAAGGATATCTGAAAATATTTACTTCAGATTCTTTATCACAAACAAAAAATCCAATGACAGGAAATTCATGTTCTACAGAGGAAATTTTAAGCTTATAGATTATAATGGCAATGAATATACTTCAACCTGGGTAAATGTTGGTGACAGCAGAAGCAGCAAAAATGAGGGTTCACGTTCAGGCGGAACATATGTTGGAGGCACACTTTATTCAGATGTGCCGGTTAAATCAAATGTGAAATTTTTTGATTTCCCGTTGAATAAAAAACCAAGACTTCTTATTCTCACTTTCCCAAATGGTGATAAAATCAAGATATCAGGTTTTCCGTCAGGGAGCTGATCCAGAGCAATGATACAAAAAAAAAGGATACCTCGGGGTATCCTTTTTTTTGTATCCGTTCTTATATCCATTCTGTTTTCCATGGTTTTCTTAAAGCGGGTTTAATAAATTCTGTATCAGAATATCCGATTGCAAGAACAGCAAGTGCTTTGTTATTCTGTGGTATCTTCAGTTTATCCTTAAGGCTTTTTATACGGTTTATTGATTCTGATGCGTATCCGATGTAACAGGTTCCAAGACCCAGAGAATGAGCAAGGAGGCACATGTTGTATGTAGCGTACTGTGCATCCTCGAGCGGCAGACTTCCTTCATCATTGCTGTGTACGATTATAATGCATGGAGCTCCATGGAAGAGAAGATCCTTTCCTTTTTCTGCTTCGTTAAGTGCTCTCTCAACAGAATCGTAATTATTCTTGTGATACTTAAGCAGAAGAGTTCCCATTAAAAGAATCGATGCATATCTTGTAAGAGGATTTGCCGCCATCCGGTTTAATTTCTTAAAAAATTTTCCTATCTCAAGTGCAGTATTCCATACCTTTTCTCTTCCGTTCACAACTGAAAATTCCCAGTTCTGTGAGTTGCTGCCTGAAGGCGCGGTAATTCCAAAAGTAATGAGGTCTTCAATCATGTCATCCGGCACATCAATATCCTTGAATTTTCTTGTGCTTCTTCTCGACCTGAAGAGATTGATAAGATTGTTTTCCAGTGTTCCTCCGGGTAAGATATTTTTTTCTGAATAATTAAAGCTTTTGAATGAAATATTTTTCAGGATCGCATCCTCAAAGCTCACTGCATCGAATTTACAGACAGAATAACAATGTGAACAAAGCATGCAGTCGTCATTTACAATATTTATTTTTTTATCTTTTACTTCAAGAACTTCCTTAGGGCAGATGTTTACACACTTCATACAAAGAGTGCATTTTGAATGATTGATAAAAGGTCTTTCGGTCATATAATCCTCATGATTTTAAATCAGTATATGCTTTCTGCTGGCATACGAATATTATAAAGCTGCACCCTGAGTCAACACCAATTTCTTTCCTGGGTGATCCTTTTATTTCAGGTCGTATCTTCTTGCTTTTATAAACTGTTTTTTCTTTTGGTTGACAGCGGATTAAAGAACGTTAAAAGTGCTGATGATGTGTTAATTCATAAAGGCTTGTCCCTGAAATTCAATAAAGTTAAAAGGAAGTCAATCAATGGACGGCAAAAACAGAAATGATATTGCTTCAGGCAAAAAAGTGGCAATTGTTTTGAAAAAAGATCAGCGAACCGGCAGGCTTACAACCGGCACTGTAAAAGACATTTTAACAAATTCTTCAAATCACCCTCATGGAATAAAGGTAAGACTTGAAAGCGGAGAAGTAGGAAGAGTAAAAAAAATATTTAAGGATGGAGAATGATAAAATGAAAAAATTATTCCTGGCAATTATACTGTTTTTTTTATTTTTTGGATGTACTGCTGTTAATAAAAAAAACCTTCTTTTTCAAAGTGAGAAATTAAATACAGATAAATCTGTCATTGAACTTGTTTACGGGAACTGGATGCCGGGGAAAATTATGGGTTATTCAATGATACATGCAATGGACAGTAAAGATATCGATCGTTTCTCTGAAGTTTATCCTGAATATACTTACACAGATAAATCGTTTGTTGCAGGTAATGAAACAATTATAGATCCGCTTTATTCTGTTACGGTAATTAACGCAGACAAGTTTTCACAGGTGTATATGGCTTCTTTCAGACAATTGGGTATATCAGAAAAAACTATCAGATCAGTCTCTGTTTACAACCAAAAAGGTACACAGGTAAATTCTCCTGGAGCACTGATTTTTATTTCGGAAAAGGGAAAAATATTTTCACTCTGGGACGGATGTTTTTATGAATTGAAGCGGATGAAGGGAAAATAATAACAATACGATCATCGTTTCCTGTCAATGGTTTCAGCGTTAATATTATAGGAGTGAGTCAATATTCCTTCTTTTTGAAACTGAATACATAATTCGGATCTTAATTCACTTTTCATTGACCATGCATCATAAAAGGTTGTCCAGGCGGCAAGCCAGCAGTTTATCCCTTCTTTCGTGGCATCCATAACCCAGAATTTAGGTGCTTCATAATTTATAACGCATTTGTGATTTTCAGCAATGCTGACAGCGATCTCTTTTACTCTCTCCAGGTCTGAATCATAAGAAACCCAGAATGAGATATATGCCCACATATCATCATCATGAATTGAGTAGTTTACGAATTCCTTTTGCAGCATTACGCTGTTTGGAATGATATACCTTCGCCAGTCCCACATTTTTACACTGGTATGCGAGAGTGTGATATCTTCGACTGTTCCGTAACGTTCGTCAATGAGTACTGTATCCCCTGTATTGAGCTGCCTTGAGAATGAAATCACAATGCCTGAAATTATGTTTTCAATATATGGCCTTGCAGCAATACCAATTATCACTGATGTAGCTGTTATTACAAGCGAAAGGAACTGAGCTGAAAATGTGCTCAGAAAGGGAACTGATATGGCAATCATCCAGATTATGACAAGCCCTATAAAGAAAATTCTTCTTATAATTGAAAAACGCATGCCAACATTTTGCATAGCCATTTTTCTGGCAGTCTGAACCGGTTTTTTGTTAGGAGATTTTGTGTTAACAGGATTAAAGCGGGACTGATCCTCGAGTTCTTCTTTTCTCCGGTTTTCAACCTTGTTTATATTTCTCTTTAATATTATAAAGAGAATCAGCGTAACAAGATTTATGGCAATAATATAAATAAGATTTTCGTTGAGCAGGTATTCGGTCATGTCTTGTACATTGTCCGTAAAATACAATTTTTTATTTACTTCTTCCGGAATGAAATTCTTTCAGGATTTTTCAGACGAAATGCTTATTTTGCTAATTTATAACAGAATAACAGTATCTATTCCTGAAAATACTTTTTAGTGCAAATGGAAGAATATTATTGTCCCCGCCGCC
>CAZEJW010000048.1:0-26121 GCA_964512685.1 uncultured Leptospirales bacterium | reverse complement strand
GTATAGATGCAAATAAGGACTAAATACTGCAAAATTATAAAAAACATAAAAAATGAGGTATGAATGAAATTTTTTATAGATACTGCGGATATCAATGAGATAAAAGAAGCCAGAAAACTTGGCATACTGGATGGAGTTACAACAAACCCTACTCTCGTAAGTAAAATCGGCAAACCATACAGAGAAGTTCTTACAGAGGTAGCAGCAGAAGTTGACGGGCCGGTTTCCGCTGAGGTTATTTCTCTGGAATATGAAGGTATGATAAAGGAAGCAAGAGAGCTAGCAAAGATAAGAGATAACATAAATATAAAAATTCCGCTGATAGAAGAGGGCCTCAAGGCAGTAAAAACCCTGAGTTCAGAGGGGATAAAGACAAATGTAACACTCTGCTTCAACTCTGTACAGGCGCTCATGGCTGCAAAGGCCGGGGCCTCATTCATATCGCCATTTGTAGGCAGACTGGATGATATCAGCACAGAAGGGATGGATGTAGTTGAAGAAACAAGAACTATCTATGACAACTATGGAATAGAAACCGAAATAATCGTAGCCTCAATAAGAAACCCGCTTCATATAAAATATGCTGCACTTTCAGGCGCTGATATTTCAACTATACCCTTTTCTGTTTTCAAGCAGATAATAAAACATCCGCTGACAGATATTGGCGTACAGAGATTCCTCGACGATTATAAAAAAATTCCGCAGTAAGGATTTGGGCAGGGCCGAAGGCCCTGCTGACTACTTGGAGATATTCATGAAACCAGAAATAAAAATACAGGATACTGTCTGCGAGAAGACAATAGATTATCCGGCAGAAATTACCTTTAAGTGTATTTTCAGAACTTCTTCTGAAACACTGGGCTCCATTCACTCCGTATTGAATGAACATGGCATAGATGCAGAAATAAGCGAGACAGAAAGCGGCAAGGGAAAATTCATATCCTATACAATAACAGCAGAATATTCCGACAGAGATATGCTGGACAATGTGTGCAGCGGTATTACCACTATTGAAAATTATATGACTATGTTCTGATCAGCCTTCATCAATTATTCGGATTTCGATTCCATAGAGTTTTTCATACCCGGCCAGGCAGTCAAAGACATCCTTTTTATTCTTAATATCATACGATATCTTCAATTTGTAAACAGGCACACTGTAATATCTTTCATCATGATGTCTGAAGGTATATTTTATTCTGGCGATATCCTTCAGCCTGGTAAAAGGCTGCCCTTTGCTGACTATTATATTCCCCAGTCTTTCACTGCCGGATTTTTCTGTTACAGATTCAAATCCGCCTTTTTTAATAATGATAACACTCCTGTCCTGTGATTTCATAAAAGGGACTCTTCTAAATTCTTTTAATATCGCCTTTTTTATATCATCATAATCAAGATTTGCAGCTCTTACACTTCCGGGTTCCATATCAATCTCAATTACCGGTTCAGGGATATTTATAAAATTAACTGACCTTATGTATTTTTTAAACACAAGATCTTCTCTGATTTTATGAAGAATGTGCGGAGAACTCACTGTGGATTTCTTTATTATTACAGTTAACTCTTTCCCTGAACTGCCATTCTTCAGGGAAGTGCATGCATTGATAAAAAACACAGGGATAATGAAAAAAAGAAATTGGATAAGAAGTCTGGTTTTCATATCATCACCTTTTAGAAAAGGAATATGTTTACTCCCTGCCGGTATAATTATTATACCAGAGATTTAAAAAAAATAACTGATTATTTTCTTCCCCGCCAATACCGGGGTTTTTTATGCATATGAGCAAATCCTCATATTTCAACACTATCCTTTCCGTTTATGATCCAGAACCCCTTGCCTCTTGCACGACAAACAAGCAGGATGTTGTACTTTCTTGCAAGGCGGATACTGTAGCTGGTTGGAGAAGCCCTGGAGACCAGCACTCTTGCGCCTGAGTTTATTATCTTTAAAATAATCTCACTCGATACCCTGCCAGTTGTACAAATCATGCAGTCAGTCAGTTCCATATTACCAAGTGCAGAATAACCGATAATCTTATCTATTGCATTGTGACGTCCAATATCATCAAAAAAAGCAATCGTTTCTCCTTTAAGTGAATAAAGAGCAGCCCCGTGAACACCATGAGTCAGATCATGTTCATCCGAATGATTCAGAAACTCCTCCATGCATCTGCATATTATTTCTGCTTTAACCAAAGGGAGTTCTTTTCTCGCATGTTCCAAAGAAGGGAGTTTACGGCTGCTTTTACCTCCGGCAACACTTACATTGAGCAAGGTTGAGAAAGCGCTGCTGAGGTCTTCCTTTTTTTTGAGAATTACATTCGCTTCCATTTTATCCGCATCAAAATGAATATCCTCAACTTCTTGACTGGAAGATACAATCTCTTCAGAGAGAATATGCCCCATCACTAGTTCTCTTATATCCTTCCCTGAACATGCAATGGTCGAAAACTCCTTTTTTTCAAGCAGAACCGTTAGTATATATTCTGCTGAAACAGGCATCTCCCTGGATTCAATTACATCACCATCATAGATATCAATTTTCTCAAAAATATGCATCGGCAGTGTCATAATCCCCCCCCCCTCTTTTAATGTTGCTTCATTCCTGCTATTGCTCCGGTGCTCCAGGCAAACTGCAGATTATATCCTCCGCTGTCTCCGTCTATATCAAGAAGTTCGCCTGTTATATAAAGATCTTTCACAATCCTGGATTCCATTGTTGCCGGATTTATCTGATCGACCTCAACTCCGCCGGCAGCAGCTACTGCCTCATTGAAGTCTCTCGGTTTACCGGGAGCGAGTCTCAGCCTTTTCAGCACATCCAAAATTCGTTCTGTCTCTCCGGCAGAGATTTCCCTCACTCTCTTTTCCGGGTCAATCTTTGCCATACGAAGCAAAACCTCAGGGAGTCTTTCCTTGAGGATACCAAGCAGGCTGAATGAAAGCTTTCTGTTCTCATCAGAAAAAACAGTATCGAGTTCCAGACGCAATTCTTCATCCCCCATGTCGGGGAAAAAATCCACTACAATCTCAGGTTCTTTCCCATTCAGAATACTTTCATTCACTGCTCTGGAAATATCGAGTGATGCCGGGCCTGAAATACCGTATGCGGTGAAAAGAAGCTCTCCTCCGGACATGGCAATAGTTTTTCCTTTTTCTTCAACGGTCAGTTCTACATCACATTTTATACCCTGAAGAGTATGAATTATTTTCAAAGGAATATTTACAGGTAAAATTGCCGGGAAGGGTTCAGCAATACGGTGCCCAAGGGATGATGCGAGATCGTAGCCGATCTTTGCACCGCCTACTGACGGATAGGCACAACTTCCGCATGCAAGGATTACAGAATCGAAGACGAACTCTTCCCTGCCTGCGGTTGTAAGAATGAACCTGGCTCCCTTTTTTTGTATGCTGTCAATTCTTCTGTGGAGATTTATTTCTACATTTCTTCGGATGGTTTCATATTCCAGAATCTTCAATACAGTCGATGCCTGAAACGAGGCCGGATACATTCTGCCGTTTTTTCCCTGAGCCAGGGGAATCCCAATCGACCTGAAAAAATCAATTGTCTCATCAAGGCCAAACCTGCCGAATACATTGTTTACAAATCCGGGATTTTTTCCATGATAATGCGATACATCTATATCAAGATTTGTAATATTGCATGTACCGTTTCCTGTAACGAGGAGCTTTCTTCCTGCCTTCTTCTGCTTTTCAAAAAGAACAACCCTGTTCTCAACAGATGAGGCATGAATCGCCGCCATTAATCCGGAGGCCCCTGCTCCTACTATCGCTATATCCTTCATTCATTCTCCGGATAAATAAAATTTTCCAAAACCGCAATCTCTTGAAATGATTAACCCCCGCCATCGAAGACCACGGGGGTGATTAATTTTCTGCTGGGATGTATGCCTGAGTCATCGGAATGTTTTCAGTTTATCATTTATGGCCTTTTCAAGCAGATTTATTTCCTGAGCATATTCCTGAATTTTTAAATCCTGATCTGCATTTCCTCTTTCCCTGAGAAGAAGTCTTTTTATTGTCATAAGATCTGTTCTCTTTTTAACCAGCCCGAAATCAATAACCCTGCGAATCTGCGAAAACTGATAGTCCCTGAAGCAGACCCTGGTATAGAATTCAACTCCATATACATTAAGGGTTCTCTCAAGAGTATTCTTTTTAAGATAATCCCTGAACTCATCTATATGCTCCGCATCAACAGCCCTTCTGGAGTTGTTATCATCACTCTTTTTTTGAGCAGACATTTTTCCTGTTTCTTTGACTGCCCCGTCTTTTTTCTGAAGGTAGAAATCCAGAGAACCGGCTATTGAAAGCTGCACATCAAGTTCTTTTGCCTGAAACGCTGCATTATATTTTGAAATGTTCCATTCGAGGTTCTTTTCAAAATATCCCAGACTTATGGCAATATTTGCCACCCTTCCAAGCAATGTATTGTTATAATCTTCGAGATAAGCCTTTACCTCTTTTACAGCCCTCTGTTCTGAGAGTTTTCTGTTGAACTCAATAGCATACTGGTCAACCAGCTCTGCCTCAAAAAACTTTTTAAGGTTAAGGATTACATTGCCTTTAGTAACAACATAGCCCTCAATTGGTTTTATTTTTTCTTTTTTATCTTCTGCCACAGTATTGAAAGAAAAAATCATATTTGAATTTGCAAGGATGTTCAGAAGTTCAGGCACAGACTCCCTGTGCAGTCCGTATTTTCTTACGACTTTGGGCACAAATTCATCTGACTGGGGGATTGAGTCATACCCCCTTAGAGTATTTCTGCCTTCAATTTCCCTGTATAAAATCTGTACAATGTCTCTTACTGATGATATTTCCATAGAATAATCCGCTATTATCTTTCTGCCTGCCAGCTTGATTCAGCTCCGGAATCGATATAATACCCTTTAATTCTTTTTCCGTCTACTGTAAATTCGCCATAGTATTTTTGAACAAAATACCTGCCTGCATTAAATTTTTTCGCCTCCTCAGGAGTACGTATAGATCTGATAAAAAAAATCTTTCTTTCATTAATATCAATGCTGATTTTTTTCAATTCATGAGGTCTCCCCCCTCCCCAGTCTTTAAAAACCATATAGCCATAATATGACCCTGACTTCTTCTTTATAATGAGAGTTCCTTTATAACTTGAAAGCCTGAGTTTGAAAGATCCTGTAAACATATTTTTCTCTACATCTCCGTTCTCAGGCCCGTTTACCTCTCCTGTTTCAGCTGAAACACCAGCATTTTCAACATCTCCATTATCTTTTTTTTGAGAGGATGAAGAACAGCCCCAAAAGAACAACAGAAGCACTAACGATAAAAAAAACACAACTAACTTGAATGCAGTTTTATTTCTCATGAGGATATCCTGTTACAGCAGTATTTTTGGCTGCCGAAAAAACGCCATATTTTATTTTCGGTTAAAACACAATATCTATAAAGGGGGCAGAATAAAAATCAGAAAATGGGTTTGTAATCAAAGAGATGTTCGGCATTGATAAATCTGACAGTATGAGTTTTTTCTCTTATCACAATCGAACTTGTTTTCGCTCCGCCGGAAAAATATCTCACCCCAGGAAGCAGTACCCCGTCTGTAATTCCGGTTATAGAGACAATTATATCATCACACTTGACCATATCCCCGATATAAAGAACCTTCTCCGGGTTTTCTATTCCCATTTTTTTCAGCAATTTTTTTTCTTCATTCGAATCAGGGATAAATCTCGCCTGCAGGTTGCCTCCAAGGCATTTAAGTGCAGCAGCAGCAAGCACTGTTTCCTTTGCACCACCGGTTCCCATCATTATATCGATTGGATTTTCATCAAGAGCAGTTGAAATCATGCCTGATATATCACCATCGATAATATACCTGATTCTTGCGCCTGTTTTTCTGATTTTCTCAACCAGAGATGCATTTCTTCTGCTGTCCAGAATACAGACCGTGATGTCTTCAATATATTTACCTCTGGCCCTTGCTACCCTTTTAATATTTATCTCAGGCTCTTCATTTATATCAACCACACTCTTGACATCCCTGCCAACAGCAATTTTTTCCATTTTAAGGTCGGGCACCTGAATAAAAGCGCCTTTTGAACCAAGAGCAATAATTGAAATAGCATTCTGTCCACCCCTGGCACATGTATACCTGCCATCCAGGGCCTTGACCGCGACATCAACAGGCAGACCGTCCGCATCCCCAACCTTTGCACCGCTCGCCAGAAGATTGTCATGTCCGCATGTTCCCACAATGACCTCTGCATTTATATTCAATGCCGGAAAAAGCGCAGCCATTGCCTTAACGGCAACATATTCAGCGGTTTCTTCATCACCCTTACCCATATACCTGCTCGCAATAAGTGCAGAAGCTTCTGTGAGCCTAACTGCATCAAGAGTAAGATTCCTGTCCATGACACCTCCAGGTCAGTTTGAATTCAAAAAAAACATACTTCATTTTTAACATTTTTTTTCAAGCAATTTACTTATTCTTTCTTTATCACATTACTGTCTTAACTGAAAAGAAAATTAAATATTAAACCAATTATCAGAACATCAACAAATAAATCTTGACCTTCCAAACATATGCCGGCAATATATGAGACATAACCCGGAACAATCCGCAGGGGGTAAAAAGTGCAAAAAACAATAATGGTCATTGGAGGCGGTCTTCTTCAGCTGCCGGTAATCCTGAGAGCTAACAGAATGGGCCTGAGAGTAATTGTAACAGATTACAATCCGGATGCAATAGGTATGCGTGAGGCTGATATCCCAATAGTAATGAGTACAAGGGACATCGAAGGTTCGGTCAGAACAGCCAAAGCCCAGAATGAGATCACACCAATCAGCGGTGTACTGACCGTTGGAACAGATGCATCCATGACAGTCTCGGCAGTGGCCAATGCCCTTAATCTTCCAGGAATAAAATTCGAAAACGCCGAAGCCGCCACAAACAAGATAAAGATGAGAATGCGTTTCAAGGAACACGATGTTCCATCTCCATCCTTTCTGCCTGTCTGGTCACTATCCGATGCAAAAAAGGCATGTAAGATACTTAATTTTCCTGTTGTTATAAAACCTTCAGACAATATGGGAGCCAGAGGAGTTATGCGGATCGATGATCCGAATCAGCTGACTGATGCATTCCACTTCAGCAAGAGTGTATCTCCAAGCGGTGAACTTATAATCGAAGAACTCATGCACGGCCCTGAGCTTTCAATAGATTCCATTGTATACAATGGGGAAATAACCATTACAGGAGTTGCAGACCGTATTATCAAATATCCGCCTCACTTTATCGAAACCGGTCACAACATGCCTTCAGCCCTTGGCAGCGCTGTAATTGAACAGGCCTGCGAAGTAATGAAGCAGGGAATCAGGGCATTGGGAATTGATATTGGAGCGGCAAAGGGGGATATCAAGATAACTGAAAACGGCCCCATGATCGGAGAACTTGCGGCCCGTCTTTCAGGAGGATTCATGTCGGCGTACACATATCCGCTCTCAACCGGAGTAGACCTCATGAGGGCAATGATAGAGGTCTCTCTTGGACAGGAACCCGGGAATCTTGAACCGGTTAAAAACCTGGTTGCTATAGAAAGGGCAATAATACCTAAGCCCGGAATCGTAAAAAAGATAACCGGCCTTGAGGATGCGCTCACAGTAAATGGTGTTGAAGAGATCTTCATCAATGTAAAAGAAGGCGACAAGATAATTCCCCCGAGGTCAAATGTCGAAAAAGCCGGCCATATTATTGCAACAGGAAATACTCTCGAAGAGGCCGAAGAGTCCTATAAAAAATGTATCGATCTTCTCAGAATCGAAACCATAGAAGAGAGCGAACTCTCTATGGAAACGATAAACCTGGCTGCACGTGAAAAATTCAAAAAAATCTGCTTTGTCTGTAAAAACTGTGACGGCAAAAACTGCGCAACAGGTGTACCCGGAATGGGTGGAACAGGGACCGGCGCCTCTTTCAAACGGAACTCAGAGGCACTTCAGCAATACAAGGTAACCACAAGACTCATTCATGATATCCGTGAACCTGATACAGGAACATCATACCTCGGGCATAAGCTTTCTCTTCCTGTTCTTGCAGCTCCCATTACCGGAGCCGTAACCAACATGGGTGGAGCTGTTGACGAACTCGATTACAACAGGGCAGTTGTTTCAGGATGTCTCAGAGCAGGTTCTCTTGCTCTGGTTGGAGATGGGGCCACACCTGATAAATACAAAATTGGGCTCAGGGCCCTTTCAGAGAACAGAGGGCTTGGAATCCCGATATTCAAACCCAGAAGCGACAACAGGGAAATAATAAAAAGAGTCAAGGCAGCTGAAGAAGCCGGAGCAATCGCAGCAGGAATGGACATTGATGCAGTTGTTTTCAAAACTATGGCAATGAGAAATCAGTCAGTTGGTCCCAAGGGAATGGATTCACTTAAGGAAATTATTGCCTCTACAAAACTGCCGTTTGTGCTCAAAGGAATAATGAATCCAAAGGATGCTGAACTCGCAGTAGAGCTTGGAGCATCTGCAATAATTGTATCAAACCACGGTGGCCGCGTAATGGATGAGATGGCAGGCACAATGGATGTTCTCCCGGATATAGTAAATGCAGTCAGGGGAAACATAACCGTTATGGTTGACGGAGGATTCCGTACCGGAGTGGATGTGCTGAAGGCAATTGCAATCGGAGCAGATCTTGTACTTATCGGCAGACCAATAGCCATTGCCTGTGTAGGTATGGGCGCTGATGGCACTGAATTCTATCTGAATACCATTAAAAAAGAACTCATGAAGGCAATGATTCTTACAGGTTTTCAGAAAATATCAGATATTGACGACTCAGTAATAAAATATATTTAATCTAACCCAGAAAATAATTGATTTCTTCTCTTGTACATTTTTCCGCAAAACCTTTCACAAAGGATGAATAACGGCCTGTTTCAATAAGAGAAACTGTAAATTTATTCTTTTCAGTTTCTGAAATCTTTTCTTTAAAATAAAGAATACTGGGAACAAGAAGGGCATTAATATGGGGGATGCCTTCGTTTCGACAGAAAGCAACCCCTCTTCGGTCATCGAGTATAATGAAATCACCTGCTTTCTGATAGTACAGAAGAATCAGCTCTCTTTCGCCGGGATCAAGTTTTTCCAGTGTAGGATATTTTATCAGAGAACTTCCTGCTTTTTCATCATCAGGCTGAAGAATTCTGCCTTTAAAAGTCTCAGAGAATATTTTCTCTCCCGCACGTCCGGCATGTGTGATTTCTTTATACACCTCAGTGCCTGAACGAAAACTGAAATCATTGCAGAAATAATCCCATAACCCGCATTTATACATTAAAATTGCTGAAGATGCGTCAACAAGAGCAGTCATTTATTATGCCTAAATATCCATATTATAAATACTATATATCGAAAAAATAAATAATTGACAAATTATAATAAAATATTTAATGATTATTTTATGGCCGGTATAGGGGGCCGGAGCCCCCCTCTGTCTGCAAAACAGTTGAGAAGGTTTACCTTTCTGCCTGGTTCGACTCCGGGTCCGGCCTACTCCCGCCACCATTAAATTTATCCAGTCACATGGTTTCAAAGCAAACCTTTCAACTGCACACAGAATAACAATATCTTCCTGAATTATTTATTCAAATTTATTTTCTATAAGCTCTGTAATATTTTCTTCCTGCTTTCTGTTTATGAGATTGAAAGCAGGATTATTTAATTGAATTGCTAACCAAGGAAAATGGATAAGAATCGATATTGAAAGAAATTTTTATAAACCTGATGAATTCATAATGAATCTGCTGTCAGTAATTCCTGAAGATTGCGGAAAGCTTTCCGAGTATAGTGAGGTTGTCCGGCACAATTGGTTTATAATTACTGTTTTCAGGAACCAGGAGTACCTTTTTGCCCTCTTTTTGGAACTTTTTCAAAGTGGCTTCTTCATCCACAAGAGCTGCAATAATATCTCCATTGTCTGCGGTATTCTGACTTTTTATAATGGCAATATCACCATCATTGATTCCACCCTCGATCATGGAATCACCCCTGACATTCAGGGCAAAATATTCTCCCTTTGAAAACATTGACGATGGAAAAGAAAGATATTCCTCAATATTTTCTTCTGCAAGGATTGGTGTGCCGGCTGCAATTCTTCCAACAAGAGGAATGTTTACTGCATTTGTCTCAATAAGATCGTCAGTATCGAGAACGACAATGGCCCTGGACTTATTCTGTTCAGTGCGGATAAATCCTTTTTTCTCGATTGCTTTCATGTGATCATAGGCGCCTTTGACTGTTATTCCAAACTGTTCTCCGATTTCACGGACAGTTGGCGGAAATCCTGATTCACGGATAGCTTCTTTAATAAAATCGTAAATTAATTGCTGCTTGGCTGTGAGTTTTTTTTCATTATCTCTGGGGGCCATAATCAGATCCTTTTTCAGCATTTTTATCTAAACAGAAAGCTACTATACATTGGTATAGACGTCAAGAAAAAATTAATAAAAAATCCTCCTTATTATAACTTCAATTGCCGCTTATTATATTTTTCTTGATATTTCACTGTTATTTCTGTATCTATCATTTTTTAATATAAGGGAGCCTCAATAAATTTCTTTTAAAAAGTTCCCTTGTGAGACAGCATCAGATAAAGCATGGAGCTTTCATTCTATTATAAATGAAACTCTTTTTTCCAGAGATACCCACAAAAGCTCGCAGAAGGAGAGAAACAGGATAGACCTCCTGAAAAACATGAACATACAGGAATCATACAGGCTGTTGGGAGCGGATCCTCAAACACCTGACAATACAATAACCACAAGATATAAAAAACTGGCGCTGCATTTTCATCCGGACCGAAACAGGGAAAATATCGATGCTGCCAATGAAAACATGGCCAGGCTTAATATTGCATATGACACAATTATGAGCTACAGGTTCAAAAACAACCTGTCAGTATCTCAAAAAGCGGAGGCATCCCCCAAAAAAAAAGACGAAAGGCCGGCAGATCACACGGAAAAGGAAAAACCAAAACCGCAAAAAAAACCATCGGCTGTAAACAGAGAAATACTGATTCAAAGATTTATACAGATAAGGGAAAATACCAAAGATTCGCTATACAGATATTTTCAGTATAATCTTTACAACATACCAAGACGTGAAAACATCTACAATCGCGGAATATACAACAGAACTGTCTTTATTCTGCGAAAATCATACCATTCAATTCTTGAGATTAAAAAACTTACATCTGAACATGACCTGATCGAACACTTCGATGTTTTCAATAAAATGATATTCGACTTCTACAGGGCATCAGAGTGCCTGAACCTCATCGAATCATATACTAATCAGAGAGAAGTAGATGCATACAGAACATACAAAAAAGCTGATGAATCATTACATGCAGCGCACAGGGAACTCTTTTTTGACAGGCATAACCGTGGATTCATTAAAAAAGAATTTGTTATGGAAGAAATCGTTAAATCAGAAAAATTATTTATCAATGTAATAGAACTCTATTCTGATACATCCTGGTCTGTTGAATCCGAAATTAAACTTTCCTATGTAAAAAGCCTTATTCGCTACTTTGAGCTTTTTTTTCTCGAGGAAGAATAAACAATAAACCCTTATCTCCGCACAATATTAAACCTTATCCGAATCATCATAATTTTTATAATTCATCACCTCATCTTCACTGCCGACAATGATAAAAAGAGTGTGGACAACCAATGAATACAAAAAATCTACTAACCTCTCTGATTATAATATTATTCCTGATCGGACCTCTTGCGTCAGAAGATTACCAGTACCAGTATTTTTCAGAAAAACAAAAATATGTTCCCTTTTCCGATTACATTCCAAGGTCAAGGCTTCACTATAAAACCGTTCCCCATTATCTTGAAGACTTTTACGAACTATATGGGATGAAGCAGTACTACAATGAGAATTCACTGCGCAAAAACATTGAAAGACTCAAGATAGCGCTTAACTGCAAATTCCGCCACCCTTCTGAAGCGCTGGTAAAGGTCGAGTCTGAGAAAGAATATCTCAAATACAGAAACATCATGTTCATGCACATAAACCTTCTTATCATGAGGAATTATCTCAAAATTGCCGCAAGATACGATAAAAGACGGATCTATTTCTATAATCTCGATTTTGCTAAGGATATTCGCGAAAGTCTTGATATTGCTGAAGGATTCTACAATGAAGCAATTCCATACTGGAAAAATGCTGAGAGATATGCAAAACAGGCAAGCAATATAAAAATCACAACAGATCTCGGAAAGATGGAATCCGAAAGATATTCAATAATAAACCGGGATCTGGATTATTCAAAAATAATCAGCTCACACCTCAAAAAACTCAACACAAAAAAATTAAAGCTCGATAGTTTTCTTTCGACTCAACAGGCGAGATAATCACTTCTTTATATCCGGGTGAAATACATATCGAATGGCAAACTGTGAAAGCTCAGAGGCTGAACCAATATTGAGTTTCTCCTTGATTCTTTCCCTGTAGGTTTCAACTGTTTTAGAGCTAAGGCACAGCTTTTCAGCAATTTCTTTTGGACCCAGCCCATGACCAATATGCTGAAAAATTTCAAATTCTCTTTTGGTGAGCCTGTCAAGAGGGGTTCCCTCTTCACTGTTTTTTGAATCAAAAAGCCTTGTAAATATTATTTCTCTTATGGATTTACTGATAAAGGTCTTTCCTTTCAGCACATCTTTTATGGCCTCGATAATATCCTCAAGCCCGTCTTTAAGAAGAACGAACCCCCCGGCTCCTGCGCGCACAAACATTTCTCCATAAACAGCTTCATCGTTTACAGAAAGAACAAGAACCGGAACTTTTTTATAACGGGTTCTTATGGCCTTTACCAGTTCAACACCGATACCTCCATCATGGGAAAAAATCATAAGAGCAAGATCGGGTTTAATTTTTTCAATAATCCTGAGAGTTTCTTCTGATTTTTCTGCTTCCCCGCATATTGCCAGGCCTTCTTCATCCTCAACAAGCTGAACAATTCCATGACGGATTATGGGATGACCGTCAATTACGAGGATCTTTTTCTGTTTCTGATCCGGCACTTTAATTTTTCTTTTTACAAGAAGGGGTGTCGCAATACCGTCATTTCTGAATCTGCAGAGAGTTCTGTTTCCTCCCTCAGCAAGGTGTTTGGTATCTATCATACCGCCGATGGATGTCGCCCTGTATTCCATTATTTTGAAAGATACCCCGGATTTATCCATTTGTTTTTTCTTTATGGATATTCCGTCATCATCAATTATAAGATTACACCACTCTCCATCCTTCTCAAGGGCAATCAGAATTTTTTCTGGTTCAGAAAATCTAAGTGAATTTAATACTGCCTGCTGTATAATAAAATAAAGATTGTTTGCAAGAAACTCATCAGAAATTTCAACATCCCTGCTGAATTCAAAATCAATCTCCACTTCATATACTTTTCTGATCATATCCACGAGCTTGCCGACAACTTCTCTTAAATCACCGGCTCTTGCAACTGGCTTCAGCCCGTTCACCAGATTTTCTGTTTGTGTTACAGATGCTTCTGAGAGTTGCCGGATTCTCTCCAGCTGTTCAAGACTTTCACAACCCTTTCCACTGTTAATCATTTCAAAAGAAATGTGCTGTATGGCATTCAGGTTTTTCATCAAACCATCGTGCAGGTCATGGCCCATCTGTCTCCTGTCCTTTTCACATATATCTATTACCCTGGTCTGTAATTTCTTTATTTCAGTAATATCCATGAATGAAGCCACACTGTCCTTTGTGCCAGGGATGATCTCCACTGTAATAAAAATATCCATTACTTCTTTGTTTTTATTCATTAGATGAAACTCATAATTTCTCGGTGGAGCGGTTCCAATGCCTCTGCGGTTCTGATGGAATGAAATAATTTTATCCCTTTCACTCTGCGGAATAAAATCAAAAATCTTTTTTTTACCCTCAACTTCATCTTTTGAAAAACCGCTGAGAATCTCGAATTCACGGTTAATGAGTTTTATTGTGCCGTCTTCTCCAATAATTAAGGTTCCTGTTCCGGTATTTTCAAAAATTGCCCTGTATTTTTCTTCTGATGTTTTAAGTTGTTTTCTGTAATAACGCTCTTTTGTAATATCACGGCAAATAATAGAAAGAGAATCGATTGATCCGTCAGGATTCTTTACCGGCGCTGCGGAAAGTGAAACATCGACCCTGGTGCCGTCTTTTTTCATGCGGATGGTTTCGTGGTTATTGACTGTTCCACCCATTTTAACCGTATCGATAATAATTGGAAACTCATCCGGGATATCCGAAACTGAAAGCAGTGAGAAATCCTTCCCCAAGACCTCTTCATCCCTGTATCCAAAGAGGACTTCTGCTCCGGGATTCCATGATGCTATAATACTGTTAAGACTGACATTTATAAAAGCCTCTCCGGTTGATTCAATGATTGCTTCAAGGAGCCCCTGTTTTTTTCTGGAAACTGCATTTTTACCTACCTGATAAATACCATTCACCAGCATCAACAACTGAAAAATGTTATCATCCGAATAGTTGCCGTCTGCAAGACCAAGCACACCTGCTATTATATCTCCATTAAAAACCGGAATTTCAATGTGTCTTTCCTTTAGGATGTCTGAATTATACTCGATACTGTGTGTTGAATCGCTTTTAAAAGATGAGAGGAGAATATTCTTTTCTGATATACATTTTTTTATGAATGATGTCTCTGAAACCGGAATGTTTTCTTCGGGCATGGCACATTCAGCAGAAGAAGAAGGAATTCTTAAAATCCTTTCAACGACCTTTTGATTATTTTTTATTACAGCAATATAGCCAGCGCTACTGGCTGTTTTTTTCATGGATTCGCTGAGAATAAAAAACAACAGCTCTTCTTCAGAATTGATTTTGTTCCTGAAGACATCCAGAAGGAACTCATTTCTTTTACTGTTTTTGTCCATTGATCCTACACATTTTAATCCCCTGTGAACAAAGAAATAAAATCAGCACTAAAAGTAAAGGAAAGAAAACACAGGTAATATATTTTTCTAACTTCTGCTTAATCCATATACTTCTTTCTATATTACTTTTTAATTTTTGCAAAAGAAACATTCGATTAGTCTTTTTTAGCAAAACTTTTAATTTTAATAAAAATATGATTCAGAGATGTTAATAAACCCTTTTTAACAGATCAGAAATTGAACTCATGCCAAACATATACAGAGAAATTTTTAAATTTGCTGCTTCTTAATCATCGTAAATCAGTGCTTTTTATCCTGTAACCACAATAACGGGTATTTTTAACCATAACTGCCACTCTTTTGTAGGACAAATAACCTACATGCATTTCAGTTATTTATCCTATTTTAAAATATGATTTTTATTATCATATTATTGCCAGGGATTAGAGAAAAAGAATTTGTATATCCCCAAAAACCGGAAGGAGTGAGTATGCCCCCCCAGCTCACCCTCTCCCCGGTTTTTGAGAACATACGACTTTTCTCATACCATGAATATTACCAATGGAGGTGTCATCATGACTGACATCCTAAACTATCAATACAAACAAAAGCTTGTTACACCTGAAGAAGCAGTGCAGGTTGTAAAATCCGGGGATAACATCTACTATGGAGAATTTCTGCTTTTTCCGGAACTGCTTGATGAAGCGCTTTCCAAAAGAATTACTGAGCTTGATGATGTTTTATTTCTCAGTGTCTGTTTTACCAAAGTTCCGAAAGTCGTACTTGCAGATCCTGAAAAAAAACATATAATCATGCATGATGCTCATTTCACTATTGTATCCAGAAAACTGGCAGAAAACGGATTATGTTATTACGCTCCAATAACATATCATCAGGCGCCTAGAGCCTTTAAAAAGTATCAAAAACTCGATGTGGCATTCATAACAGTTACAGAGATGGATTCCAACGGTTTCTTCAACTATGGGATTTCCAATTCAGTTGCACCTGCATTACTGCAGAAAGCTGATAAAATTGTTGTTGAAGTCAACAAGAATGTTCCATATTGCCTTGGCGGAAACCAGGAATCAATACACATCTCCAGAGTCGATCACATAGTGGAAAGCAATAACAGCCCTATGCTCAACCTGCCTCCAATACAGTCTTCAGAGACCGACAGACAGATTGCAACACACATAATGAACGAAATTCACGATGGGGCATGTTTACAGCTTGGAATCGGCGGACTTCCTAATGTAATTGGCGAAATGATTGCAGAAAGCGACCTCAAAGATCTCGGAATCCATACAGAGATGCTTGTTGATTCATGCGTTGATCTTTACGAAAGCGGAATCGCTACAGGAGCAAAAAAGAACATCGACCGCTATAAAATGGTATACACCTTTGCTCTGGGGACAAACCGTCTTTATGATTTCATGGACCACAACCCTGCATGTGCCTCATACCCGGTTGATTATGTAAACAATCCGGCAGTTATCGCCCAGAATGATAACATGGTCGCAGTTAACAATGCCATATCTGTTGATCTTTTCTCGCAGGTTTCTTCAGAATCTGTCGGGATAAGACACAAAACCGGAACCGGCGGGCAGCTTGATTTTATTATGGGCGCATACAACTCCCATGGAGGAAAGGGAATCATTGCCCTTAACTCAACATACACAGACAGCAAAGGAAATATTCACTCACGAATAGTACCAACTTTCGAAAACGGAACAATAGTTTCTGTTCCGAGAACTCTTGTTCATTATGTAGCAACCGAATATGGACTTGTTCAGTTAAAAGCCAAATCAACATGGCAGCGTGCTGAAGAACTGATAAACATAGCACATCCTGATTTCAGGGATGAACTGATCAAAGACGCAGAAAGGATGAATATCTGGGTTAAAAGCAATAAGATACCCGTTGGCTGATTTATAAACCGATACACCCCAAAACAAAGAGAGGCCCCTCCCTCAGGGCCTCTCTTTAAAAAACATCACTGAATATCTTTTTTTCCTTGCCTGCCTGACTAAAAGTAATAAGTATTTCAAATAATATTATTCAAATTCTTAAGATGAAACTAAATCATTGTTTATTCAAAAAATATTTTTTGCTCAAATAAAAAAATTATTACCCTGGCCCAATTAAAGTCTCAGGCCTGATAATTTTTTTCTGGAATAAAGCTCAGGCATAAACACAGGAACTTAATACATTTCTCCTGTATAATATTATAGAAGAAACATCGATAAAAACAACAAAGGTAAGGGTCAATGAACATTGTGTTCGATACTATTTTTAAGAGAAGATCAACGCGAAAATTTACCGATCAGGAAATCCCAGATAACCTGCTGCACGAGATACTCGAAGCTGCGAGATGGGCACCATCAGGCTTAAACAATCAACCATGGAGATTCACAATTCTGAAAAATCCTGAAATCAAGAATAAAATTTCCGAGCTCACCAGATATTCAGCCATCGTGAAAGATTCAAGCACCTGTATAGCAATCTTCTATCATCTCCCGTCAGGTTATAATCGGGAGAAGGATATAATGAGCATTGGGGCGTGTATACAGAATATCCTGCTTGCATCCGCATCTCTGGGAATTGGAGCAGTATGGCTGGGTGAAATCCTCAAGAACAAAAACAATGTTAATTCATATCTTGAAATAAACAGCGACAATGAACTTATGGCAATAATTGCGCTCGGGTATCCTGATGAAAAACCACAAAAAGACAGAAAACCGCTACAAGACCTTATAATTAACAGAGAAAAATCATGAAAAAAAATTTACTATTCATAATATTTATTTTACTATTCTGTGCAAAAGTAGAATCAGCAGATTTTAAAATTCAAATTCAAAGATTATCTATTAATAAAAGTGATAAAACAGCAGAAAATTATAAAATCAAAACAAATCTTCTTTGCAGTTCTTCAATCGAAGGCCTTTTTACTGACTTTCCTCTGTATATAAGTTCTCCCGAAATGATAATCAGCGGAACAGTTAAAAAAAACGTGATAACTGAAACTAATATTATCTATTCAGAAAGAAATATTGATCTGAATGGTGACGGGGATTTCAATGACAGTTATAAATTTCTTCAAAAGGGGAAAAAACTATATATCAATAATCGCCAGTTTGTGCCGGTACAATCTCAAAATTCTTATAAAAATTATATAATCCGCAGATATATAGACGAAAAAGGCTCTCAAACAATAAACTCAGTAGACGAAAAGGGCCTCCCTATCTTTGTTGATTCAATATCCGCAAGCCCTCTTAAAATAACATTTATGATTGGCAGGAATACCCAAAAGCCACCTGTAATCAAAATCGACAATCCATCCCTGATACTCATTGCATTAAAGCCTGTAATGAACACAACAGCCAAACCTTCCTTTTCATTCAGGGGGATGAAGAATCGTTCATATTTAACCAATGATTATAATATCCCGGGTTCTATGGATATGTACGCAAAAGCTGTTTGGATAAACATTCCTCTTAAAGTCAGCAACGCCCCCATCATTACTGAACATTTTCTTGAAGGTATAAAGCCCCCTTTTCAGATTAAAGCATTCATTGACTTTTCGTTTCAAACAGGAATAACTCTCCGTTCACCTGAAAAGGTACTCTTCATAAAAACCGAATAATACCTAATTTGCGTTATTAGACACGTTGTGTGCCATTTAAATTTCCGGAATATTCATGCATGCAGTACAATTAATCGACCATGACATATAACCTAATTTTAATAGACATATATCGTGACTGCATACAAAAAACCACTCGTTCGGTTAAAAACTGAACATACTCTTAATCGTTGTTCAACTAATCAATCTGTGTTTCAGCTCAAAATAAACGCATAATCAAGTCTTTTGATTCTATAAAAATGTATATTAATTTTTTTTCCTGCATTTCATATTTTTTTGTAAATTTATTTATTGACAACCATATGCCCGATATTTTCTTGACCATGTGCATGAAAATAGAAAAATATAAGAGGTCAAGTTATGAAAAAATCAAGCCTGTTTTTAATTGCTTTTCTAATCTGCTTTGCAATATCACCTGCAATGGTTTTCTCTCAAACAAAAGC
This sequence comes from uncultured Leptospirales bacterium, assembly GCA_964512685.1. GTDB lineage: Bacteria > Spirochaetota > UBA4802 > UBA4802 > UBA5550 > CAZEJW01. The sequence goes on along the minus strand of CAZEJW010000048.1, from coordinate 7,051 downwards.
GGATACAAATGGAAAAACTACAATAATTATTAAAACTAAAAACAATAAAACTTTGCCGGTATACCAGATTCCACTGGCAAACAGTACTGGCACAAAAGCGATTAAACAGTTCGGTGACGCTCCTTCAAAATATGACATTGAAAATGGCAATTACAGATTCAGAGTCGGACATGACTCTTTCCTTGATCCCAAGTTTTCTGTAAATGCAAATGGTGGTACACAGGTATGGGAGGTTTCTGAGGGAAGTCTCGCTCTCCAGTTTCTTGGATGGGCACTTTTTGCACCCGGGATTACAATCGGCACTCTGGTTCTTTCAACCGGAGCTGATATGTTCGGTCCATTCTATATTTACTATGGAGCTGCCGCAGCTGGTGCTGTATCATGGTATTTCTCATTCGGATCTGCTGAACTTGTCGAACAGTCAAAGTCTGCAAGCAATGCACATATTTCAGATTTCAATCTCAACAACAAAAATGAATTATCCTGTATTACAGAATTCGATGAGGCATTCAGAAGAGATGTAATGGTATATAATAAATATACCTACAGATTCTAATGACAAAAAATCAATAACCATCATGCACAAATTCTGAACAGGAGGGAGGTCGGTGATCTCCCTCCTGGCTGTATTCTGGTGCAAAACATCAGGAACATCTTTTTTTAGAGCACGTAATAATTAAAATCCATTGACACCTTTTTGAGAAAAAATTATATGACTGTATATAACAACACGGAATCTTTCACATAATGGAAATAATTCTGCGAAACTTATCTGACTTTTTTTTCTATGTAGCTGTAATCGAACAGTTTATATGTATACTATTCTTACGCTTAAAACTTTCCAGAGTAAATATTGTTTCACTCATACTGATTAATTCGATTAATCTTATAATTCTTCTGATCCCTTATCATACCAACAGTTCTAATGTCAGTAATAATAGCCTCCCGCTCCTGTCATATACTGGTATAATTCTCTATACGATATTATTCAGCATGCTTGTCATTAATTACTCCAGACACGGAACATTCCTTCATCCATTCTTTTCATACTCCATTGCCATAATATCATTACCCGTATTATATTTCCTGCCTCAGTATAGATTTCTAACTGTGTTTTTTTTATTGATATCTTCGTCCGCATATATTTTTTTCAAGCTGTTAAAAATTGAAAAAAACTTCTACCTGAAAATAGTTCAAATATCCAATCTTTTAATATCAGGGTATTATTTTTTTGGCCTGCACTCAAAACAGCCGTTTCATTTTGTTCTGGGAGCATCCTTACTTTCAATTATTACCTTTTATTCAATAAAAGCAGATCATATTCGACGGCTTTCACTCTTTGTTTCTCAGATGAACAAAACAAACGAACTTAATAAAAAACTCAATCACCATATCAGCAGATTAAAACAGAGTGTGGATCAGTGTAAAAGGATAATCTCAGATAAAGATCTGGAACTCTATCAGTTATCAAGACATGCAAGCCTTGCGGAGATAACAACCGGGATTGGACATGAGCTTTCTCAGCCTCTCACCGGTATCAAGGGAATTGCCCAGAATATGATTGATGACATAAATTATGAAGAATTCGATACAATGCAGGCTGTTTCGGAACTTTTAAAAATCTGTTCTCTTGTGGACAAATCATCCTCAATAATTGATCACATCAGGAATTTTTCTAGAAAAACCGGAGTCATTAAAAAACAGCTGGATATCAACAATGTAATTTTAAACGCAATTGATCTTATTAATATTCAAATAAGAAAAAGTAATATCGACATTATATTTATTCTGGATGAAAATATCCCCAAAATTCATGGAGACAACATATCACTTGAACAGCTTATAATAAACATTATACTCAATTCGCGTGATGCAATAATCGAAAACAGATACTATGAACCTGCTCACCAGGGAAGGATCAAAATAACCACGCAAATGGTGGATGATAAAGTACGCCTTACAATCGAGGACAATGGAACCGGCATACCGCAGGAAATCATGTCAAAAATATGGTCACCTTTTTTTACCAGTAAAAAAAGAAATCATGGAACCGGTATTGGGTTATCAATCAGCAGTAAGATCCTTAAAGACCATGACGCTGATGTCAATTTAACCTCAAATTCAAATGGTACAATTTTCGACTTTGATTTCCCATCCAGCCCTGAATAATAGACGGAATATTTATCTGACCTCTATTCCCCGGCTCCTGATTATACTCAAGACATTGGCGATTTCATCCTCTGTTGGAGGCAAAATATCTTCAAGCAAATAGTTATATCCAAGTTCATGCCATTTGTATTCACCAAATTTATGAAAAGGAAGAATCTCAACAAGCTCAACAGTTTGAAGGGAGGCAATAAAATCCGCCAGTTTCTCTACATCAGACACCCTGTCTGTTATTCCCGGGACAAGAACATGGCGTATCCATAATTTTTTTCCGGTTTGCGAAAGATATTTTGCAAAATTTAAAACAGGTTCAAGTTCGACCCCTGTAAGATATTTATGGATCTCACTGTTTATGGTTTTTAAATCCAGCAGAACCAGATCAGTAACTTCCAGTAAATCTACCGGCATCTTCCCCTTTACATAACCTGCTGTATCAAGAGCAGTATGGATTTCTTTCTCCTGACACATCCTGAAAAGCTCAGCAACAAAGTTTTTTTGAAGGAGTGGCTCTCCTCCGGAAACGGTTACTCCTCCTTTTCCGGAGTCAAGAAAAACCCTGTATTTTAGTATTTCACTGAAGATATCCTCTGTTGTAATTACTTTTCCATCATCATATTTCCACGAATCAGGATTATGACAGTATTTACACCTTAGAGGACATCCCTGCATAAATAAGACAAACCTGATTCCAGGGCCATCCACAGTGGCAAATGTTTCGTATGAATGAATTCTACCTTCGATAATTTTATCCTGCCTTAAAAATTTTCGTGAAAAGTTCTCGAAATAACATCAAGCTGCTGTTCCCGGGTAAGCTTAATAAAATTAACGGCATATCCTGACACCCGGATGGTCAGTTGCGGATAATCCTCAGGATGATCCATTGCATCAAGAAGCGTCTCCTTGTGAAAAACATTTACGTTAATATGATGCCCCCCCTGATTAAAATATCCGTCAAGAAGGCCTGTGAGATTTTTTACCCTGTCATCCTCATCCTTTCCAAGTGCATCAGGAATAATTGAAAATGTGTATGAGATACCATCCTCTGCATGCTCATACGGAAGCTTGGCAACGGACGCCATGGAAGCGATGGCACCCTTTGTATCTCTTCCATGCATCGGATTTGCTCCAGGTGCAAAAGGATCGCCTTTTTTTCTCCCGTCAGGTGTTGATCCGGTTTTTTTACCATAGACCACGTTTGAAGTAATTGTCAGAATAGACAGAGTTGGAGTCGATTTCCTGTATGTTTTGTGTCTTCTCAGTTTATTCATGAATCTCTTAACAATGTCTGTTGCGATTTTATCCACCCTGTCATCATTGTTCCCAAATGCAGGATAATCGCCTTCAATAGCATAATCCACAGCAAGACCATTTTCATTTCTGATAACTTTTACCCTGGCATATTTTATTGCAGCCAGCGAATCCGCAACAACCGAAAGCCCTGCAATTCCGCATGCCGACGTACGGTAAATATCCTTGTCATGAAGTGCCATCTCAATTCGTTCATATGAATACTTGTCATGCATATAGTGAATAATGTTAAGAGTATTTATATACAGCTGAGAAAGCCAGTCTAGCACTTCATCATACTTTTTCAGAACTTCTTCATAATCGAGATAATCATCTGTTATCGGATCGAACATAGTGGCAACCTGCTGCCCTGTGACTTCATCCTTACCGCCATTAATCGCATACAAGAGAGCCTTTGCAAGATTTGCCCTTGCTCCGAAAAACTGCATCTGTTTTCCGATTCTCATTGCAGAAACACAACAGGCAATTCCGTAATCATCACCATAGTATTCACGCATGAGTCCGTCATTCTCATACTGAATTGCGCTCTTGTCTATCGATACCTTTGCACAGTATTTCTTGAAATTTTCAGGCAGACGGTCAGACCACAGAACCGTAATATTAGGTTCAGGTGCCGGTCCAAGATTGTACAGAGTATGAAGGAATCTCATGCTGGTTCTTGTAACAAGTGGTTTACCATTTATTCCAATTCCTCCGATAGCCTCGGTTATCCAAACCGGATCACCGGAAAAAAGTTCATTGTATTCAGGAGTTCTCAAAAAACGAACAATTCTGAGTTTCATGACAAAATGATCAATAAGTTCCTGAGCTTCTTTTTCAGTCAGCACTCCCTTTTTTAAATCATTTTCGATATAGATATCAATAAATGCGGAAACCCTTCCCAAAGACATTGCAGCACCATTCTGTTCTTTTATCGCTGCAAGATAGCCAAAATAGAGCCACTGAATAGCCTCTCTGGCATTAGCTGCCGGCCTGCTTACATCGAAACCATAAGACAGTGCCATTTGTTTCAACTCCTGGAGTGACCTTATCTGTTCAGAAAACTCCTCTCGTTCTCTGATTATTGGTGATTCCATGTATTCAAGATCAGAAAATTTTTTATCTTCCTTTTTTTCTTCAATGAGTTTATCTACTCCATAGAGTGCGACCCTTCGGTAATCACCGATGATACGTCCCCTGCCATATGAATCCGGAAGTCCTGTTATTATAGCAGATCTTCTTGCATTCTTCATATCATCCGAATACACATCAAATACTGCATCATTATGCGTCTTTCTGTAATGTTCAAAAATATCTGCTGTATGAGGATCAAGTTTATAATCATATGCAGCAAGTGCTGTTTCCACCATTCTGAGTCCGCCATTGGGCATTATCGCTCTTTTCAATGGCGCTTCTGTTTGCAAACCTACAATTTTCTCAAGTTCTTTTTTGATATAACCTGGTTTGTGAGAGGTAATACCCGATACAATGGATGTATCTACATCATATATACCTTTTTTTACCTCTTCTTTCATGTACTCCGAAAGTATTTTCCATAGTTCGAGAGTTCCATCAGTTGGACCTTCCAGAAAGGAACTGTCACCCTCGTACGGAGTATAGTTTTTCTGAATAAAATCTCTGACATTTATTTCGTCCTGCCACTTTCCGGTATTGAAATCATTCCACTGTTCCATGCTGAAAACCTCCCGGTGATTTATTCTTATGATCTTAGAATTCTAATTTGATTAAAATCCCCTGTTTGTGCTGTTCTTCTTATTCATCATTTTTATGATTGTCTATCAGAGCCTGTACCGGCTGCATCCCAAATGGTGAGCCTTCCTGAATCGCTTTGAGTACGGCCCCTCCTCCGGTAAAAATACAATATTTGGGATGGTCCAGTGCAGAAATATACAACCCCGGAAGAAGAGTTTTTAGCTCCTGTAAAGTATCTCCTCCTCCATACATTTTAACAGCTTCCTTATTTGTGTCAATCAGACGATCCAATGCCACAGTTCCTTCAGCAAAGTTTGGAGTATATCCCATAACGGCATTAACAAATATCGTTTTTGCATTCATAAAGATATCACGAATATGCTCCTCTTCAAAAGTCTTTTTGTCAATATCCAGAACATAGTTAAGAGAAGAGCCTTCCTTGAGGTCATGGATATTATGAGTTCTGTATTTTCCTTCTTCACGGGATTCAAGTTCATCTGACTCGATGATATAAGGCAATTCAACGATCTTACCGGGAAATTTTTCACTGTATTCCACAAAGTTTCTCGCTGCGACTAGATCGTCTTCACTAATTCCATTAATTGATATTTTATACTTTGCACAAAGATATGCATTATAGATTACACCGCCAAGTACAAGATAATCAGCTCTTTCAGTTAAAGCGTTGAGGGAGCCTATTTTTGTATCAAATTTTGCTCCTGCAACAACAGCGACGAAAGGTCTTTCAGGTTCAAGAACTCTTTCAAGATGCTGAATTTCTTTCTGCATCAGCAACCCTGCATATGATGGCAGATATTTGGAAACATTGTATGTTGAAGCGTGTGGTTGCCATGATCCAAAAGCATCGTTAATAAAAACATCTGCCAGTCCTGCCAACTGATAGGCAAATCTGTCTGCAACATCACCTCCAGCCTCTTCTCCCTGAAACCATCTTGTATTAGGAAGATAGATACCATCGATCTCACCTTCCCTGAGTTCACGGATCAGATGATTTATAGATGTTTCAATACCAATATAACCAAAAGATTCATTTACAGTAAAATCAGGGATTTTTAAGTTAATATGAAGTTTGTTTTTAAGATAGTCAACAATTGGCTGGACAGTAGTTTTTTCGGATATATCTATTTCTCCGGTATTTTTGTTCCTGGGTCGGCCAACGTGAGTCATTAGAATCAGTTTTCCGCCTTTTGCAATAATATGGAAAAGAGTACCCATCGTAGCATCAATCCTGTAGGGGTCAAAAATTACCCCCTTTTTTACAACATTATGATCTACTCTTACCAGAACAATCTTGTTTCTGAGATTGGCTTCTTCAATATTCGGTAACCTGATGCTTTGAACCATTATATCCTCCGGATAATAAATTTTACTCAAAGATAGAATCACTGTCTTTCATTAAAGTCAGATCACATGAGAAATCCACTGTTTATTTCATAGAATAATATATATTTTATTCATTTAAATTTTGCTAAATAATTCAATAATAACAGTAAATCTATAAATTATAATTATATGAGAGTAGTCAAAATGCAAGGAAAAGTGAAATCAGGGCATAAAAAAACCCGAGTTCGAATGAACTCGGGTTTATTATAATATGGTCAAGCCTCACGACTGATTAGTACCGGTCAGCTGAATGTGTCGCCACACTTACACTTCCGGCCTATCGACCTCGTAGTCTTCGAGGTGTCTTCAGTGGCCTTGAGGCCAAGGGAAATCTTATCTTGGAGTTGGCTTCCCGCTTAGATGCCTTCAGCGGTTATCCATTCCGAACATAGCTACCCAGCTGTGCCGCTGGCACGACAACTGGTGCACCAGAGGTTCGTCCATTCCGGTCCTCTCGTACTAGGAACAGATCTCCTCAAAT
>CAZEJW010000047.1:0-26266 GCA_964512685.1 uncultured Leptospirales bacterium | reverse complement strand
AAAATCACCGATCAGCAGGGATCACCGCTGCTATCAAAAATGTTTCCATTGGTTTTATCAATACTTACAGTCTCGATCCTGTAGGGATCATTCTTCACCTGAACAGTAATATCCTTTGATAAAAGGGAACTCTTCCAGAGATTTGCTGTGCCAATTATAACCGGGAACCATGCCCTGGCATCCTGATGATAAATCCTCAGGGTTACAGGGCCGGGGATCTTGCATATAACAGGAACCGATACATAACCGTTTTCATTGGATGCAAACTTGTAGTCCCTGCCTTCCATTGATGTATTGATCTCTGTGCCCGGGTAGGGAAGTTCTGCTTTTGATGAACTGTCAATTCTGGCGATCAGGCGGATGTTGACAAAGCGTGGAACAACTGCAAGGTATACATAGAGCAGAACAATTAAAAGGTAGGTGAAGTTTCTTAGCCAGGGTGGTACTTTGCTGAACTTGTTGAAAATGAAGCTTTCAATCCATGTCATATTGTTCATAGCCTTTCTCCATAGAATAAATAATTTTTTTGCAAATGAGATAAGATTAAATTGCAGTATTTTAGTTTTAATACTTCAGCACTTGTATAATGTCAAGGCATATTGGGAGAGAGATAAAATTTACCTGTATTTATTGTGCCAATTGCAATAATGATTTTATTGAATGCTCAGTTTTGTTTATATGCTGATGATGTTTAAATGCCGCATTCCATCAGGGTTTCACCTTCAAGGGATACAACGCTCAGTTTGGAATCTCTGAATATTCCATATGAGGCAGGAAATCCCCCTTTGGGAATGGAGATCGAGCCGGGGTTGAAAAAGTAAAGGCCGTCTTTCTTTTCCGCGACCGGGACATGTGTATGGCCGAACGCGAAGACATCCCCCTTTGAAAGAACAGGAAGAATTTCCGGGTTGTAAATGTGCCCATGTGTGAGAAAGAATTTCCTCTCACTGTCCACGAGAATTGCATAATCCTCCATCATTGGATAATCAATGAGCATCTGGTCAACCTCAGCATCGCAGTTTCCGCGAACTGCTGTTATGCTGCCCTGAATTGTATTGAGAATAGATGCCACTTCAGCAGGCGAGTAGTCATCAGGCAGCGGGTTGCGCGGGCCGTGGTAAAGAGCATCACCAAGGATAATTATCCTGTCCCATTTTTCTTCTGAGATCCCGGCAAGGGTTTTCTCGAGTGCTGATTTTGATCCGTGTATATCAGATATAAATACAAGTTTCATGTCTTTTTCCTTTTGTTCATTTTTAAAGAATTGTACTGTTTTTTAGAAATAAATCAATATTTTTCATTTCGGTTCTTGACGCCTGGTTTGTTAATTGTTAATTTATAAATGAATGACCAGCCGGTCATTTAAAAAGGAGACTTAAATGGCAAAGATTGTAGACAGGGAACAGAAAAGGGCGGATATCGCTGAAAAGGCTATAGAGGTTTTTGCAGAAAAGGGTTTTGAGAAAGCAACTATCCAGGACATTGCCCAAAAGGCGGCAATCGCAAAGGGCTCTGTTTACCAGTATTTTGAAACAAAACAGGATATCCTGGTTAAGATAACGCATGATTTTCTTGGGGGATTCGAAGAGCTCATGAATGTAATTAGCTCTCAGGCAGGAAATCCCCCTGAAAAACTGAAATCCCTCATGCTCATGTCTGCAGGTGAAATAGAAGGTATGGAAAATATAATGAAGGTTTACATGGAAATCTGGAATGTAAACATGAGAGGCGGTTATGGGGATATGAAGAAAATCTTCGATGAATTCCTTGAAAGGATGAGGGATTTTCTCACGGAAATAATAGAAGAGGGTGTCAAAAGGGGATTTTTTCGTGATGATATCGACCCGAGGGCAATAGCAGTATACCTTTGTGCATCAATGGACGGAATCGGATTACACTACCTGTTCAAAAGGGATGCTTTTAATCTTGGCGCTGTAATGAATAATTTTATTGATAATCTGCTCAGAGGAATAAGCAAATGATTTTTTTTGAACGTTATATGACTGACTGGTCAACCATGCAAAAAAGAGCAGGATGTAAGATCACTTTACTGGTATTTTCAATTCAAAGGAGAATGTGATGATTAAGCTGAGAGACGGTTTGCTCGACTGGATTGTAAAAATGGCTGTTAACAGGAGAAAAACAGTCTATATATCTGCAGTGCTGATAACCCTGGTTCTTGGAGCTCTTTCAGGCAACCTTGTTCTTGACACAAGATGGACTGAGCTTCTGCCTGAAGATCTTCCGGTTGTAAAGGAATACAGGAAGCTTGAAAAGAATTTTTACCAGCCTCAGAACATGATTGTGGCAATAAGCGGCAAAGACTCTGCAGCGCTTGAAGATATCACTGATGAAGTAACCCTTACCCTGAAGAAAAACATGGTATGCCATTCAGGAGACCCTGAAGACTGCAGAAAGGATGAGCGCTATGCGAAATATGTTTACGGCAGTCTTCCAAAAGAATGGATGAAGAAAAATTCCCTGAAGCTTGCCAAACCACGTGATGCCGGCAGAATGCAGAGAATGTTCTCGAGTCCTGAACTTCATGGCTTCATTAAAAAGATGAATGATGATTTTGAAAGGGAATATACAGATGCTGATGATGTAAAGAAAAAAGAGAGAGAAACAGTAGGATTCCTTGATGCAGTTGAATCTCTTATCAGTGAAATAAAAAATGCAGCAGAGAATGATTTCTCTGAAAAGAACACTACCCGCGTTGTAAGGGATCTCACAGGTGGTAATCCATACACCATGTCCCTTGACAGAACCATGTCTCTTGTGATGGTTGCCTCAGCATTTCCTGAAGATGATGCAAATATAATGCCTCTTGTTGACAGGAGGGTGGAAAATATTCTCAGGCCCCTCCAGTTGAAGTATCCTGAATATAATATTGAAAGAACAGGCATGACTGCAATCGGACGTGATGAAATGGATTCGGTTGGCCCGTATACAATAGCAATAACCCTTGCAGCCTTTGTTATGATATATTTGCTGCTCGCCTGGAATTTCAGGAGTTTTGTTGTGCCACTTATGAACCTCGTGCCCATTGTAGCTGGCATTGTATGGACAATGGGGATAATCCAGCTGGTATTTGGCAGTATAAATCTAATAACGTCAATGATCATGGTGGTTCTTCTCGGGCTTGGAATAGATTTCACTATTCACATATCAACGAGATTCAATGAAGAGTCATCAAAAGGCAATGATATTTCTGATGCCCTGCATAAAACCATTGCAGGAACAGGAAAAGGTGTGACAACAGGCGCTGTAACAACTGCTGTTGCCTTTCTTGCAATAATGATTGCAGATGCAAAGGCAGTCAGAGAGTTCGGATTCTGTGCAGGAACAGGCGTGCTTCTTACTCTTGTTGCTTCTCTTGTAATTCTTCCTGCTCTTCTCGCATCAAGAGAAGAACGGGTCAGGAAGAAAAAGGGAGTCAGTAGAGCAAGGGGTTTTGCAGTTCTGGGCAGTCTTGTAGAAACAGTGTCATTTCGAAAGAGAATAACGGTTCCTGTTTTTGTCATATTACTTTTCGCGGGTTTTATTGCAGGCTATAATCTTGAGTGGGAATGGAATTTTCTGAACCTTGAACCTGAAGGGCTTCGCTCTGTTGAACTCCAGGATGAAATTATTGAGAAGTACAGGCTTTCAGTGAGCACTGCATTTGTTACTGCGTCATCTGTTGATGAGTCCAGGAAACTCAGGGAAAGACTGAAAGAAAAAAATGTTGTAGGTGATGTAAGTGATATATCAAGGTGGGTAAGCAGGTCTGATTACAGGGAAAGCCTGTCTCACATAAAAAAGCTTGCCTCGAATCTTAACAGGAATTTTATTCCAGACAATTATTATAACAGCATTAAACTGGAATCCCTCAAAAGGGAACTCAAAAGACTGAGTTATAACATGATAGAGATGCAGGCCCTGAGTTTTACAGGCGGGCAGGACAGGGTCTATGATAAAACTGTCCGTATTGTGGGTACAAGAGACAGCAGGGAAAAGGGAATTCTTTTACAGCTTGAAAAGACCCTCATGGGGGATGACCTGGCGCTTAAAGAACTCAACTCTTTTTCAAAACTTTTTACAGGGAATATGGTTCAAAGGCTGAGAGAGATGGTTAAAGATACATCTTCTGTAACTGAAGATATGATTCCTGAGGATATTCTTGCACAGTTCAAAGGCAAAAAAAAGGATGCAGGTTATCTCGTAACGATTATGCCTGTAAAGAATCTCTATTCAAAAGCCGAACTGGAAAACTTTCAGTCAGTGGTGAATTCAATTCACAAAGGCGTCACAGGATTTCCTCAGCTTGTTCTTCACATGAACCTTTCCACCCTGGAAGAAGGCAGGATTGCCATGCTCGCTGCGATTATTGTTATTCTTCTTGTTCTTCTTGTGGATTTCAAAAAGCCCCTTGTTTCGTTTTTAACTCTGATCCCTCTTGTAACCGGTTTATCTCTTACTCTTGGGGCCATGTGGCTTCTTGGAGAGAAACTTAATTATATAAACATGATAGCACTGCCTGTAATTATTGGTATTGGTGTTGATGATGGTGTGCATTTCATTCACCGTTACATGGATGAGGGCAGGGGCAGACTGAAAGAGGCTGCATCGAGTGTGGGTCATGCAATGCTCATGACTTCGCTCACTACAATGATTGGTTTCGGGAGCCTCATGTTTTATCTCATGCGGGGTATGGCTTCAATGGGGCTGGTTCTGTTCCTTGGAGTGGGCCTGTGTTTTATTGTAACAGTAACGTTATTACCGGCTTTGGTAAGTATTTTTGAAGGTAGAATTTTCAGTAAAGATGAGCAATAAAAGGCCTGTGGCCTTTTATTGCTCATCTTCAATATTTTAAACTGTGGAGCAAAATGTTTATTTTAGTCAGTAATAATAAAATTGCAGTAGGTACTGGAACAGCATCCCGATTCCAGCCTTGCGGAACTCGAACAAAGGTTGTGAAGACTCAAACAGTCCTCAGGCTTCCATCGGAATTCTGTTCCAGACTTCTGCAGCAGGAATAATATTGACTATACAGGAGGATTAAATGAAAACCATTATTAAATCAACATCAGTAGTATTTGCTCTTTGCATGATTTCTTTTGTTGCTCCGTTATTTGCAGCAGAGAATGCGTCAGCTGTTCTGAAAAAGGTAGACAGGGCTGAGGGTTACACAAGCAGCTATTCTGAGGTTGAACAGATCATAACAACCTCAAGCGGTTCAAAAAGGAAACTTATTATCAGGTCATGGGCAGTGAATAAAGGAGACAAACAGCTTTCACTCTATCTTGCTCCCTCTGATGTAAAGGGACAGAAAATTCTTATGACAGATGACGGAAATAATATCTGGATGTTTAACAGTGAAACAAGGAGAACCAGGAAACTTGGAAGCCATATGAAAAGAAAGAAGGTAATGGGTTCTGACTTTACATATGAGGATCAGGCTGGTGGTAAAATAAGCGAAAAGTACAGGGGAGTTATTAAGGATGAAGAGGAGTGTGATGGAGTTAAATGTTATGTGCTGGAACTTATCCCCACTCCCAAAGGGCCGGGATACAAAAAGATCATTGCCTGGGTTGGAAAAGAAGATTATTTAACAAGAAGAATAGATTATTATGAGAAATCCATGCCTGACCGCCCATACAAACGCCTGCTGTGCAGTGATATAAGAAGAGCAGGAGGAAAACTCACTTCATTCAAAGTTGTGATGAAGAGCCTGCTCGACACTACAGAAACAGTAATGAATATCAGAAAAGTCCGTTTTGATGTTAAGATCCCCGGTAAAGTATTTTTGCCTGGAAACCTTGGAAGGTAATTTCAGATGAAAGCCGGATTATGTAACAGAATAATATCACTGTGTTTTATTGTCTTTGCTGCTGTCTCTGCTTTTGCTGCAGAAGATGATATTCCCATGCCCGGAGACAGTATTGAAGTTGAAAAATCTTCTGAAGCAAAGGCTTTCACTTTTTCAGGTTATGTTGAAAACACAACAACTGCAGAGTATCTCAAATCAGAAAGCCGTGAATTCATTCTCAATGGAAGCAGGGCAAGGCTGAAATTTTCAGGCAGGCCTTCTGAACATTTCGATTATTCAATAAATCTCACAGGAACCCTGTATTCAGGAGCAAATGAAACTGAGCTAAAAAGATACCTGCCCAAAGAGGAAAGAGATTCAGTAAAAGAACCCTCTCCTTTTGTTTATTCTATGGAGAATGATATCTATCTCCAGGAAGCGTTTGGCACGCTTTACCTGGGCGTTTTTATGATACGGGCAGGCCGCCAGAAGTTCTATACAGGAACAGGTTATGCTTTTAATCCAATAGATCTTTTCAATGTAAAGAATCCCCTTGATCCGGCATATGAAACAGACGGTTTTGATTCAATGCTTGCCGAACTGAGAGTTTCAGACAGCGTTGTTCTACAGGGGCTGGTGAAATATTCTGACAGGCTGTCTGATTCAGGATACCTGGCAAGAATTAAGGGCCGGCTTTCAGGATGGGAAATTGCATTGCAGTACACACATCTTATCAGGAACAGAACCGATTATATTACAATGAATCAGCAGGGGCCGGCCCTCCTGACTGCAAACATTTTTGATCCTTCTCTTTTTGTTCATGAATACAGGTGGCACCTTGCTGCACTTGAATTCTCAGGTGAAGTCTTTGGCTGGCAGGTCTATGGAGAGGGAGGATATGCCTTTATAAAAGATATGGATGATGAAAAGGGGCTCTCAGGCGAGGTGAAGAGTCATGAGAGGATTCTTGCAGGCATCAATTACACTTTCAAATCGGAGTTATATGTAATGGCTGAGTATCTCAGGATTGGGGAAAGGGATACAACGTGCGGTGATTATTCACTTAACGACTGGCTGGCATATTATTCCGGAGAAATTGAATCCCTTAACAGGGACACAATATTTGCGGGAGTCTCCTATCCTGCTGCTGATCTTATGGATTTTTCTTTTTACTGTATATCCGGTATAAATGACAGAAGTTTTTTGCTCAATCCATGGATAGAGTACAGTGTGTGTTCAGGGTGCAGCCTATCTGTGGCAGTGTATATCCCGGCCGGGAAAGAAGGGCAGAATGGTGAAAGCGGAGCGAGTGGTTTTGTGAGGCTGAAGTATAGTTTTTGAGGAGATAGGGAGATGAGCCTTCGGCAAGCTCAGGCAGAGTTGCCTGGATATTATTGTTAAGTGTTAAGCGAGTTTTGATGTCATCGGGTTTTCGTAGAGAATACCGGGATCTCACAGAACAAAATTTATTAACTATTGCTATGAAATTTCGGTATCGGTTCTACCAGACCGGTATGACAGGCTCAGATATGCGGTGTATCTGAAATGTGCGGCTTTTTGTTCTTTGACAGAACCGGGGGATGATTGAAGAGAAAGAATATTCCGCATGGGATAGAGACCAACGCTGCAAGCATGAACGGGTAATTGCAGTGTAATCCTGCTATTACCCCTCCCGAAAGAGCAGCAAGTGTTTCGGCGATAACCGATACCGATCTGTAAAGTCCAAGAACCCTTCCCTGAATGGAACCGTCAACGCTGTTTGAAACAGCCAGCGATGTGGCAAGTTCGCATGAGGTTATACCGAATCCAATGATAAATAACGGGGCAAGTGTCATAATATCACTGTCAGGAATGATGAATGTAATCAGCCCGACGGCCATAAGAATATGGCCTGTAAAACCCACTGCCCACGAGGGAAGATGTTTTTCTGCCCAGGGAAGCAGGTATGCTGCAATAATCATGGGTATTGATATAAAAGCCGAATAGTTTGCGAGTTCACCTGGTGTCAGATTGAACCTCTTTACATAGTAACATGCAGAATAACAGAAGAACAGAAATATCGCAAAATAACTGGCCAGTGACAAAATGTAGAGTTTCAGCAGGGTGCCTTTGTTGAGAAGTCTCTGAAAAGAGATATCCTCTCTCCTGTTTTCTTCAGACGGAATATCCGCATGATTTTTTTTCAATGTTTCAGGCAGCATGAATATTACCATTCCAAGGTTTATCACGGTAAGAAGTGCAGCCGCATAGAATGGAGTGGAATAGTCGAACCATTTTGAGAGTCCGGGATCAGCGAGCTTTCCTCCCAGGAGCGGGCCTATAATCCAGCCAATGTTTATGGCAATTGTAATATAACTGAAGTTTTTGGTCTTATTATCGTCAGTGCTTATATCTGCTGCAATTGACTGGGCTACAGTGATGTTACTTTCGCACAGCCCGTTCATGAATCTGCTGAAAAAAAGCAGCGGAAGGTTTCCTGTCTTTATTGCAAGAGCAAAGACAAGACAGCTAACAGCTGCAACAGAGAGAGATATTATAAGCACGGGTCTTCTGCCATGAGTGTCGGAATATTTACCGAGGAATGGCCCTCCGATCATCTGCCCAATGGGATAGAGTGCCATGACAATCCCAAGAAGGACTGTCCTTTGGTGATCCGATAATCCCGGGAGAATACCAGTGTCATTCAGAAACATTGGGCTCAGTACAGGATAAGGCAGACTGAAACAGATGAATCCCACAAGTACTGTAATTATTGCTGTATTGATGGCTTTGTTGCTCATTGATTCCTGATTATAGAGGTAGTCAAGCGGGGAATGGAATCCCCGTCCTGTTCTTATTGAGAATTCAGCTTTTTTTTGTCAATAAACTATTCTGGCTGTAATGCTGTAACCACAGGCAGAATTTGAATGTAGAAAATTTTCAACCCTGTGTGCGGCCAGTTGAGGATTCTCCTGTGAAGCCGTGGAAGAGAACATCCACTATCAGAGGAATTTCATCAGAAAGTGGATAAGACTGTTCCTGTTTGAACCATTTGTGAACCACTCCGTCAATAAATCCCAGTATACCATAGAAAACAGAATAGAAATCAGCAATTTTTATTTTTCCATCATTATTGAGAGCAAGCAGTCTTTCTTTGAGCATGGGAAACTGCTCAATAAAAAAACTGTAAAAACTGTATTTTGAACTGATGATATTTGATATGGATTCATTCTGTATAAGTTTGTAGGCTACAGGATTTTTTTCGATAAAGAAGATCCACAGCTCGATCATTTCTTTAACCTGTTCGAGAACGTCTCCGTCTCTGGCCATGATGGACGAAAATGGAATTATTATTTCCTGATATTTTTCTGACAGAAGCTGTTCGAGCAGATCTTCCTTGCTTTTGAAAAATCTGTATACAGAGCCTTTGCCCACACCTGAGAGAGAGGCTATTTCGTCAATGGTTGACTTGTGGAATCCTTTTTTTGAAAACACCTGAAGTGCAGCATTGAAGATCTTCTCCTTTTTCCGGTCAGGGTCTTTCATTTTATCTTCTTTAGCCGGTTCTCCGGGAGAAGCGGTCAGTATTCTGTTCAGCAGCTCTGAAGGTATTGTTATTTCCTTCATTCCGCATTTTTCTGCTTCATCTATCGCAATCCTGAGCAGGATTCCTGATGAATTATACAGTTTTTTTTCTTCGAGGTATTCAATTATTTCCAGAAGGTAGAGCTTAAGCCATTCTTTCAGGTCTCCGGTAAACTCTCCAGGTTTTTTTTGTCTGATTTTGATTGATTCTCTTATGGATTTTCTGAAGGATATTTCATCAAAACTGCCGTCAGGGTAAAAATATCTCCCTACTTCCTGATAAAGGGGGATTCTGTTCCCTTCTGTTTGATAAATCCTCGATTTCTCTGTCATATTTTGCTCCTGGGTGATGCTTTGTATGTGAATAATAGTTTTCTGAGACAATATTATTCAATTCTTTTTAACAAAATATCTGATTTTCGTATAAGCTGGTAATATTTATTGACTAAAGAAAACCGTATTCGGTAATATGAACAACTATATATATAAATGAACAGTGGAGGTGACGAGATGTCTGAACGTTTGTTAAAATCCGCAAAAGAATGGGAAGCAGGATTTGATGATTATCTCCGGGAAAACAAAACACTTGCTTGTATGATGCTTGATAAGTCCGATGAATATGCGGATTTTTGTGCTTTGAAACACCAGGTTAAGGGAGAATGGATTTCGATAACCTGGCGGGAGTTTGGAGAACAGATAAGAGCTGTGGCAAAGGCTCTGCTGGAAATGGATATACTTGCTCCTGGAGAAATGGCAGGGATTTTTTCTCAGAACAGGGCTGAGTGGGCAATTACAGACCTGGGTATTCTTGCAACAAGGGGGGTATCTGTACCAATCTATGCAACAAATTCAGCAGAAGAGGCTGAATATATTATAAATGATGCAGAAATAAAAATTATTTTTGCAGGAGATCAGGATCAGTATGACAGATCTAAAAAACTAATCTCGGGTAATTCTTATCTCAAAAAGATAGTGGCATTCGACAGGGATATCCGAATCGAGGGTGAAGACAGTATGTATTTTGATGAACTGCTCGAAAAAGGAAGAAAAGCATCAAAAGACGCTGAGCTTGAAAAAAGGCTTAATGAAGTTAAACCTGAAGATACCCTTACTCTGATATATACTTCCGGAACAACAGGAGCTCCCAAGGGGGCAATACATACACACAGAAGTTTTATGAATGGTATTTATCCTGCTGCCAGCAGATTCGAGGATGCAGAAATTGAAAACATATCTCTTGCAATACTACCTCTTAGCCATGTTTTTGAGAGGATGTGGTCTTACGGTTGTATGAGCACGGGCATTACTATTGCATATTGCCCTGATCCTAAGAAATTTGTTGATGTTATGCAGGTTATTAAACCTCAATTTATGACAAGTGTTCCCAGAATATGGGAAAAGGTCTATGGGACCGTGCATGAAGGTCTGAAAACCGCATCTCCTTTGAAGAAAAAGATTTTTAACTGGGCAAAAGATACAGGAATAAAAGCCTACAGAAGAAAGCTCCGGAACAGGGGTATGGGCCTGTTCCTGGGATTAAAACATAAAATTGCAGATGTTCTTATTTACAAAAAAGTCAGAGCAACTCTAGGAACCGAAAATTGTGATGTGTATCACGTTGGAGGCGCTGCATTTTCAACCGAAATCAATGAGTTCTTTCAGGCTTTTGGCATCAACATTATTCAGGGTTACGGACTGACTGAATTTTTTCCTGTTTGTGTTGGATTCGGTGATAATGGAATCCCCGGGGCGTGCGGTCCGATGATTCCAATGACTGAGGCGAGAGTCTCCGAAGACGGAGAGATTCAGCTGAAGGGCGGGATGTGTATGGCGGGCTATCATAAAAAGCCTGAAGAAACAGCCAGATGCTTTACATCTGACGGATGGTTTAAGACCGGAGATGTCGGAGAGGTAACGGTTCTTGAAAAACACAACGAACCACTTTCATATATAAAAATTACAGACAGAATAAAGGAGCTGATAATAACAGCCGGAGGTAAAAATATATCTCCACAGCAGATAGAGATGCTTTTGGGGGATGAACTCTATGTTGAACAGTTTGTAGTGATTGGAGAAGGGAGAAAGTATCTGTCAGCTTTGGTTGTTCCAAGCTTTGAAATGCTTGATGAGTATTGTCAGAATAATGGCATTGAATACAGCTCAAGAGAAGATTTGTTAAAAAAGAATGAAGTTATTGAATTTTACAGAAAAATAATTGAAGAAAGAACCAAAATTCTTGGAAGAGTTGAACAGATTAAAAAATTTGTTCTGCTTCCCGGTGAGTTGACCCAGGAAGGAGGAGAGCTTACTCCCACAATGAAGCTTAAGCGAAAATTTATAAACGATAAATATAAGGCGGAAATTGATTCAATGTATTCAGAGTAAGTTAAACCGAAACAATAAACCTCCTTTTTTAGATTAAAAAAAGACAGTGTCTGTATTTTGCACTGTCTTTTTTTTTGTGCGATTTTTTCTTGACATTAGCCAGGCGCTGTTGTCTTATGTACATGGACTGACTAGTCAGTCCATTGTGATTTATGTTCTAGAGTGCTTTACGTTTTTTTGTAAAGTGCTTTTGGTATCTTTACGGAGGGTTTATGAAAACAACTGGTATATCTGCACTGAAGTCATTGTCATCTGTGAAATTCTTTACCGATTCCGTTAAGGAAATTCGCAAAGAAAACAGCTTGAGATTCAATCAGTTTCTATATATACTTTATCAGCCTTATAAATTTCTGGTAGTTATTCCAATGCTGGTTTTTTCCACTGTAATTTCAAGTTTTGCAATTACACTGCTGTCAATAACGTCTGGAGGAGATACTGCTTCTGTGATAGGAGTTTACTGGGCCCGCTTTAATAGTTTTATAACGCCCATGTTTGTGAAAGTTCATGGAAAAAAAAGAATCGACAGAAACAAATCTTATATATTAGTTGCTAATCATCAAAGTCAGTATGATATACTGATAGTCTACGGCTGGATGCCGGTTGCTTTTAAATGGGTGATGAAAGAACAGCTCAGGAAGGTCCCGTTTCTGGGCTATGCCTGTTACAGGATGGGGCATATCTTTATTGACAGATCAAACACCGGAAGGGCGATCGATTCAATTAACAGGGCAAAGGAGAGGATCAGCAATGGTACCTCCATACTCTTTTTCCCTGAAGGTACGAGGTCTGACGGTAAGGAGCTTCTTGAATTCAGGAAAGGGGCTTTTAAAATGGCTCTGGATATGGGATGGCCGGTTCTTCCTGTAACAATAAAGGGTACAGCCGATGTTCTTCCAAACAGAACAATGGCTCTTTTCCCGGGCAGGGCCGAGATCATCATTCATGAACCTATAGAAATTGAAGGTTATAATGAAGATAATCTGGATGAGCTCATGAAACTTTCGAGGGGCAGAATTTCATCGGGATTATAATGTATTTGAAAGCATACACTGTTCGGCCGGTACTATTGAAATAATGCTATAATAATGTTACAGGTGGTTGATCGATGGAAGAACACAGTAAATCATATCCTTCTTATGCAATGAGCGGGCACGTTAATCGAAAATCGAATCTTTTCATTGAAAAAATTCTTCGACTTCTTCATTTCAGAAGGATGAATTTCGACCAGGAGAGTATTGCTCTTCTGAAGGAGTATCAGCAGAAAGGCAGCACAGTATTCGCATCTTTTCAAAGTCATAACACATCATTGCTGATACTGGTAAATCTTTTAAGGCAGCATAGTTTTAAAATACCTGAGCTCGTACTTGGATATAAACCCTATTTTTTTCAGAATATAATTGATTCATTCAGGAAGATCTTTTTCTTTTTTGGCAAATTTTTCAGCAAAGACAGGTTTCCTGAGGTTTCTGACGAGCAGTATATCCGGGAAGCAATTGCCGGAGGGAACAGCATCGTAGTATCTCTTCTTTCAAGAAAACTTTTTAGAAGACGTTATCTTGATATCAAAACCGGTGCCATTCAGCATCTCATTGAAATACAGAAAAATTCCGAAGAGCCAATCTATATATTTCCCCAGATGATTTTCTGGAATCGTAATCCTGAAAGAACCAGGGCCTTCATGACTATGAGAGCGACAGGCGACAGGGGATTCCTTTCAGGATTGTTTACTATATTTAAGAGTGGAACACCTCCTTTTATGAGAATATCCGTTCCAATAAATCTAAAGGAAGAAATTGAAAACAGCAGCACTGACGATGTGCGTGAGATAGAACGCAATGTCAGAAATAAGCTGATGGAATGCTATAACCATGAGAAGAGAAGTATTCTTGGTCCGGTTATCAAAACCCAGCAGGAACTTATGGAAAGAGTACTCGATCATAAAAATGTTCTCGATACTATTTCTGAAATTCTTGAAAAAGAAAAAACCACAGAAAAGAAACAGAGAAAACTTGCCTATAAATACTACAGGGAAATAACGGCTGATTTTTCCATTCTTTATATTAAGTACTTTGAAAGGTCACTTCGCTTTGTATTCAGCAAAATCTTTGACGGTATAAAATATGATATTGATGATTTTAGAAAAATGAGGGAAGCTTCTCAGAAGGGACCTCTTATTATGGTGCCTGCACACAAGAGTCATATGGACTATCTGATTATATCCAGTATGATGTATAGAAACAAACTTATTCCGCCACACATTCTTTCCGGAGCCAATCTCAATTTTTTCCCAATGGGTAAGATATTCAGGCGTTCCGGCGCTTTCTTCATGAGAAGATCCTTTCGTGGTCTTGATCTGTATGCGGCAATTTTCAAGCAGTATATAAAGACTCTTGTAAACGAAGGTTACTGCATGGAATATTTTATTGAGGGCGGAAGGTCAAGAACAGGTAAGATCAGTTTTCCTCAGATGGGAATCACCAAGTATCTCATAGAGGCAATTGATGAGGGTTACAACAAAGACCTGATGTTTGTTCCGACAACAATTAACTATGACCGTATTCTTGAGGAGAATTCTTATCACAAGGAACTCAAGGGAAAGGAAAAAACCGCTGAAACCACATCTGCATTTTTTAAAAGCAGGAAGCTTCTTAAAAGGAAATACGGAAGTGTGTATCTTTCATTCAACGATCCTGTAAGTTTTAATGAACTCAGGGCCCAGTTGGGCGATGACTCTCTTCCTGAAAAGCTGGGGGATGAAATTGCAAAAAGAATAAGCGACATGATTATGGTTACACCTTTTGCCCTTGTTACAACTGCAATGCTGTTCTCATCGGGGAAGGGATTTTCAAGAGAAATTCTGAAAAAGAATGTCAGCCTTCTTTACGATTATATACACATTACCAGTACTCCTGTTTCGGATTCTCTGAAGGATGATTCGAATATAGATGAAATTATTGACTACGTAATTGAGGCATATCAGGAAGATGGCATCGTTAGAGAAATAGAACTCGAATACAGTGAAGATGAAAAATCAAACCTCGATCAGCTTTACGCGCTTTCTGAGGATGAAAGAGCCAGAATAAATTTTTATAAAAATACTATTATCCACCTTATGCTTCCTCTTTCGTTCTCGGCTCTTGGTATTTTGTATGCTGCCGGAAAGGGTGCCGCAACAAAGGATGAAGTATTCAGGGTATATCTTGAGTTAAGGGATTTCTTTTCAAAGGAGTTTGTCTATCCTGCATTCATGAATGACGACAGGGCGGTATTTGAAAAAACTCTGGCTTACCTCAATGATAAATCACTGATCACAGTTTCAGGTTCATCTATAGAAATATCAGAAGGAAGCAGCGATGTACTTCAGTTCTATTCGAGAATTCTTCAGGATTATTTTGAGGCATACCAGATAGTGCTTTCAACTGTCGTTAAACTGAATAAAAAGAAAATCAGCAGAAAAGACCTTGTCAGTGAAATAAGAAAGAATGGTATCAAGATGTATCATTTCGGAAGTGTTCGTTTTATGGAATCACTTTCAATGTCCAGTTATAATAATGCCATTAAGATGCTGGAGTATTATGACACTCTTCAGGAAAAATTTATAAGCAAGAAGAACCGTGAGATCAAATTCAAGGATCTCAGAAAAGTTGATGATATAAGGGAAAGATTCAGTGAATATCTCAATGAACTCAACAGGAGAAGTG
The DNA here is from genome assembly GCA_964512685.1 of uncultured Leptospirales bacterium. Classification (GTDB taxonomy): domain Bacteria; phylum Spirochaetota; class UBA4802; order UBA4802; family UBA5550; genus CAZEJW01. The sequence continues at coordinate 10,825 of CAZEJW010000047.1, read as the reverse complement.
AGTTGAAACTCAAAGAGTGATAAGCCGAATATTTAATATCCCGTCAGTATTCTTCAGCCGGAGCAGGCTCTTGCCGTGTCTGCTTCGGAGTTTTTCATTTAGGCAGACCGGTATTGACTGAAAATAAGATTCAAAAACATGGTGAAAGCAAAGCCCCTCCGCAGTATTGGCAGAGGTGGGTTTTGTTTTCCCAAAAAAAGCATTAAGCGGTGTGTAATAAAAAAATATGAGGATATGTATGTCTGAAAAAAAATTGATAACTGGTATTGATATTGGTTCAATCTCTGTCTCCGCTGTTCAGCTCGACGAAGAGGGAACTTTGGTTAAAAAGGACTACAGGTTTCATGAAGGAAGTATCAGAGAGACTCTCGCTGATATTATTTCGGAATTTGATCTAAGGAACACCTGCGGTATTGCTGTAACTTCATCCACTCCGGCAATAATCAGGAACAGCAGTGTAGTTGACTCGAGAATATCGTTTATAACCGCTGCAAAAAAATTTCATTCTGACCTTGAGGCTCTTCTGATTGTTGGAGGAGAAAAATTCGGTCTTGCCCTTTTTGATGAAAGCGGTGAGTATAAAAATTACAGGTCAAATACGTCATGTGCTGCCGGAACAGGAAGTTTTCTTGATCAGCAGGCCAGGCGTCTTCAGCTTTCAGGTATTGAAGAGTTTAGTGATATCGCTTATGATAATTCAGGAGATATTCCGGGAATCGCATCGAGATGTGCAGTTTTCGCAAAAACAGATCTCATACATGCCCAGCAGGAAGGGTATTCTCTCGCAGAAATCTGCGACGGCCTTTCGTATGGCCTTGCAAAAAATATTGTAGATACTCTTTTCAATAACGGGGCACCTGAGAGCAGGATTGTTTTTGCCGGGGGGGTTTCATCCAATCAGGCGGTTGTTAAACATATAGGAAACATGCTTCAGCGGGATATAATTGTAGATGAATATTCAAATATATACGGAGCTATTGGCGCTGCCCTGTCAGTTCTCGAATCAGGCTCAATGCTTCCTTCTCTTAACATCTCCTCACCTGATGAAATAATTGTCTCTGAAACAAAAAAGAAATCATATTATTATAAACCGCTGGATCTTGTTCTCTCTGATTATCCTGATTTTGATTCAGAAGAAAAATATCATTTTAAAACATCCACCGCCAGGATGAAAGGACCGGTTGAAATAGATATTTATCAGAAAATAAAGAATACTGAATATAAAGTCTGTCTTGGTATTGATATTGGATCAACAAGCACAAAAGCTGTTCTTGTGGATTTAAATAAGGATGTATTAGCCGGATTTTATACTGCAACATCCGGAAGACCGCTCCAGGCAATACAGAATATATTTGAGGCAATTGAAGATATTGAGAATACAAAAAAGATACATTTTGATTTTTATGGTGCAGCAACTACCGGTTCGGGTCGGAAATATATTGGTCAAATAATTGGTGCAGATAATGCCCTTGATGAAATAACGGCTCATGCAAGGGCTGCATATGAGCTTGACAGGGATGTGGATACAATAATCGAGATTGGCGGACAGGACGCAAAGTTTACCACTATGAGAAACGGGATGGTGACATTCTCGATTATGAACAATGTATGTGCAGCCGGGACAGGAAGTTTTATTGAAGAGCAGGCCAGGAAGCTGGGTTGTCCTCTTACTGATTATTCTGGCAGAGCAGAAGGAGTAAGGGCCCCCCTCTCGAGTGACCGTTGTACGGTATTCATGGAGAGAGACCTTAATTATTACCTTTCCGAGGGTTATGAGGTTAATGAAGTTCTGGCGTCCGTTCTTCATTCCGTAAGGGAAAATTATCTCAGCAAGGTTGCTGTTGAAAGCAATATTGGCCAGAGAATCTTTTTTCAGGGTGCAACCGCAAGAAACAGGTCTCTTGTCGCAGCTTTTGAACAACGCCTTGGAAAGCCGATAATGGTCTCAAAATTTTGTCACCTTACCGGAGCTCTTGGTTCTGCTCTCGATCTCATAGACCAGCAGGTAAATGAAACATCTTTCAGGGGAATCTCTATCCATAATGAAAACATACCTGTAAAGACTGAGGTGTGTAAACTCTGCACAAACCATTGTAAGGTGAAAATTGCAGAGGTTAAAAACGATACAGTAGCTTTTGGTTTCCTCTGTGGCAGGGATTACAAGACAGAAAAATTTATCGATTCAAATCTTTCCGGCTTTAATCTTATGAAGGCCAGAAAAAAGGCCTTCAGAATGAAAAAGAAAGGGGAATACAAAGATTTCACTATCGGAATTCCCTGTGCACTTCATCTTGTTGATGAAATGCCCCTGTGGGAAAAGTTTTTCGATATCCTTTCAATAAAGACAATAACTACTTCAAATTATAAAGACGGAGTAAGAACAGGGAAACTCATGGCTGGTGCCGAGTTCTGTGCGCCTGTAAGCGCGTTGCATGGTCACGTTATGGAGTGCCAGAGAAAATCAGATTATGTTTTTCTTCCGTTTTATCTTGAAGCAAAACATAATTCCAAAGATAAAAATGTAAGACGGCATTATTGTTATTATACACAGTTTTCTCCATCAGTAATTTCACAGGTGGATGGTATTGATGAATCTAAGCTCCTTACTCCGCTTGTTCGTTCAGTTCATGGAACATTCAACCTGAAGGTCGAATTATATAAGGCCCTGAAAAGAATATCCGGCAGCAGCTTCTCATTTATTCAGGTTTCACTGGCATACGACAGAGCTCAGGAATTTTATAACAGGAGAATGAATTCACTCAAAAAAATATATGAAGATGAGAAGTCTGATGAGGATGTTTCTGTAGTGCTTATTGGCAGGCCGTATACCATCCTCTCAGATGCAATGAACAATGGTGTTCCTGATATATTCGGGCGTCTTGGAGTAAAAACATTCTATCAGGATATGCTTCCTGAAAGTAATCCAGGCCCGGAAATGCAGGATTTTATGAAAAAGATTCACTGGAATTATGCTTCTGAAATTCTCAAAAAAACTGAGATGATTGCAAAAACAGAGGGAGTATACCCTGTTCTTGTTACATCCTTTAAATGCTCTCCGGATTCTTTTGTTATTCCATATTTTAAAGAGGTTATGGAATCATATGACAAACCGTACCTTATTCTTCAGCTCGATGAACACGATTCCAGTGTGGGATATGAAACCAGAATAGAAGCCGGGATAAGATCTTTCAAAAATCATTACTCTTCAGGCGAAAAGGCTATCCTGAAGAAGTTAGACCTCGTCTCCGGCGATGTGGGGACAGACAAAGATATATTCAGCGGAAAAACAGTGCTTTTGCCAAACTGGGATTCAATAACAGGAAAACTTCTTGCTGCGAACCTACAGGGCAGCGGTATCGATGCAAGACTTCTTGAAGAAACTCCTGAGACCATCATGAAGAGTATGAGTTTCAATACCGGACAGTGTATACCGCTTAACGCTGTTGCTCAGGGGTGCATAGATTATATAAATAAGTATGAACTTGATCCTGCAAATACTGTTTTGTGGAATTTTGATTCTTCCATTTCATGCAACATCAGAATGTATCCATATTATTCGAAAAAAATATTTGAATCATACGGTAACGGGATGGAAAATATCGGTGTATATGTGGGAGAGGCCACTTTTATTGATATGCCTTTCAGAACTTTTTTGAATGCATATTTTGCGTATATGTTTGGAGGAAATCTCAGAAAAATTGCCTGCCGTATCCGTCCTTATGAAAATGTAAAAGGTATGACCGACAAAGTTCTCAGTGAATCAGTTGATCTTCTTAGTAAAAGTTTCAGAGAAAGAGAATCCCTTGAGGCGGCTCTTGATGTAATTATTAGCAATTTTGAGAAAATTGAAACAAACAAAACTCAAAGGCCAAAGGTTGCAATATTTGGAGATATGTATGTTCGTGATAACGACACAATGAATCAGGATCTTATACGGGTTATTGAAGAAAATGGAGGCGAGGTAATTGTTACACCCTATAACGAATATATGAAGATTATTGCCGGACCATATTTAAAAAAATGGTTAACCGAGGGCCTCTATTCTCTTGCCGCAGCCGGGAAGGTTTTTCAGAAGACAATACTTTTACTCGAAAGAAAATATCAGAAATATTTTAATCGTCTTCTTGGGGAAGAAACCTATTCCGAAATAGAATCACCTGCTGATGTGCTTGGAAGGCTGAATGTAAGGCCTGAGCACACAGGCGAGTCAATGGATAATATTCTCAAGCTTTATTCTCTGTCAGTTCATTATCCTGACATTTCTCTTTTTGTTCAGACGAATCCTGCTTTCTGCTGCCCCTCTCTTGTGACAGAGGCAATGGCAGATAAAATAGAGGAACTTACCGGAGTTCCGGTTGTTACAATAGAATATGACGGTACCGGGGGAAATAAGAACGATGATGTTATTCCATACCTGAAGTACCCGAGAAGGAAAAACAGAATCCAGGTAAAGAAAGCAATATAAAAAAAGCAGCGGATTTATCCGCTGCTTTTTTGTTTATTTTTTATTTGATTTTCTCCAGACTTTTGCTTTTTCAGCAGCCTTAATCAGGTCATCTCTGAAATCAGGGTGTGCAACAGATATTATTTTTTCTGCGCGGAGCCATTGAGGCGCCAGTTTAAGGTTTACACAGCCGTATTCGGTTGCAATAAACTGAACCATCTGTCTTGGAATTGTAACAGTGGAACCTTCCTTGAATGATGGAGTTATTCTTGAAATAACACTTCCGTCTTTTTTTGTATAAGTTGAAGGAACACAGATAAAACTCTTGCCGCCTCTGGACCAGAAAGAACCCTGAACAAAGTCCAGCATCCCTCCGTTACCTGAAATTTGCTGGAAGCCATTGCTTTCTGCATTCACCTGTCCGTTTATATCAATCTCGAGAGCCTGATTGATAGATACAAAATTATCGATAGCTTTTATTACATCGAAATGATTGACATAGCCTACATTGTATGAGGCCAGAGCCTTATTGTTGTCAATCCAGTCATAGAGTTTTTTTCCGCCAAGAGCGAAGGTGTAAACTGTTTTCCATCTGTCCTTATCTTTCATCGAGTTGTTCATTCTTCCTGAGAGATACATCTCCATGTATGCATCAACAAGCATTTCTGTGTGACCCCCAAGATTTTTTAGATCACTCTCGGATATCATATGGCCTAGCACATTAGGCATTCCTCCGATTCCCAGCTGAATGCAGCATCCGTCAGAGAGATATTCAAAAACGTGTTGAGCTATTTTCTGTTCAACCTCAGTAGATTCTGAGCCGGGAAGCTCAAACAGCGGTTCGTTTGCTCCTTCGACAATAAAATCAACCTGAGAGACATGTATGGATTCTCTTGCTCCGCCGAGTGCTATTGGCATATTTTCGTTTACTTCAACAATTACTTTTGGAGCCAGGCACCATCCATACTGGCATGCATTGTTCAGTCCAAAGTTGAAATAACCGTCTTCATCCATTGGAGCGACACGCATTATGTGAGCATCCTGAAGTCTTACTCCTGTTTTGTGCGGATCATATTCGTGAAGCGGGCCTCTGAGATGTTCCATTTCCCAGTCGGTTTCAGCAAAATTCAACGGGCAATAGAAAACATTGTCAGGGTATTGAACTTTCATCATTCTTGTGAGGAGTGAGAAGTGGTAATCATTGTAATGAAAAGTTTTGCCTTCAGGATCCTGGGATAGAACTTCAGGTAATGGAGGCACTGTTACAGCTCCGCCAATCAATACATCTTCGAGTTCGTCTTTTCTTCTTGCAAGAGCAGCGTCACATGCAATAGGTTTCCCATTGAAAAAGCCATAAGTTACCCAGTCTCCTGATTTAATGTTTTTTACTGCCTCATCGGCACTACAAAGTTTTTCAGAATACTGCTTTTGAACGTCTTTTTTTGAATCATATGTCATATAATAAGCCATCTGATTCCCCCCATGTTTTTATTTTATTACAATGGCATTTGTGACTAATTTTTCTGAAAATTTCAGTACCTGTTTCAGATCTCTGTTTATGCCATTTTCGTTCCATTTGTTGCGTTCAACCTGAACAATACCCCAGAAAGAACCCCATATAAAATCAGTTAGATTGTATATGTCCATCTCCTTCATCATTCCCTGTTCCATTCCAAGGCTGGCAATTTTATATCCTTCATCGAAACATTTATTTCTCCAGCCCTTTAGTATATTAGAAGACTCTTCCTCTATTTCATGGATCATCCCCATCTGGAAGAAAACACTAAATATCTGGAAGAGTTCGGGGTCAGTTTCAAAAGAGTTGTAATACAGATTAAAAACATCATGAATTATTTTCGAGCCCTCTGTGTACATTTGATTTTCAAGATCTATACGGATTTTTTCAGCTCCTTCAGCAATGCTTTTTACAATGGGGCTTATTAGATTGAGGAGTAGTTCATCTTTTGTTCTGAAGTATTGGTAAATTGTGGGTTTGGATATTCCGGCCTCGGAAGCGATGTCGTCCATCCTGGCTCCAGAGTAGTTTTTATCGAGCATGACTGTTTTGGCTGCATGAAGAATCTCTTTTCTTCTCCAGATTTTCTCTTTTTTTATTCTTTCGATTGTTCCGGGTTTTTTATTCATCTTAACTCTTTTTAAGAGACATTGATTTGGGCGTTATTCTTTATGCCTGTTTCTCATTTTTTTATTCAATCATTGATCGGCATGTTTAATGTGTGTTTAGGCATTGAACATGTGTATGATTTGCAATCACATGTTTTCTGTGGATAAAGTCAATATAAATTTAACTCAGAGTTAATTTTATTGACTCTAGGTCAAGAAACTTAACCTAGAGTATTATGTATTGGAATATTGTTGGGTAATAATGTGTTTTTGGCTTCAATCTTTAAGATAAAGATCAGGCAGTAAGAATTTCAGTCAGGTTGTCTGCATATTCGTTTAGTTTTTCTGATGTGGATGCGAGTTCTTCGCTTCCTGAAGCCATATCCTGAGTGGTTATATTGATTACAGAAACAGATTTTGTGATTTCATCTATAGCAGTTTTTAGTTCATTCATTGAGTTGTTAATGTCTTCAGAGTCCTGAATTACAATCCTGGTCTGTTTCTGGAGCGATTCATTGATGGATAAATCCTGTTCGGTTATTTTATGGATATTGTTAATTGTTTGTGCAAAGCCATCTGCAATTTTGGTAAGCTCATCCTGAACAGAATTAACAGAATTCAGGGATTTTCTGGTCTCCTGTAACTCCTGATCTGTTGAATTTACCATTACAGCTATTTCTTTGGCATTTGTCTGTGTCTGTTCTGCAAGTTTTCCGATTTCCTCAGCGACTACTGCAAACCCCCGCCCGTGTTCTCCTGCCCGTGCAGCTTCAATTGATGCATTGAGAGAGAGGAGGTTGATCTTATCGGAGATATCGTTTATTACATTCATTGCTTCTGTTACCTTTTCGCTGCTTCCCAGGGCATTGTTCATAGACTCAATTGATTTTGCTATTTCTGCACGCGCACTTTCTATTCCTTCTCCCAGAGATTTCTTGTAATCCAGAGCATTTTTCATTTCGGAGTCAGTGCTTTCAACAAGTTCGAACATTTTTTCAAGGTTTTCAGCGAGTTCAATCATGCTTTTCAGAAGATCATTTGTTAGAGTGTTTGAGCTCTCAGCAGTGGCATTTATTTCTTCAAGGGTTGATGTGATCTGTTCAAGGCTTGCTGCCTGTGACTGTGCATTGTCAGCAAATCCGCCTGCATTGGCAGAGGTTTCTTTTGAGGCAATGGAAAGATCGGTTGATACATTAGTACATGTATCAATTATGCTTTTTATCTTTTTTAACTGCTCTGTAATTTCGTCTTTTTTATCTTCTGCATCCTTGAGACTGTCGAAGAGTATTTTGGCTGTTAAAAAGCAGAATGTTGAAATAGTTAAAACAATAATTACAAAATGAATAGAAACCGATATTTTTAATCTTGCATCAAACAAATTTCCTGATGTTATTATTATAAATAGCCCACCCAGTAGTGCTGCAATCCCTCCGAAGTAGAGCGTTGTTCTGCTTCCAATCAATACAGTCATTGGAAGAAAGAGCAGCAGGTAAGTAAGATATATCTGTTTGCTTGTTGCAGACTCCATCTGCAGTCCCTGAAATGTCAAGGCGATCATTGGGATACAGACAGCGAGAATGGTAGCAATTTTAATTTTGTTATTTCTCAGTAGCCAGAGGCACAGGAGGAGAACGATTGTTATTCCTGCAATGCTTATTATATACTCCCTTGTAACGATATGAGAGGCGGTCAGATTTGTTAAAATGAAAGATACAACTGTCAGAGTTGTAAGTATTATTACCAGCCACATAAATATTCCGGCTTTTTTTCTGTTTATATATGAGCTGTCTTGATACGCGTGAAGAAAAAATTTATTCAGGATTGATTTTTCTGATGTCATTTACTGCCTCTTGAAATATGATAAATTTAAATTGTAGATATGATTTATTCAGTGTTTATTCCTGAGCATTATTGCAGAAGAAAAATAAGTATTTTCGGGAATATATACTTATTTGGGTAAACATTCTGAATATATTAAATTTTATACTGTTTTTTGAGTTTTATAAAGCATTTTTTTGTATAACTATGGACAAAGAGCGTGCAGGCGTATATTTAAAACTATCTTGACAAATTGTTTCAGGAATTTGACAATAATTAAAAAGTTCTTTGCTGTAATTTTATGGGCTTTGCGGGTATTTTTAATGGAATTTATCAAAATAAAAAAAGAAGCATCATTTCTTGATCCTTTCAATAGTTTCAAAGACGGGGGCAGGGAATGTGAAATCAGGCAGGATCCGCTTACAGGCAGGAACTGTCGCATTCTGCATTTCCCTGTGAAAGAGATACCAAAGCCGGATATCAAAGAGATTCTGAAAAAAGAGAATGGTTTTTGTCCTTTTTGTCCGGAGAACATAGATAAAATTACTCCAAAATTCAATCCGGAACTTTTTTCTGAGGAGCGCTACAGGGTAGGTGAGGCAGTTTGTTTTCCCAATGCTTTTCCGTATGACGAAAACGGTTCAGTAACTGTTATGACTGAAAAGCATTATGTTCAGATTTCCGAGTTTACCAGAAAAATTATTTCAGATTCAATTGCCTGTTGTGTAAATTTTCTTGGGGATGTTAAAAAAAAACAGCCTGAGGCTGTATATCAGTCAATAAACTGGAATTTTCTTCCACTTGCAGGGAGTTCAATTATTCACCCTCATCTTCAGATAACAGCTTCATCAACGCCCACGAACTATTATAATGATATTTATTGTAATATGCATAAAAACGGAAATGAAAAATCATTATTTAGGGAGCTGATCGATGAAGAGAGAAAGACAGGTGAAAGATTTATTGACGAGTCAGAGAATATGGCATGGCTGGTTTCATTTGCACCAACAGGTATTTTTGAGGTTATGGCCGTATTAAAGAGGGTTCTTGACCCGGCAGAACTCAGAGGCGCCCTGCTTGATGAAGTGGTTGATGGACTTCTGAAAACAATAAACTTTATTGATTTAAAGAATATGTTCAGTTATAATATGTCATTCTTTTTTCATATTGGGAACGAGAACTTTGTCCCGCATATGCGTATCTGCCCAAGGGTCAGTATACCACCGTTGGATACCTGTGAGATAAACTATATGAAGATGATTCACAATGAGCCGATGTCAACTGTAAAGCCTGAGACGGTAAGTGTTGATTTCAAGAAATTCTGGAATTCTTCTCCATCTGATTTTTAATTGATTTTTAAAATATGTTGCAAGCATTATGTCAGGATTTGTAGTATATGAAAATTATTTTTAACCTCTAGTCTTGTGGGGATCGATTTTTATAGATTTAAGCATTTTGTCTGCTCTGCAACCATCCTGTCATAAAATGACATTTTGATTGAATTTTGTAAATGCTGGTAAAATTTTTGAAGTAAATGATAAAGATAAGTGTGGAATAGATGGAAATATATATACATCATATTGTTATAACAGTTTTATTTGGAATGTTTATAGGATTTGTCTCTTCAATTCCTGTTGGCGCAGTACAGCTTGAAGTTATAAAGAAATCCATAAATGGCCATATCAAGCCTGCAATAGCCACCGCCTGTGGTTCTGCAACCTCTGATCTGATCTATGGAGTGCTCACTCTCTTTGGGTTTGGTAATTTTTTGCTACACAGAGAGTTCCAGGTCATTATTTATTCTCTTGGTATTATAGTCCTCTCGTTTCTTTTCTATAAATCAGTCAGAGAAAGAAATTATATGCTCGACCCGGACCGTCAGGTCACCTACAAGAAAAGATTGTCTTTCCTTTCCGGATTCACTATTGCAATAACTAATCCTGGAATGATCATCTGGTGGCTCATCGGTTATAAACTGTATCTTGATCTTGGGCTTTTCCCTGAAGTTGGCCTTGAGATAAAATCGATATTTGTCATTTCAGGTTGTTTTGGTCTCGGTGGATACCTAATAATGATAGCCTCGATTCTTCACAGGGTAAAAAAGACTATCTCCGAGAAATTTCTTTACAGAACCAATTTTTTTCTGATGGTTCTTATGGCTTTTATAATACTCTATTTTATCCTTAAACTTCTTGGGATTATTTTTAATTTTGATCTGGGGATATAAATCAAAATGAGATGAATGAATTATACACTTAAATACTTGATTTTCCACATGTTGTGGTTTAATTTTAATTGAGGTATTATTAATTTATTTTAAAGTGGATTCCCTGAAAAGGATATTTGGTTTTATATAAAGAATGTCAGATAAAAGATAAAAAAGGTTTGATAGCGTAAAATTTAGGAGACCTAAATTAACAAAATCTCTCTTTACGCTTT
>CAZEJW010000046.1:16937-26303 GCA_964512685.1 uncultured Leptospirales bacterium | reverse complement strand
GAAGAAGGCATCGATGTTTTTGGAGTGTGCATGCCTACGGCCTCCCCACCCCAGCCCTCCCCACCTGTGGGGAGGGGGTTTCAGGCGCATTCCCCACTTGCTGGGGGAGGCCGGGAGGGGGAGAGGAAGGCAACCGGTATTTACCGGAAAAGATATATTCTCCCGGAATAAACGGTGAACGGTCGCGACCGTTCACTACTGAGACTCCAATGGATCGCAGACAGAGAGACGCGAATGGGTTGCAGACGATGGTACTCAGAAACGCAGCGATGCGTAATGGGAACCCAATGATGGGTCTCAGAAACGCAACCATGCGTAATGCTAACCCAACGATGGGTCTCAGTCACCCAATGATGCGTAATAAAGACCCGTCAGTTAAAACCCGGCATGATTGTATTCTTCAGCTGATAAAGCAGGTCATTATACATGCTTTCTGAAATCTTTTCAGGATATGACATTATCATCAGGGGCAGTTCTTCAAGGCCTTTATGAAAGGGAAGCTGGCGGTGATCAAAGGCGTTTTCTTTAAAGGATAATGATTCATAGAAATTCAGCCTGCGGCCGGTAATCTCATCTGCAACAGGTTCAATCTCCAGGATAACTGTTTTACATGCTGAGGCTAAAAAATCCCCGAGGATTTTCCTGCCATAGCCCCTGGATCTGACCTCACTGTTTAAAGCAAAATGCTCAATAAATACAAAATCATCAAATTCCCAGTAGCTCATAAAACCCGGCAGAAAACTCCTGCCCGTATAAACCTTCAGTGTATAATTTTCAGACCTGAAAATCCTTTGCTGCTCTTCAGACGACCTCCTCTCTTCAAGAGGAAAGGACTGCTGATACAGGCTCCAGACATCCTCAAAGGCTTCATCCTTTTCACTGTATATAATTCTTTCTTTAAATTTCATACTTGCTATCGGTTCTTTTATGATCAATGACCAGAGCACAATACAGGTAAAAAAAGCGCAAGCCAATACTGCATTCTGAGCAAGCCCTGTTTCTCAGATGAACAAATTCTCCCTGAAGATTTCATTGACAAATGAACAAAACAGAGAGAGTCTTTATTATTAAAAATTTTTTTACTGACCTGACCCGGGCATTTTATGAAAATGACATGGTATTTATAAATAAATCATAACAGAACAGTATTTATCCCTGAAAATACTTTTTAGTGCAAATGGAAGAATATTATTGCCCCCGCCGCCTTCGGCGGCGGAGTCAATAGAGTTTTTTCTTCTACAATAAAGTTTAGGAATAAACACTGATAACAGAAACAGATAACAGGGAAATCATATGCAGAATTCACAAAGAGAAAACTGGGGATCTAAAATCGGGTTCATTCTTGCAGCAGCAGGCTCTGCTGTTGGCCTGGGCAATATATGGAAATTTCCATACGTTACTGGCGAAAACGGGGGAGCAGCATTTGTAATGGTTTACCTCGTTTGTATTCTGATACTTGGCCTGCCGATTATGATTGCAGAGCTCGTTATCGGACGCCACACAAAAAAAGATCCTGTAGGCGCGTTCAAGACAATGTATGGAAAAAGCGCGTGGGTTCTTGTAGGATACATGGGGGTTCTTACAGGCTTTTTTATTTTGTCCTTTTACAGTGTTGTTGGTGGCTGGACACTCGGATATATTGTCAAGAGCATATCAGGCTCACTTGGTTCTCTTACAGATGTTGCCAGAACCGGGGAGGCCTTTAATAAATTTGCAGCAGACCCTGTATCAATGCTTATTTATCACCTGATTTTCATGACTGCATGCGCCTTCATTGTTATAAGGGGAATCAAAAACGGCATTGAAAAATGGAGCAAGGTGCTAATGCCCCTTCTCCTGATTATCCTTATAATTCTTATAATCAAGGGAATCTCAATGGAAGGAGGACTCAAAGGCGTGGCGTTTCTGCTTGAGCCTGATTTCTCCAAACTCACATGGACATCGGTTTTAACAGCTCTCGGGCATTCATTTTTCACACTGAGTCTTGGAATGGGTACAATAATAACATATGGAAGCTATCTTTCAGACAATGACAAAATTCTCAATTCAGGAGTTTACATTGTTGCTCTTGATACCATAATTGCAATCTTTGCAGGCCTTGCAATATTTCCTGCTGTTTTTGCAATGGACATGTCTCCATCAGGCGGGCCCGGGCTCATATTCAATATCATACCTGCTGTTTTTGCAAAAATGGCATATGGAAAAATTTTCTCCACGCTCTTCTTTATACTGCTTTTTATTGCCGCTATTACATCAGCGATTTCAATACTCGAGGTTGTTGTTGCATATGTAATAGATGAAAAGGGATGGAGCAGAAAAAAAGCGGTTATCACAATGTCACTCATTATTGTTGTTCTGGGGATTCCTTCTGCTCTTTCATTTGGCGTTATGAAGGATTTTACAGTCATGGAGGGAATTACAGTATTTGACTTTATGGATAAACTCACCTCAAACTACATGCTTCCAATTGGAGGATTTCTCATTGCAGTGAGCCTGGGGTGGAAATACGGGCTTGAGAAAACCATGCACGAGCTCGATCCTGATACGACGAATTCAACTCTCAAAGAACTCTGGGCATTCATGATAAAATTCGTTTCACCGCTCGTGCTCTTTGTATTCTTTGTGCTGTTTGTAAAGGATGATGTGATATCCTTCTTCAGGGAGCTTTTTTAGCAAAAGTTCAACTTTCCGCGGGTTTTTTCCGCGGAAAGGATTAAATTCCTGAGGAATCCCCCTGAACTCTTTTGCCTGCAAAACAAGCAATCAGGTTTTAAATTTACGCGTAAATTTAAAGCATAGCGTTAATAATTACGCATAAATTCGAATCAATAAAAACCCAATATTACCTTCTGCGCGGCCTGCTTTTGACTTTTTTATTGTTATCTTTCATCTTATTGGCTTTATGAATGAGGGGAAGCTCTTCCCTGTTTTTTTCATCTTTGAATGCCCTGAGGATTACATCGCCCTCTTTTGTTGGTACAGTCAAAAAAGAAAAGCTGTCCTTCACCATAACGTCATCGATAAGACCGGCCTTTACACTTGACTTGTGGTTTATGAGATTAACGAGTTTTTTTGGTGTGAGCCCGTCCTTTTTTCCGAGTGCTACAAAAAGCCTGGTTGTATCCATTTTCTTTTTAGGCTCTGATGAAAGCTTTTTTATCTTTTTATAATTTTTAGGATCAAATTCCCTGCCGAATGAATGCTGAAGAAGTGACGCTACAACATCAACAGGATCATTACTTCCAAGAAGAATCATTGCTGTTGCAGAGTACTGCTCATCAGCGCCCTGTGCCATAATCTTTTCAACATCACCTGAAAGTCTTTCTTTCTTTGCTTCTATAATATCCTGAATAGATGGAACCGGCTGTTTCTCTATTGTGGTCCCTGTGGTTTTTATTATGTATTCAAGTTTTCTGAATTCAGAAGAAACAATAAGTGTAACAGCCGCACCGTTTTTTCCTGCACGGCCGGTTCTTCCTATTCTGTGCACATAGGATTCAGCATCCTGAGGAAGTGAATAGTTTACAACGTGAGTTAAATCTTTTATATCGATTCCCCTTGCTGCAACATCAGTTGCAACCAGGATATTCGCTCTTTTTTTTCTGAATTTATCGAGTGATCTTTCACGCTGGTGCTGTGAAAAGTCGCCGTGGATTCCCTCTGCCTCGTATCCCCTGTCTATGAGTTTGCCTGTAAGCTCATCAACAGCGAGTTTGGTTCTGCAGAAAATCAATCCATAGAATTCGTGCTCGATCTCTATCAGCCTGCAAAGTGCCTCGAATTTGTCATCTTTATAAACTTCATAAAAAACCTGCTTAACTGTATCAACAGTAAGTTTTTTAGTTTTTGTCTTAATGGTTTCGAATTCACCCATATGCTGCTGGGCAATTTTTTTTATATGAGGCGGCATGGTTGCAGAGAACAGAAGGATTCTCTTGTTTGGGCCTGTTGTCTCGAGAATCTCTTCAACCTCATCAATGAATCCCATATTGAGCATTTCATCAGCTTCGTCTAAAACAACATAGTCAACAAAGGCGAGTTTCAGAGTTCTTCTTTTTATATGGTCCATGACTCTGCCCGGTGTTCCTACCACTATATCAACACCTTTTTTCAGAGCGTCTATCTGATCTTTCATTGACTGGCCGCCATATATTGGCATTACTTTTATCTTTTTACTGCCCTTAAAAGAGCTCATCTCTTCTGCTACCT
Organism: uncultured Leptospirales bacterium; assembly: GCA_964512685.1. Classification (GTDB taxonomy): domain Bacteria; phylum Spirochaetota; class UBA4802; order UBA4802; family UBA5550; genus CAZEJW01. Next base: position 22,094 of record CAZEJW010000046.1, on the reverse strand, counting down.
GAATGGCCAGCTCTCGTGTTGGAGTAAGTACAAGCGCCTGAACTTTGCCTGTTTTTTCCTGCAGTTTTTCGAGAATCGGAAGTCCAAATGCTGCTGTTTTGCCTGTGCCTGTCTGGGCCTGGCCGAGAATATTTACTTCTGTAGTGAGCATGAGCGGAATAACCTTCCCCTGTATCTCTGTTGGTTCTTCAAATCCCTTTTTGCTGATTTCGGTCAAAAGATTTCCGGACAGACCTAGGTCCTCAAATCTGAGTGTTTCCATGATTTTTCCTTATTAAATGAAATTGGCTGACATTAAACCACCATTCAATAAACAACCATGTTCCTTTTTGGCTTTTTAATCCTGCCCGACAGTTGAACCCTTGATGAGTTTTAAAGTGAGGAAGTATCAATCATTTACTGAGAGGTTTTAATCGCTATAACCAGAACTAATATTAAGGCATATTTGTCCATAACAATTTATGATTATTTCTCCTGATTCTGGCATTCAGGTATTTTTTAACGCTCATTAGACAAAAAACTGATGTAAATATTTTAATAAAAATATATACATCAGTTTAATTATTATAAGTAAAATTTATTATTTGCTTGTCATCCCTGAATCATAATTTATTTTTGAAAAAATATTACAAATATGTTCTTCGGGGATTCAAGATCAACAATCCTGTAATTATTCATGCTTACAGGAAGATTAACCTTTCCTGAAAGACAGTTCTGTTAATATTCAGATACACAATAATTGTTCTGAACAGCTACCGGAGAAAATATATATCTGCTCACAAACCAGGCAAATATAAAAAAAGATAAGAAGAATACAATCCTCCGTGAACATCTGTGGCGGCCGACTGTATCCTTCTGTTATCATCAATCTTTTTTATTGTAGCTATTCAGACATCAGGTGTTCAAAAACCAAATTTCAAGATTATTAAAAATGAGGTGATAACATGAGTTCTTCTTATAATGCCTTTCTTATGGCACAGGAACAGTTCGACAAGGTTGCAGACATGATCGATCTTGATGCCGGAACACGAAGTATATTAAGACAGCCGATGAGAGAATATCACTTTACAATACCGGTAAAGATGGATGACGGATCAGTTCAGATATTCAATGGCTACAGAGTTCAGCATAATGACGCACGGGGCCCTGCAAAAGGCGGAATCAGATTTCACCCGCAGGAAACAGTTGATACGGTCAAGGCTCTGTCAATGTGGATGACATGGAAATGTTCGGTAGTCGACATTCCTCTTGGTGGCGGCAAAGGTGGTGTTATTTGTGATCCTCACAATCTAAGCATGAGGGAGCAGGAACAGATCTGCCGGGGATGGGTAAGACAAATTTCAAAAAATATCGGCCCATTCTCTGATGTCCCTGCACCGGACGTAATGACCAACGCTCAGCACATGCTCTGGATGCTTGATGAATTTGAAACAATCAACGGAGAAAGATACCCGGGATTCATTACAGGCAAACCGGTCGGAATGGGCGGTTCTCTGGGCCGGACAGAAGCAACCGGTTTCGGAGTTGTCTTCACAATCCGGGAAGCTCTGAATGAACTGGATATCAATCCTGAAAACACAACTGCCAGCGTCCAGGGTTTTGGAAACGTGGCACAGTATGCGATTCAGCTTTATCAGCAGCTTGGCGGAAAAGTAATATGTTTTTCATGCTGGGACCAGAACGATAAGAAATCCTACAGTTTTAAAAAGAATGACGGTATAAACCTTGAAGAAATAAGATCCATTACTGATTCATTCGGCGGAGTGGATAAAAACAAGGCTCAGGATCTTGGCTACGAAATACTGCCCGGAGATGTATGGATAGAACAGGATGTAGACATACTTATTCCTGCGGCCCTTGAGAACCAGATAACATCTGCAAATGTAAAAAAAATTAGTGACCGGGTTAAAATCGTTGCAGAAGGTGCAAATGGCCCAACAACCCCTGAAGCAGACGAAGTTCTGAAAGAAAAAGGTGTCTTTATGATTCCAGACTTTCTTGCAAACGCAGGCGGAGTAACATGCAGCTACTTTGAGCAGGTTCAGTCAAACATGAACTACTACTGGGAGAAGGAAGAAGTTCTTGGAAAACTCGACGTAAAGATGACCTCTGCATTTCTTGATGTCAGTAAACTTGCAAAACAGAAAAAACTGTACATGAGAGATGCCGCATACGTTATAGCAATCAACAGAGTCGCCAATGCAGTAAAAAACAGAGGCTGGGTATAAAAACAATGCCCTGCTGTTTAAAAGCACGCAGGGCATACGTTTTTCTCATAAAATTTATTTTTGATTAAGCCTGCCATTGGAATTATTCCTGAGAATAACAGTTCAGAATTATTAAATCCGATTTGACTATATATTTCAGTATTATAGAATATACCAATCTCAACCCGAAAGAGTTACAGACAAGACCAATAATATCCCCTGGAGTTTATTTATGGAAGACAACATCTCTGTTAACCAACTGCTTCATGTGTTAAGCGAAAGAGCAAAAGAGCTCAACTGTCTTTACCAGATTGAAGAACTGATTAAATCTCCCGAACTAACTCTTCCGGAGCTTTTTGAAGGTATCATTGAAAGAATTCCGCATGGTTACCAGTACCCTGAAATATGCCAGGTAAGAATCATCTACAACAACGCCATATATAACTCAACAAACTATGTCACTTCACTCCTTTCCGATACAGCTGAAATAAATGTTGATGACGAAGTTGTGGGAAGAATAGAGGTTTCTTACAAAGAGACTGTTCCAAAGACCGAAGAAGGAATTTTCTACGAAAAGGAAAAGAAACTCACCAGAACCATTGCTGACAGGATAGGGCAGACAATTTTCCACAGGAAAATTGCAGACATGCTCAAAAGGATGGAAAACGCAAAGAAAGATATAACAGAGCAGAAAGAAACGGAATGGCAGGTAATTATCAGTCTCCTGAAAAGAACTGATCCAAAGCTATTCATAAATATATCCCGTAAAATGGGATACTATCTTTTCAAGAATGGCGTAAACGAATCCGAAAGCATTCTGCATCTGTTCACCTGTAATATCGAACAAAACCATGCGGAACGAAAAGAAGACAGCAATCATCCTCTGCTCAAGGGTTCAATAAACAATCTCTTAGAAATCGGAGATCAGTCTTTTAAAATAGCATCAAGACATTTGACTGATGCTGAAATTCTTTCATGTATTAAAAAATGGCTTCAGGAAGACAAGGCCGGTTTCCTGATGAAGGTTGTTGACAATATCGACACAAGACTTTCTGAAATAATAGATGCAATCAGCCGCTATAAATCCATAGCAGACGAAGGAGAAGCCCTGCCGGCATATACGGAAAACTGGATAAAGGTAGAACTGATAAGACGTTTTTTATCTGACGACCTGGCCTTTATAAAAATTGCCAAAGAAAACCTGAGAATTACAGACTTTTATGAACTCATTCAAAATATTATATATCCGGCCGGCAGTGTAGGAAGACTTGGGGGAAAAAGCACCGGACTCTATCTCGCATACCAGATTCTAAGAAAATCCGAACACAGTGATACTTTATTCGAGAACCTCCGGATTCCAAAAACATGGTATATTTCCAGTGACGGGATAATCAAATTCCTTCACTACAACAATCTCGAGGAAATCAACGAACAAAGATATAAAGATATTTACCAGGTGAAAATTGAATATCCGAATATCATACAGCTTCTGAAGAATTCCCAGTTCCCCTCGAGCATGGCAAAGAGTCTTTCTGTCGCTCTTGATGACTTTGGAAATTCGCCTCTTATTGTCAGAAGTTCAAGCCTGCTTGAAGACCGTATCGGAACTGCTTTTTCCGGAAAATACAAAAGCCTTTTCCTTGCCAATCAGGGATCAAAATCAGAAAGACTCGAAGCTCTTATGGATGCAATAGCTGAAGTTTATGCCTCTGTATTCGGACCGGATCCAATTGAATACAGAACAGAAAGAGGGCTCAATGATTTCCACGAAGAGATGGGCATAATGATACAGGAAGTTGTCGGCAACAGGGTGGGGAAATACTTTTTTCCAACATTTGCGGGAGTTGCATTCAGCAGTAATGAATTCAGGTGGTCTCCCAGGATAAGCAGAGATGATGGTCTTCTTCGCCTGGTACCGGGAATGGGAACAAGAGCCGTAGACAGGCTAAGCGATGACTACCCTATCCTTATTTCTCCGGGCAGACCTTCCCTGCGGGTCAACATAACTCCTGATGAAATAAAAAGATATTCTCCCCGTAAAATTGATGTAATAAACCTTGAGTCAAACAGTTTCGAAACAGTGGAACTTGAAAAAATACTTCAGGAAACCGGAGACAGCATCCCTCAGATCGACAAAGTTGTATCTATTGCACATGCCGATATGATAGTTGAATCATCCTTGCTCAACATGGATTTTGAAAAAGACAGGTTTGTTGTTACATTCGAAAACCTGATAAAAAAAACCCCGTTTATTACCCAGATACAGCAAATTCTTTCAATTTTAAGTAAAAAGCTCGGGAATCCCGTAGATCTTGAATTTGCTTCAAACGGCAAAGAACTCTATCTTCTTCAATGCAGACCTCAAAGTTCAAATATTGATACAATACCTGATCACATACCGGAAAACATTCCTTTCCAGAATATAATATTTTCGGCAAACAGATATATATCCAATGGGAAAATCCCGGACATTACACACATCGTGTATGTTGATCCGGAAAATTATCAGAACCTTTCATCTATCGATGAAATGGTTAATGTTGGAAGAGCCATCAGCAGGCTCAATCTGCTTTTACCAAAAAGGCATTTTATCCTGCTTGGCCCGGGGAGATGGGGCAGCAGAGGAGATATAAAACTCGGCGTTCAGGTCACATATTCCGATATAAACAATACTGCTGCACTGATTGAACTCGCATACAGGAAGGGGAACTACGTACCCGAATTATCCTTTGGAACCCACTTTTTTCAGGACCTTGTTGAGAGTTCAATAAAATACATTCCAATCTATCCTGATAACGAGGATGTTATATTCAACAATGAATACATAAAAAATAATCGAAACAGTTTTACAGATCTCGTTCCTGAGTACTCAGCTCTTTCAGATACAATCTACGTTATTGACATACGCTCCGTATCTGAAGACAAAATACTGAGAATCCTCATGAATTCC
>CAZEJW010000046.1:0-16927 GCA_964512685.1 uncultured Leptospirales bacterium | reverse complement strand
GTCAAGGCCGATACTTTTTAGCTCCTCCTCGCGCGAAAACACCTCAGCAGGCTTGCCATCCATCAGCAGCTTCGCTCCGGAGAGCACCAGCACGCGCTGTGCATTTTCCGCAAGATCGTCCATGGAGTGAGTGATCATCAAAATGGTCGCGCCCTCGCTGTTGAGCCGCGTGATGAGCCTCATCAAATGGTTGCGCCCCTGAGGATCCAGTCCGGCTACCGGTTCGCTATCTGAAGACAAAATACTGAGAATCCTCATGAATTCCGAACAGTCAAAAGCAGTTGCATACCTATCCGAGCCAGGCTCAAATTCAAACCGAGACGAAAATAATTTTAAAAAATTCAGACAGGAAGAACTATTTCATTACAGGAACCAGGTAAGCGAAACTATTATTGCAAAAATGGATTTCACAAGGTTTGGGATAACCAGGATGTTCGTCTCAGAGAATATACCTGCCAAGAAAAGTCAGAAAATTGAATTTCATATCATTCTTGCAAACGATGAGAACAGAGACCTTCTTGAGACATGGCTCGAAGGATGGAACCTCTGCCTTTCCGATGTCTACAATATCGTTAGTGGAATCAGCACAGGGAATATCATCAAATTCAACATCTATTACGAAAGTGAAGTATCTGAATCAGTGAGGCTGCAGGAAATACTTATGAATTCACGGCTTTTAAAGGCAGAAAAAAATTAATAATTCAGGGGGATACCTCTGTATGTTAAATCAATAATCAGGCTTAAAAATTATCCCCGTGCTTGACGCCCCGTTAATCCGGACTTTCAGAGGAGAATTCAGCCTGATATGACGAACATATTCTCCTGAGAAAAACAGATCTGCTGCATCAAGCCATTCCGAGTCAAACCTGCACTGATATTTGCCCTCATACATTGTAAAATATCCTGTTCCCAGAGATACTATATTATGGAAAAAATGTGATCCCTGAGACGGATCAACATGCCTTCCCGGGTAATCGGTTTCAACAATTGCAGCAGCACCGTTAATGCTGTTCCAGTTTACAGGAATCCCAAGCCATGGTTCAGACGTTCCCCACCTTCCCGGACCGATCAGGACATATTTCCTTTTTTCATCCACAAGTTTCCTGTTGATATCATTAACCTCTGATGCAATTTCCAGGCTTTTACCGGGAATAAAGTCATTTTTGGAGATATAGAGAATATCATATATATCATCGACATGTCCATTCCCCAGAACCCTTTCGCTGTAACAGAGGATTTCCTTCTCATCGTAATCATCGATACTGAAGCTCACACTTTTCCCCGGAGTAATCATCGGCCGAACCTGCAGAATAAAAAGATCAGCACTTACAGGATCAGACTGATTCAGGTTCATGGCAAATTCAATCTCAACCGGGCTTCCCATTGCATCTGAACATAGATTCATTATATATTCTATAGCCTCTGTGAAAGGTATAATATTATTTTTAAGAATATGAGAGAAAGTAATTATTCTGGGCCCAGATGCCATTATTCCATCATAAACAGCATCATTGGCACCTGAATATGTTGAGGCAATGTATTTAAGAGAACCGTCTTTTTCTGCTCTCAAAAGATCCCCTTTAATCAGATACTGGTCTTCGTCAGAATATGACCTTGTTGAGGACTGATTCATGGATATTGCGTAAAACTCCTTTTGAGAATACCGCATCATATCTTTTATATCGCTGAACTGAGGAAGAACCTCCGGACGGGCAGGCGAGCAGTAAAGATATACTTCACCATTGACTATGGTCTTACCCAGACCAAGAGCCAGGTTTATTACACCATCATCAGCCTTCCCGTCTCCCGATGGATAATAGTTATACGAACGTGCAACTCCGGAGATATCCGGATAAAATAAATCCCCATGCCTTTTACCAACTACACTCTGAATCAAAACCGCCATCTTCTCGTTTTCAATACTCTGAGTCGAATTTCTTATATAGGATTTAGCAGAATTGAAATATGTTGATGAGAAAACAAACTTTATAGCATTTACCAGGTCATTAAACCTTTCATTATCACTGTTGTGATCATTGGGAATCATCTTTGTTGCATAAACTCCGGCAAAGGGCTGATACAGAGAATCCTCAAAAAGACTTGATGATCTAACAGCCAGAGGCGTTCTGATATTTTTAACGAGATCCTTCAGGTCGCCAAGAACCCTGGGAGGAAGACTCGCCTTAATAAAATTGTTGGCTATGTGCCTGTCTCCTGTCTCTGAAAGTGCATATGCAATAAGATCATTCTGTTTCATAAAAGAATCAAAAACATCAGTACCTATTACCAGAGATCCGGGTATGGAAATCCTGATACCGGGGAATATATCATCAGGCATATAACGGGAAAGAATTCTGTCAATAAATGCCAGTCCCCTGGCCTTTCCTCCTATAGAGCCTCCGTCCAGCTGACTGAAAATAGAATGCTCTTCATGGAACTTCCTTGAATACTTTACTATTGATCCCCGATATGTGTTCTTCTTGAATTCAGTTATAATATCCCTTATACTTTCATTAAGATTCTGACCTTTAACTTTTTCCTTATCTATTGAATCAATTTTATCTGCAAGCTCGAAATTTGTTCTGGCCCTTAGCCATCTTGTAACAGAACCATTGCAAAGATGCTTTTCAACAACTGTTGGATCAAGATATTCAAGGGAAGAATAAAGCTGAGAAAGGTGAGCTACCTGTTGAACAACATCCCCCTCCATATCACAGAACAGTAAATCACTGAAACCAAATTCATTCAGTATATAATCCGAAAGCTCATTCAGATGAGTTGATTTTTTTTTACTGATACATTCAACAGATAATTCCTGTGAAATTGCAGCGAGATTTCTGTGTCTCGAATAAACCAGGACAGGCATACAGGGATTTTCTTTTTTTATTTTTCTGATAAGCATCCTGCCTGCTTCCGGTGTTTCTTCCCCTCCCATTGGAAGAGAAAGCTCTGAGATAACACCTATTAAATGATTGCTGTATTTTTCATAAAGGGCAATAGCCTCTTCATAAGATCCTGCGATGTGGACACGTGGCCGTGCCTTTTGACGTATCATCCTTTGAGTAAAGGTTAGATAATCATGCAAGAGGCGACCCGTATGCTGTTTCAGCTCATGATAAACAAGAGGAAGATACGTTGAAAAACTTTCAACAGAAGGCTCTACAATCAGAAGATTCTGTATGCCGGCAAGAAGAGTATCAGACTCTGCATTCCGGACATCTTCAACATACTCGATAATAGAAAGCAGAATGCTTCCATCCCCATTCCAAACGAACAGAGAACCATGAGGGAATTCTTCATTGCTCTGAAAAAGTTTTTGAAGCACAAAATTATTATATGCAAGTATAACAACAGGATTATCCCCTGAACATTCCCTAATGGCAATCAGATCTTCAGCAGCTTCACGGGTTCCGGATTTCACCATTACTATCACAAGATCAAAATTACGTTCTTTTAAAACTTTTAAAGCTTCATCAGTGGTACCTGCACGAAAAAGTTCAGGTACATATCCATGCCCCCATTGTTTATAGGATTCATTCAGGAGTTGAGTAAATCTGCCATCCTCTTCAAGCATAAAGTAATCATACAGGCTTGCAACAAGCAGTACACTTTTGACCCGATATGGCATAAGCTTGTTGAAAATTGCAGTATGCAGTCCCTCAGAAAAAAAGACATCATTGTTGATGATTTTGGTGTCTGATCGATTCACTGTGTCACTCCGGATATTATTACATGTGCTTTGACTTTTCCTGCTACAACATATCCAACAAAATAAAAATTCATATGAACATTATTTTAATTACTATTTTATCACCACTATCCATCAACCTTTTTTCGATTATTCATTTAATATAAATGATCTGATACTCTGTAATTACTAACAAGCAAAAATCTAAAACAATGTTTCACAAATACCTTGACAATTAAAACAATTGAACAGAAAATTCTTTCATGAAAACACTCTCAGAAATTCCAGAAAAAATCAAAGTCAGGCTTTACCCTGTGGTACTTTCTCAATTCTCTCAGAACGACTTCCATGAAGTTAATATAAGATCTATCTCAAGTGAATCCGGCCTCAGCTCTGCAACAATTTATAAATATTTTAAAACCAAGGAAGGACTCCTTTTCAGGATAATAAACGAACAGATAAGCGAACTAGGGAATCTTATACGAACGCACATAAGCGGACTCAAAAGCACATCAGAAATATTCAGAAAGGTATTCTGGGTTACAATGGATTTTTTCGACAGAAATCCTGAGCTTGCAATTACTGCTTTTATAACAGTACCCCTGAAAAACTTCATGAAAAGCGGATCGTATACAAGAAAAACCGAAATAGATATTCTCAACGAAATAGTGGGAAGGGCCAGAAAAGACAAAACAATAGATAGCGAAATAAAAAAACACCAAATAGCTGACCTCTACTTCATGATATCACAACGCCACATTCACAACTGGTATTATTATGGAATGAAGTGGAAACTGGCAGATACAATAGAAGAATTCTTCAATTATTTCTGGAAAACAGTAAAACCTGAACAAAAGCGAGAGGATAACAATGAACAGGATAATTGAAACAGGCTTATTTAAAATCCACAAGATAGAGGTAAGCATAAGCAACTCCTATCTTGTGGAGTCCAGTTCAGGACTCTTTATAATCGATCCCGGGGCCTACAGCGATATAAAAATTATTATTGATTACATGAGGGATACTCTTTCTGCCGGGCCATGCGATCTGAAATTCTCAATAATCTCACACATGCACCCTGATCACTCAGGAGGCTCTGCTGCCCTTAGAGATAAATACAACATTCCGATTGCAGCTTTCCATAATATTCATAAATGGTACTCAGGCATAACAGGATTGATACAATACATGCTTGACTGTTACATGACACATGGTGTAGCCAGAAAACAAAAAACAAGAATTGATCGCGTTCGTTTTAAAAGAAAAATCAAGCCTGACTACATTCTTACTGACAATGCCCCGCTGCCCTTTTTCACCGAATGGAAATCATATCATATTCCGGGACATACCAACCATGATGTCGTAATATACAATCCGCAGAATAAAATTCTCTTTGCCTCAGATTCAATAATTGGAGCAAGAGGAAAACAAGATCTTCCAATGCCCATTGTCTTTAGAAAATTGATGAAAAAATCATATATGAAATTATCGGAAATACCTGCCAGTATAATATTTTTAGGTCATGGGGATATGATCAAATCTGATGACTCCAAAAAAATTTTTCTTGAAATGGCGGAGAAACTGAAACTGCCACTGAGCAAACTGTCGAAACAGGTTCACTTATTATCTTTTTACTCTCCTCAGATTAGAAGAACCTGGATTAAAAATCATTTTATAAAATAATTTTTTTATAATACAAAATTATATAAATTTTATTTGTCGATTTTAATTTTTATTATTACTTTTTAAGGATTTGTTTTCAGCCACTCTATAATAAAACAAAAAAATTCCCCGGGGTTTTAATGAAGATTATTAAATTTTGTATTATTTCTTTTTTTATCATGCTGAGCTCATCCCAGCATGCCGCTCCAATTCATCAGGCAGCAGTCCTGAATGATACGATCAAAGCTGCCGCAATTATAAAGGAAGGAACAGCTGTTGACTCAAGAGATCAAAAGGGCAACACCCCTCTTCATAGAGCAGCAAGATTTGGAAATCTCAGAGCAATCAAATTCTTTCTGGCAAAAGGAGCAGATATATCATCGAAAGACAACAAAGGCGAAACCCCGCTTCACCATGCCGCACTCTCTTTCTGCTGCCCGGCTATTAAATTACTCGTGCTGATGGGTGCGGATATAAACTTTAAATCATATGAAGGGAAAACACCTTTAATGAATGCTGCTTCATCAGGAGATATCGATGCAGTTAACACACTTATAAAACTCGGGGCAAACCTCAACGCAATTGATAAACTTGGAAAAAACGCACTCCACTATTCATCCTGGTACGGCAATACAAAAATAACAATAGAACTAATCAATCATGGGCTGCAAATCAATTCCCGCACATGTGAAGGGAACAATCCTCTTCACATTGCAGCTTTACGCGCCAATACTCAGACTGCACTTTTTCTTATAAAAAAAGGCGCTAATATAAATGCTGTAAACAGCTGCGGAAAAACACCTCTGCATTACGCCGCTTTCAGCGGAGATTTCAATATTACAAAACATTTGATAGACGAAGGTGCTGAGATTCAAAAATGCGATAATGACGGAGACACTGCCCTGCATATTGCGGTGTTCTGCAACAATAAAGCAATTAAAAATCTTCTGCTCAAAAAAGGCGCAGATCCCCTGATTAAAAACCGGAATGGAGAATCTCCCCTTTTCTTTGCAAAAAAGAATATGAAAAGCACATCAACAACAAAGAGAAATTAAAATATTCTATTTTTTGCATATCTTATTCAAAAATACTTGTTATTTTTCCCGCATATTTCAATATTCAGATATATCCAAAGGGCTGGTTTACGGAAACCGGCCACATCAGACTGTGACCAATTCTCCACATTCCGGCTTTAACTGAAATAAAAACTTTCTTTGAAGGAGATTTCTTTATGTCTGAATATGAATTTTATCATGTAGAGAAAAAGCCTCCTCTCGCCTATGTTTACCTGAACCGTCCCGGTAAAATGAATGCAATGCATCCTCCGGCGTGGACAGAATCAATTCCGATATTTGAAGACCTGGACCAGGATCCAAAGATAAGAGTAATTATTCTTTCAGGAAAAGGAGCGTGTTTTTCTTCCGGTATTGACCTTCCTGCAATGGGCTCAGCCATGCCCGAGCTGTCGAATCCCAAACAGTCCGGAAGTGTAAAATTAAGTCTGTTAAAAAGAATTTATGCAATGCAGGAAACTAATACCGTAATTGAAAGATGCAGAAAACCAGTAATTGCAGCAATCCATGGATACTGCATTGGCGGCGGACTGGACATGGCTACCGCCTGTGATATCCGTTTATGTTCAAAGGATGCTCAATTTTCACTAAGAGAAGCTGCCGTTGCATTCGTTGCAGATGTAGGAGTTCTTCAACGGATTCCCCTTATTGTTGGTCAGGGGATCGCCCGTGAACTTGCATTAACTGCAAAATTTATTGACGCACAGCGCGCAAAGGAAATCCTGCTCGTTAGTGAAGTATTCGAAGACCACGATACTCTTATGAAGGGAGCAGAAGCAATGGCAGAGGAAATCCTCGGGAATTCGCCTCTGGCTGTGGAAGCGACCAAAAATGTTCTGAACTACTGTGTTGCCAAAACAACAGAAGAAGGTCTGAAATACAATGCGTCAATAAGTGCAAATATAATTCCGTCTGAAGATCTTTTAGAGGCTGCAACTGCTCTTGCACAGAAACGTAAACCCGAGTTTAAAGGCATATAATACATGCCCGGGCAGAAGACATGACCGTCTTGAAAAAGAAATTTGCCTTAAACCGGAATCAACAGGTAGAATATAAAAGACAAAAAAATTTTTATTCACACCAAAAATTTTTCTGATATTATATAAAATTTTTGCCTGATTCGACTTCACAGAAAAAACCTGAAAGATTAGATTGATTGGATATTGATATGAATGTAAAAAAGAATCATACTGTTAGAAAACTCCAGCGAGGCGGATACCTCATTGAAACCCATGATGGCCTTATTCAGTTCGGATCTCCTCCGGAAACAATTAAAGATACCATGAATGAAAAAAATGGTGTTCCGTCAATCTTTGTCCTGCCTGAAAAATTCTTCTCATGGACAAAAGGCATAAGTGTAGCCGAACTTGAATTTCCAATTTATTATAACTTCTTTTTCAGAAAACTCAGGACAACAATAGTATGCCAGAAACCCCAGGCAGAAAGATTCAAAAAAGTTTTAAGAGAATCTGTTTTTGGTCCGGACCAACCCGATTTCTCCATAGACTACACTGATAAAAACAAGGCCTATGATATCTCACCTGAAATTTCATATTTCAGAACAATGGAGCTCGGGGACATGGTTGAGTTTGCAACCTTTGAAAACAATGTGTGTAAAATCGGCAGTACCGAAATCAGTATCACAGAGAATAAGGATTTTGATATATATTGCGGGGGCGAAGTCATTTCACAGATACCCGGAACCATTGAATACGAACCCAAATATCTGATTGGGGAAAGGCTTCATGAACCGTTTTTGCCACCCCTTTTCGGAATGACCTGCCTTGGCCCGAGCCACGGCTTTGATCCAGAAGAAAATACATCAGGATTCATTCTCTGGATAAATCATCACGGAATAATGATTGACCCTCCGGTCAACTCAACAGAATGGCTGCTGGATTCAAATGTAAGCCCAAAATTTATCGACAGTATTATTCTAACTCACTGTCATGCTGATCATGATGCAGGAACATTTCAAAAAATCCTCGAAGAGGAGAAAGTCAATGTTTATACAACAAAAACAATCATGATGAGCTTTCTTGAGAAATACTCAGTATTCACTGACTCATCAAAAGAGTACCTGATGAGTCTCTTTAATTTCATTCCAGTAAAAATAGATGATCCTTTTTTTATTCACGGAGCCCGATTCAGGGCTTTCTATTCACTGCACTCCATCCCAACTATCGGCTTCAGGGCAGAATTCCAGAACAGGTCTCTTACATATTCATCGGATCACAACAATACTCCTGATCTTCACGCAGAGTTACTTGAGAAGGGCATCATCAGCCAAAAAAGATATGAAGAACTATCTTCATTTCCATGGGACTCCGACATTATTTTCCACGAGTCCGGAGTTCCTCCTCTTCATACTCCAGTTTCATTTCTTGCATCACAACCGGAAGAAATAAAGAAAAAAATTATAGTGTATCATATATCTCAAAAAGATCTCCCTTCTGATTCAAAACTTGCAATTGCGAAATACGGAATAGAGAACACCATATACCTTGATGCTGACAAGCCGGAGTTTGAAAAAGCATACAGGACACTCAGCCTGTTCAGAAGCCTTGATTTTTTCAAACAAATGACACTTAACGATGTACAGGATTTTCTCGGCAATGTAACAGAAAAGAAATTCTCCAGAGGAGAAAAAATCATAAAGAAGGGCGACCCGGGAGATTCCTTTTATATCATTCATACCGGAAATGTTTCAATAAAAAGTGAAGACGGCCAGTATAAAAAAATTCTGGGGACATATGATTATTTCGGAGAAACAGCTCTCTTGAAGGATGAAAGCAGATCAGCAGATGTGACAGCAGAAACAGAAGTAACTCTCTATTCAATCGAGAAGGATAAGTTTCTACAATTCGTAAGAGGAACTGAATACGAGAAGATAATCTTCAGACTGGCAGAAAACCGAGACAGGGAAGCATGGGAAATTTTCGCAGAAAGTAATTTTCTTAAACATGTTACTTCAACACAAAGAATATGGCTCGAATCAATGATTGAATCTGAAGTAAAACCAGAGGGCAGTACAATAATCAAACACGGTCAGGTAATAAATGAAATATATATCCTTAAAAAAGGCTCTGTTGAACTTACTGGACAGAGTAACAAAAAATTTATTCTGTACAGGGGGGATATCATTGGAAGTGTTGAAGATCTGTTTTATGATAAACCTTCATCCTATACCTTTTCATGTCACGAAGAGGTATCACTCTACAAAATAAAGAGAAAGAATTTTAAAAGATTTCTTGAGCAAAACCCGGGGCTGATAATGAAACTTCAATACAATTTTATCTAACGCTTCTCGCTTCTTCTGAAATATTCATAAAACAGTTCCCTGTCAATGGAAATAAGCCTGTCACGGATCTGGACAAGATTTTCGAAGCTATAATTTTGAAACTCATAGTAATCGAGCATAAGAAGATACTTGTTGATAAGCCTGGGTTTCACATTAGAATCTTCGATCTGATCTTTATTCATGTTCTGATAATTAATTTCGAGGTTATAGATCTCCTTCTTAATACCATCCACCTGCCTCTTGGTGAGTTTTCCCCTTACATAAAATATATCTGCAAGAAATCCATAAACAGGAATCCACTCTTTTATATCCTTTACTGCCGGATACTCTTTTTTAATTATATCAATGATATCGAGAATTGGCTTTGCGGAAATCAAAGACAAATCTACTGCCGAGGGATCAATGGAAAACGCCTGCCTGAAATACAAAAGGCTTTTAGGGATATCATCCACATGAAAATATGCTTCCCCCAAAATGTAAAAAAGAGTGGAATTTCCACTGAAAGACCCCCTTGCATACTCGAGGGTATCAATGGCATATCTGTATTCATCGAGACGTAAAAAACATCTGCCCAGATTCAAGAGAAGATCGAAGTCATCTGTTGTGTCTTCCTGTTTCTGAAATGCAATTTTATAGTTCTCGGATGCACGAAAAAAGATATACCTCATGGCAGACCTGTAGGCCGAAGAAGACTTCATTTCCTTGGAAGATGCATACTGGTCAAAAACCTCCCACTGGCGCATCAGGAAATCAGCCTTTGCTCTGCCCTCAGCAACCCTGGCGAGTTCACGCTCTCTGTTCAGCCAGAACCTTGCAGTACGGTAGCCATCCACAACGCCCGGGTAATCAGGATCAATGCTGACAAGCTCATCGAACAGCTTAACAGCCTGTTTAAAACTGCCGTCTTCAATGAGCTGATATGCCTGATTACTGCTGTTGAGGAGAGGATCGTCAGAAAATGTAAGTTGTCCGCTTTTGTCCATCTATTCTACAGTTCGATATAGTTTCCCCAGTCCTGCTTATCCCTGCTATGGGTAAAAATGATGATCTGACGTCTCTGAGAGAGATCATGAACAAGCTTTTTAAACTTATTCACCCTTTCATCATCCATAAGCAAAAACGGGTCATCAATAATTAATGGAAGACTGGTATTTGCGTCAATTAAAAAGTCACTGAAAGAAAGTTTAAATGCCAGAAGAAGCGTATGAAAAACAGCCGGGTTGAGATTCTCCGACAAAACCTCACCTGTAACAAATAAACGGATAAATTTTTCATCAATTTTCCCAAGATGTTGATTTCCGGTAAGAAAATTGAATTTCTGCTGTGTATTATCAACCAGTCTGTTCAGAAGATTTTCCTCCCTTCTCTGTACAGCAGTATGAAGCACATCTCCCACCCAGGTAAATACTCTTTCATTCTTTTTTAATCGTGCGATATTTTTTTTAAGGATTCTCATTTCACCAATAAGATTCTGATTTTCTTCTTTGACTGAAGGATGGTCTTCAATCTCACCCAATATTTTAGAAAGGATGCCTTCTTTTACAGAAAGAGAATTCTGAAGTTCATCTTTCTTTTGGACAAATGAACGGATATTCATTGAAATAGCTTCTTTTTCAAGAACCATTTTCCCGTCCGGATCTATCATTACTATTTTTTCCGATATTTTTTTTCTTACAGATTCTTCCTCTAAATAAAGAGCATCCAGTTCATCCCTGATCCTTTTTAATTCTGGCCTGCTTTTCAGGGAACTGTTGAAATCATCAAACTCAGTCTTTCTGTCTGTAAAAGCAACATAATCTTCAAAATACTGAAGCAAAAACTCATAGAGTTCACTTAACCTGTATCCTTCGAGCTGCACCCTGCTCTTCTCAAGCAGTGGAGTAAGCTTTTTTTCAAGGGCGAGTTTATCCTCATTCAGTTTTTCGAGAATTCCTGATCTGAAACTAAATATCATAACCAGGGACAACACAACCGAAAGAAACAAATCCGCAGCTCCAACAACAAAATACGCCGCCAAATCCTTATCTAATGAAAATGAATTTCTATACAGTAGCGTTATTACCGCCGTTATTGCTGAAAGGTTGAGTCCCAGTATTATTTTTTTTAATTTTTGTCTTCTGCTTTTTCTTTGAGAATGGAACCGGTCAATTTCTTCATTGAGATTCCTGATTTCTATAAATAATTCCTGTAGAGCGTCAAGATTTGAATCTGCCTCGCTGTCCTGCTCATTGAACTGGGGATAAAGTTCAATGAGTTCCTTCTTCATTTCCTCAGCCCGCCTGACCTTTTCCTGTTCGTCCTTTACATCCTTTTTGAGTGTCTCAAGTTCTGCGTTAAGAACATCCATCCGCTCAAGTTCTGCATGAATTTCATTAAACAGTCTCGTTTTTTTATCAAGGATACTGATTTCATCCCTGATCCCCCTGATCTCTTTCTCAACAGAAATTTTTTCATTCCTCAGTTTTTCTTCGCGTGATTCCTGTATTTCTATGAGCTGAATCTCTTTTTCAATTTTTTTCTTTTTCAGATTAAATTCATCGATAGTAATCGTAAGTTTACTTTTACCTTCCGGATTACGGTTCAGCTCTCTGTGAACATCATAAAAACCGGTTTTATCATTAAGAAAAACACTTTTGATGGCTGAATAATCGATCCCAGTACTCCCGTTACAATCAGCAGGTGAAGGAACAAAGCAGGTGTTTGATACAGAGTGAGATGTAAATCCATTAAAAAATTCATTAAAATCATCTTTTGCCTGCGCGTGGGAAGAATTCATCAATCCGGACTCATCCTCAAAATTCTTCTGCATAAGAATTCGGTCTCCACTGCCATTGGATTCTCTTATTGCAATACTCTTCATACTGTTGTTTGTTAAACGGTATGAATCATTATTCAGAGAAAATAACACTTCAAGATACAGATCGTCCCAGGCAGAAGAATCAAGCATTCTTGATTCATTGGCAATTCCCCATAACCCGTCAATAAGGGTCCTGGCAAGAAAACTCTTCCCTATACCATTTCTGCCACTTATCACCACAACCTTTTCAGAAAGGTCCAAATCCAAACCATTGAAAAGACCGGGCTTTGATGCTATGCACCTTGTAAATTGCACAGCAATTCCTCCATTGATTTATATCCCCCATTCATCATGGATGAAAGGATCTCTGTCAGAAAATTTCTATCAACAAAATCCGGAAGATTTCCGGATTCAAGATTCTCTGCCAGGATACGGTAAAACTCACCCCTAATCGAATCTTCTGATGAATAATCAACAATCAGAGACTCAACAGAAGGATAGGATTTATCTGTAAGAATGAGGCCGTAAAACAGTGATTCTGCCCTGTCAATTTCTTCCTTATTAAGAGAAAAATTTCTTTCTCCGGTCAGTACAACCTCTTGCAAAACTTTAGCTGATTTTTTTTCTTCAAGAAACCCGATAAAATCTTTCGTGGAATTCACACAGGAACAGTCAAAATAATCACAGTTAATCCGAACAGAATTTACCGAAAGTCTTCTTATTAAAGATATCTCATGATTTTTTACCAGCATGGAAATGACATACCTGTCGCCGGTTTCGGTTGTATCTACTGCCTCAGGAGAACCGGAATAAGCCCCAATAATTCTGTCCTGTACTTTAAACATCCTGAAATCATGATTATGCCCTAAAGCATAAAAATCCAGATCCAGGGATTTAAGATCTTTCTTCTGTATAGTATAAACCATGCCTGATGATTTGTCATTCTGAAGATCAAAATCCACATGAAAAAGCCCGATATGAAAACCTGATTCTTTTTTCTTTTTGATTTTCGATATATCATAGCCATTTATTGCCGGAACACCATAGATATATATCTCCTGTCCGTTCACAGGATATATAAAAGGTTCACTTGATTCTTTTTCGTCAAAAAGGTGAGTTGTATCAATATCATAAAGCTTTTGGGACAATTCTCCGTCAGAAAGTTCGGCAATTCCTGGAGTATATATTATCTCAGTACCTTTATTCCTGAGTTTTGCAAACTCCGAAATAACAGTTTGCATTGAATCCCTGGAAATCTGATCAACTTCAATAAAGTCACCCCCCACAAGGAAAAGGTCATGCTCTTCCGCAAGAGAGACTATTCTTTTAAGAGTGTTGATCCTGATGCTCTCCGGAACGGGAGCATTCTTTTCATTAATCCCCAGGTGCAGGTCCGAGGTAAGTAAAATTTTTACATCACTTTCCATGTATTATCCAAAACAACAGCCTGTATTCAAAATCAACTCTATTTCCTGATTCTCAAATCAATTCCGGCCAAAGTACATGTTTGACAAACAACAGCAAACAGTGCAACTATATATCAACCCATTTAAAAAATCGATAAAATTCTTATTGAATCGACAATAAATTATTCAAATTTATCTAAAATTTCCATAAAAGACTAACTCTTCCCTGCCCGGAGCAGAGCTTTCAATATTTTAATTGACAAAAACCTGACACTGAAAAATTAATCAGATTCTGCTTTTTTAAAATGGGGTAAAGAGTACATCATCAAACTGATCTTGCCATATCAACCCCGGAAAATCCAGCAGCAAGAACATTCTGATATGAGAGTGACACTATGGAAGTAAATGCAACAGAAAAAAATATAAAATTAAAATATTTTGGCCCGATAAGAAGAATAGTCCTGATCTTTTTCATTGGATTTTCTCTATTTCTTTTCATGTCATTTCTTATGATAATACTGTTAACAGATTCCGAAAAAAATATCAAGGTTCCCGACGTAGTCGGAAAATCCTTCACAGACGTGCACAACACGCTGACCAGGAAAGGACTCAAGCCCGAAATAAAATTTAGAGATGTCTTTGATCTTCAGAATGGCATTATCCTCGATCAGTACCCTGAAAGCGGAGAAATCGCATCAGAGGACAGCACCATAAGGCTCACTATTGCAAGGAGCGGATTCAATATATCAGTACCCAATGTAGTTGGAACCGACCTTCCCATTGCAATAAACAAACTTAAAAACATACACTACCATGAGAGAACAATATCATTGAGTACCGGAGTAATATCATATATAAAATCAGATAAAACTCCGGCAAATATTGTCATTGCTCAAAGCCCCGAACCCGGCCAGAACATAACGCCTGACAATAAAATAAACCTGCTTGTTTCAAACGGCAAAAAAGATCCTGACATGAGAATGCCGCGAATTGCAGGCCAATCGATAGACCTGGCATATGACCTGGTATCCTCTCTGGGAGTTATCATCAATGAAGAAATCGTCAATACTTGGAATATAAATGAAAGCGGAAAAATCCTCACCCACACTCCATACGCAAGACAAAGCATAAAAAAAGGGGACACTGTCAATCTCACAATAAAATGGTACCCACTGAAAGAGCATCCCTATACGGCTTATGAAAAATATTTCTACAAAATACCTGAGACTGGGGAAGCCGGATTGTATGAAGCATATATAGAAGACAACAAATCAAAAAGGATTCGCTTCTCGAAAAATATGAAGCCTGGACAGACAATACTTTTTGTTTTCGAAAGAACCGGGAATGCAAAAATTACCATTACTCACGATAATAAAATCATAAGGGTGTCAGGAATCAATGTTGAATAATATACTCATATCTCCATCAATCATTGCTACCGATCTTTCCAGAATAGGTGAAGAAGTAAAGACTTTCGACAGCAATAAAATCGACCTTCTTCATATGGATGTAATGGATGGAAACTTCGTTCCAAATCTTACATTTGGACCCGGTTTTATTGACGATCTCGGCAAAAATACCGACATTCCTTTTGAAATCCATTTAATGATCGAAAGACCTGAAGATTCTGTTGATAAATACATCGCACTGAAGCCATGGGGCATAACAATACATTACGAAAGCACTAAATTCCCTGCACGACTGCTCACCATAATTAAAGAGAATGGCATAAAGGCCGGAATAGCACTCAATCCGGCTACACCCGTAGAGAATATCTTTGACCTCATTCCCTATCTTGATATGGTTCTCATAATGTCAGTTGACCCGGGATTTTACGGACAAAAATTCATGGAGACAGCAGTTGGCAGGATTAAAAGGCTGAATGAATTTCTTGAAAAAAACAACATGCAGGATATTATAATAGCAGTGGATGGCGGTATAAACCAGGAAAACATTTCAAAAGTAACGGATGCAGGTGCAAAACTTATCATTGCTGGGAGTTCAGCATTTAAAAACGGAAAAATTAATGAAAATGTAATGAATTTAAAAAAAGAAGCTGGTTATCCTACCTGAGGATTCCGTTAATCTAACAGAAGCAAAACAACCCGGCAAATATGGACATACCCACAGCTTTGCTGTCATACTGCCGGTAAAACACACAGGGGTTTGGTGGATTAATTTTGCCCTGTCAGCATTTTAAGTTGACAAAAAACAAGGTAATTAAATAATTTACTCCCTAATATTATGAGGAGGTACGTAAAGTGGCGGTTAAAATACGCTTACAGAGATTTGGTACTAAGAAAAAACCCTTCTATAGAGTTGTCGCGGTTGATGAAAGGAAGAAAAGAGACGGAGGAGTGATCGAACAGCTTGGCCGCTACCAGCCAATAGTTGATGGCGAACAATTCTATGTTGATGAAGAAAAAGTATTAAAATGGCTCAACGAAGGAGCTCAACCAACAGATACAATACTTCACCAATTGAAAAAGGCTGGGATCTGGCAGAAGTTCAAAAATGTAAATGGATGATATTTCTTTTTTTTGATAGGAGGCGGTGATGAATTACAAAGAGCTGGTTGGTTACATGGTGAGATCTCTCGTGGACAATCCTGATCAGGTTGAGATTAATGAAATTGAAGGTGAAAAATCAACGATTCTTGAGCTCAAAGTTGTGAAAGAAGATATTGGAAAAGTAATTGGTAAACATGGAAGAATAGCCAGAGCAATTCGGACAATTATCAATGCCTCTGCAACAAAAACCGGAAAAAGAGTGGTTCTGGAAATACTCGATTGAAAGGAAATGATATTTATCTGAGGGTTGCAGTTGTTAGCGGTGCCCATGCACTCAATGGTCGATTAAAGATATTTGTTGTTTCAGACAATCTCAATCGTTTTCAACCAGGCAACTCTCTCCTTTTAAATGATTCAAATAAGTTCTGCAACCTGTTTTCATCCAGCGAAAATAATTCATTCCCTGAGGCTTTTCAGCTACAACAAAATT
>CAZEJW010000045.1:0-27010 GCA_964512685.1 uncultured Leptospirales bacterium | reverse complement strand
ATTTTAACAGTAGTTATAATTTATTGGAATTATAAACATATAATTTTTAGAGGTTTTCCTGTGTTTATACATGATTAATATAAAACTATTCATGATACGGGTTTATACTGTTTTTTAATCTGACTGAAAGAAAATTACTGCACTACAAGCAAAGTACGCATATAATAGAGCGCTCCCTTCTATAGTAAAGTTTATAAAGATCAGGAATAAATACTGACAATATAAACAAAAACAGTATTGACATGCAAATTTTTATTTGTTAAGTATACCATAATATATTAGTTTTCATACCGATAAATGATTTCCAGGGTCAGGCTATGTTCGCCGCGGTTCATGTCCTGATAAGAAAAAAAGTTTATACTATAAACTGATTGAAATACATACTCTCAGGAATCCGTTATGAAGAAAAGAAAATCACCCTCTTTCGCAGGTTTTACTGCCGCCTCTATCTTTACTCTTATTACAATTGCGATATTCATTCTGCTTGTACTTGACTACCAGTCCTTTAACAGGTTAAAAACCATCTCCGGTGCGAAAACCATTGCTCTTAAACTGGATAAGGAACTCAACTCCTCGATTGAACTGTTCGATATAATTGAAGCAGGAGGAACAGGCAAATCCCTTGCAGGTAATAATACAAACAGGGTCATGACTGATTTTGTCAAAAAGAATTCAGCTACAATATTCAGCGCTACCCGGAAAAACAGCATTCTGTTACACGGCCACACATCCCCCCCTGATGAAATACTTATAAAAAAAATCACAGGGCTCGAAATCGAATATAATTCCTCAAACAGAAACATCACAAATTTAGAATACAACAATGATGATCTGCTCATACTTTCGTTAAAGATCGGTTCAGGGGAGATAATTACAGGAGTATCGATCAGCAGGCTTATGGAAAAAACAGATCACTCGCTGGATGTTGCAATAAGGATAAAAACCGGAGAAAAAATAAAGAGCGTCAGAGGTAATCATGCGCTTTTCAATACAGAATCCACAATAGCCTCTGTCAGAGTCCCCGGCGGAATAATAGAAATTGCAGCAGTACCTAAAAACGGCTGGTTTGGAGTAAGTTCACTTGCAATTCTAATATTACTGGCAGGTATAGCTTTTTCAGTAAGCACAGGTTTTTTCATCGCCAAAACCAGGTCCATGACTATTAAAATCCATTCCATGTCATTCCATGACCACCTTACAGGCTTACCAAACAGAACCTTTTTCACAGACCGGTTCTCAATGGCGATTGCAAGGGCCAGGCGTTATGAGAAAAAACTTGCTGTTATAATGATTGATCTGGATAAATTCAAATACGTTAATAACACATATGGCTATAAAATCGGTGATATGCTCCTGCAGAGAATTGCGCAGCGTCTTCTCAAGCTGATGAGAGAAACAGACTCGGTTGTAAGGTCCGGAGGCGATGAATTCATCATTCTTCTGCCTGATATTGAATCAGAAAAAGATCTCGCTGTCTTTGTTGATAAACTGAGCAATGCCTTTAAAGCGCCTTATCTTTGCGGAAAGCTGGTTCTTCACACAAGTTTCACAATGGGAAGCGCTATATACCCTGAAGATGGAGATACAATCGATGCGCTTATAAAAACAGCAGATATCAATATGTATAAAGCAAAAAACGACAAATCATGAAATGATCAAAATTTACACTACAATCAGACTTTAGTCTCGATTATACCCATTAGCAATAATGATAAATCAATTGTTTTTAACACATTGACACCACACATGAGTCTTTTGCCTATTTTATTCCTGTTTACCGAAAAAAACTTGAATTATAGACTGATTTGCCTGAATTAGTCTAAGCATCAGAGGATGTAACCACTGAAAAAACTCTCAGTTTACTTCAAAACCTTTATTCAATGAAATTTAAAACATCAACAGAGGAAAAAATATGATACCACGATATTCAAGAAAAGAAATTGCCGGAATATGGGACCTTGAAAACAAATTCAGGATCTGGCTTGATATAGAGATTGCTGTATGTGAAGTATATGCAGAAAGGGGAATTATCCCTAAAGAAGATCTTAAAATAATAAAAGAAAAGGCAGACTTTGATGTTGAAAGGATTCTCGAAATAGAAAGTGAAGTTCATCATGATGTGATCGCTTTTTTAACAGCAGTAAATGAAAATGTCGGCCCTGCCGGAAGGCACATCCACTATGGCCTTACATCAAGCGATGTGGGGGATACAGCCCTGTGCCTCCAGATGAAGCAGGCAGGAGATATAATTCTCAGGGGCATTGACATTCTCATTGAATCTCTCAGAAATGCATCATTAAAATATAAAGATCTCGTGTGTATGGGACGATCCCACGGAGTTCATGCCGAGCCTACTACATTTGGCGTAAAGATGGCACTTTACCACGAAGAATTCAAAAGAAACCGTGAAAGAATAAAAAGAGCAGTTGAAAATATCACCTTTGGTAAACTCTCTGGAGCAGTTGGAACATTCAGCAATGTATCTCCTGAAATTGAAAAAGAAGTATGCGAAAAACTGGGACTCAAGCCAGATCCGGTATCAACACAGGTTATACAGAGAGACAGACACGCCGAATATATGGCAGCACTTGCAATTACCGCCGGAAGCCTCGATCAGCTTGCCACTGAGATACGTCATCTCCAGAGAACCGAAGTACGTGAAGTGGAAGAGCCTTTTCAAAAAGGACAAAAAGGATCATCTGCAATGCCTCATAAGAGAAATCCGGTAACCTGCGAAAGAGTGACAGGTCTCTCGAGAGTGATTAAATCCAACCTCAATGTAGCGCTCGACAATATGACACTCTGGCATGAAAGAGATATTTCACATTCCTCAGCCGAAAGAGTCACCCTTCCCGACTCCACAATTGCCCTTGATTACCTGCTCGACAAGATGGTTTTTGTTATTAATAACCTTCATGTTTATCCTGAAAATATGATGGAAAATATCAACAGAACCGGTGGTCTCTTCTACTCACAGTCATTACTTTTAAAGTTAATCGAAAAAGGACTCACAAGAGAGGACGCATATAAAATAGTACAGACTCTTGCAATGAGAGTATGGAAACGGGAAGGAAGTTTAAAAGAGCTTGCGCTTGCGGATTCAGTTGTATCTGAAAAAATCAGCAATGAAGAAATGGATGCAATATTCAATCTTGAAAGATACCTGAAGAACATTGATGCAATCTACAAAAAAACAGGACTTGAATAATATGCGTTTAAAATATCACATAAATACCTTTGGCTGTCAGATGAACCGAAGCGACTCGGAACTGATTGATCACTCAATGGCGGCAGAAGGTTATGTGAAAACAAATTCGGATCAGGATGCAGATATTGTCATTTTCAACACCTGTTCAGTAAGGCAACACGCTGAAGACAGAGTGATTGCACGGATAAATGCAATAAGAAAGGAAGTGAGCTCCAGAAACGGAATTATTGTTGTTACCGGATGTATGGCACAGAGAATCGGCAATATTCTCACAGAGTCTGAAAAAGCAGACCTGGTAATAGGTACTTACCAGTCCCCGTCCACAGGCAGGCTGGTAAATGAATTTCTCGCAAACAATAAACAGAAATCTTATACATCATTCGACACCCATGATTTCTGCGAAAGGCTGAACATGAGTATGGCCGAAGAACACGACACAGCAGATTGGCACGGCTGGGTAACAATTACACATGGGTGTGAAAATTTCTGTTCCTACTGCATAGTTCCATACGTCAGGGGAAAACTGATATCATTCCCGTCTGAGAAAATACTTGAATACATAAGAATCCTGGCGTCAAAAGGGTTGATTGAAATTACTCTCCTCGGACAAAATGTCAATCAGTACAATATTAATTCTGAGGATATCCCCTTCTGGAAACTCCTGCAAAAAACAGCAGAAATACCGGGACTGAAAAGAATCAATTTTCTTACATCTCATCCTATGGATTTTTCACATGAAATTGTTGATGTTATTAAAGATCATGAAAACATATCAAGATCGATTCACCTGCCTCTTCAGAGCGGATCAGACACCGTTCTGAAACTGATGAACCGAAAATATACTGTTGCGCACTACATGGAAATTGTAGAAAAAATCCGAACTGAACTTTCATCATATTCAATAACAACAGATATGATTGTTGGATTCCCCGGAGAAACAGAAGATAATTTCAATGAAACCCTCAGAAGAATGGATGAAATCGCTTTTGATGATGCCTTCATGTATGCATACTCACCCAGGGAAGGAACCCCATCCTTCTCCTTTAAGGAATCTCTCACAAGGGATGAAAAAATTGCAAGGTTAAACACTCTCATAAAACTCCAGAGAAAAATCGGCACAGAGAAACTCGAATCAAGAATCAGCACAAGAGATAAAATAATTGTTGAAAGAATGAGCAAAAGATCTACAAATGAATTGCTTGGCAAAACATTTCTCAATCATCCGGTCATAATTCCCGGTACGGCAGACCTGATCGGGAAAATGGTCGAAATAGAAATCACAGGACTTAAAGGCTCGACTCTCCAGGGTAGAACACTTGCGTAAATTCAGGTCAATAATAATTATATCAGGCATTCTTTCATCGTCATTATTGTATGGGTCTGAGAAAGAACTGCTAAATGAAATCTCAAAAATGACATACTCGAATAAATCCGATGCAGCACTGAAACTCTCCCGTCGTTTTTTAAAGAAATATCCCGGAAGTAAATCAATACCTGATGTGCGCTACATGATAGCAGTAAATGAAAAATCTCCACTTACTGCAATAAAACTATTCAGGGTTGTTTTAGATAATTACCGCTACTATAAGCGAAATGACGAAGCAGCAATGAGAATATGTGAAATCATGTGTCTTCTTTCAAACTGGAATGAACTGAAAGATGAATCCTCTGCTGCTTTAAAGAAATATCCGAAGAGCAGAAACAATCCTGATTTTACTCTTATGTACATTCACGCGTGCATAAATCTTGGCGATTATGATGACGCAGCAAGAGAAAGTAAAAATTTTACAGACAGAAATCATGAATACAAATCAATGGCAAAAAGCAGGCTTGCTTCAGCCTATATAGATAAAAAAATGACCGGGTTATCGAGAAAATACATTTACTCTTTAAGGGAACTCCTCATCGGATTCGATGAATCAGATATTTATCCATCCGCACTGTTTCTTGCAGGAAGCTTTTATAAAAGCACACAGGATTACAGCAAAGCATATTCTGCTTTTTCAGATCTTATAGAAAAATATCCAGGGTCACCGGAAGCCCTGTATGCCAAAAAGAACATCAGAGAAATTATAATTCACAAACCCAAAAGAGTTCCATACATGCCTGGAGAAAAGACCATTCAAGCAAGGGATTCTATCGAGATAAAACCTGAACTTCCATTGAACAGCAAACAAAACAAAGACACGTTCTTCTCTCTTTCTGTCGGCCCTTTTGACAGTTTTAAAAGAGCAAACCAGATTAAGAAAATAATTTCCGCTTATGGCAAAACTCACATGGTTCAGCTAAAGACAGGATTCATTCTGTATTCGGGAACGTATCCAACTGCCGAGAAGGCCCTCCTGGGAAGAATAAGGCTCGCAGAAGAAGAGGGAATCAACGGTAAGATAGTCAGGGTTCACACTGATGGTTCAAAAAAATATATATATGGAGAATGAGATGAATTCCAGACTTACCCCCATGATGAAACAGTATATGGAAATCAAAAAGAAATACAGAAATGAAATTCTCTTTTTCCGTATGGGTGATTTTTACGAAATGTTCTTTGAGGATGCAGAGGCAGGATCAAAGATTCTTGATATTGCCCTGACATCAAGACAGAACGATGTTCCCATGTGTGGAATTCCATACCATGCCGCGGAAAATTATATCGGAAGGCTCATCAAGGCAGGCAGAAGAGTTGCTATCTGTGAACAGATGGAAAGCGTTCCGTCACAGGGGACAATAGTAAAAAGAGATGTTGTCAGAATTATAACTCCAGGTACACTCATCGAATCAAACCTACTCCAGTCGGATGCGAACAATTTTCTTGGATCGATCATTGTAGACGAAAAAAAAATCGGCCTTGCTTTTGTCGACATTTCAACCGGAGACTTCCATCTTTCGGCAATCAATAAATCACCTGAACTTTTCCGGGGGCAGATAGCCCGTTTTCAGCCAACAGAGATCGTTATGAGAGAAACAGGCCAGGATAAAGACAGAATTTTCTCAGATATAATCAGTTCTAAAAATATTCCTGTTTATAAAATAAACGAATGGCTATACGACCATGACTACATGAAAAACCTGATATGTGAAACCTATGGTATTGTCGGGACAAAAGGTCTTGGCATAATTGACGAGCTCGATATAATATCCGCCGGATCGATCATTCAGTACCTTACCGAAACTCACCGGACTGAAATCAATCATCTTAAATATCCTAAAAAGTCCGAGAAAAACGAACGCATGTCACTTGACGATGCAACCATAACCAGCCTTGAGCTGGTAAGAAATCAGCAGGACGGAACAGACAAACGCACCCTGCTTTCCCTGATGAATCACACGTCAACCGCAATGGGTAAAAGGAAACTCGAGATAGAGATACTCCAGCCCCTTCTTGATAAAAATGACATCGGGAAAAGGCTGGACATTGTTCAGTATCTCACCGGTTACCACGACCTTACATCGTTGCTCCAGGAAAAACTAAAAAAAATTCATGACATTGAAAGGCTGCTTACAAGATTTTCAATGGGGAGGATTTTCCCCAGAAATTTCATTGCTATTGCGAATTCGGTTTCCGAGTCTCTCAAACTCAAGGAACTGCTTTCTGAACAGCCTCAGGATGAAATTAAAAAAATTGCATCAGGAATATCAGATCTGCATAACCTGGTCGAAATAATCAGGAATGCAGTTATGGACGAACCAGCAATATCACCTGAACATGGTCGCGTAATTCGCGAAGGATTCAATCCTGACCTTGATCATCTCTATGAGCTCAAGACAAATGGGAAGAACTGGATACTCGAATACCAGGAAGAGGAAAAAAAACGCCTTGGAATAAACACCCTGAAAATTAAGTACAACAGGGTTCTCGGGTACTACATCGAAGTTAGCAAGGCTCAGTCTGCAGCGATCCCGGAAGAATACTTCAGGAAACAGACACTGGTGGGCTCCGAGAGATATACCACAGAGAAGCTTCAGAAATTTGAATCTGAAGTTCTTTCAGCATCTGAAAAAATCATAGAAACAGAGAAGAAGGAAATAGAGAAACTGAAGGATGCTATTCTACAAAAAAAACAGGAGCTGCAGAAAACAGCAGAACTGATTGCCGAAATCGACTTCTTTAATTCACTGTCACTGGCTGCCCTTATGAACAACCTTACAAGGCCCATGGTAAATGACGAAGGAAGAACCACGATTACCGAAGGAAGACATCCTGTTGTAGAAAAATATTTCACCCAGGAAGTCTTCATCCCCAATGATATTCATCTTGATTCAACTGAAAACCTGATAATGATTATAACAGGGCCTAACATGTCAGGTAAATCAACCTACATACGGATGTGCGCGATAATACAGCTAATGACACAGATCGGTTCATTCGTACCGGCAAGAGAAGCTGACATGTCTATTGCAGACAGAATCTTTACCAGAATCGGAGCTTCTGATAATATTTCCAGGGGAGAATCCACTTTCCTGGTGGAAATGAATGAAACAGCAAACATATTGAATAATGCAACAGAGAAAAGCCTTGTTGTAATGGATGAAGTCGGCAGAGGGACCAGTACATATGACGGTTTGTCTATTGCCTGGGGAATTGTTGAATATATATCAAGATATCTCAAAGCCAAAACACTGTTTGCAACCCATTATCATGAACTTACTGAACTGGGATCAAAAAAAGGGATAATAAACTACAACGTTCTGGTAAAGGAACACCTCGATGGTGTTGATTTCCTTCACAGAGTGGTAAAAGGAGCAGCAGATAAATCATATGGAATACATGTTGCAAACCTTGCCGGAATTCCTTCACAGATTATAACAAGATCGAAAACAATTCTGCAAAAACTTGAGAACAGTAATAGTATAAAAAAAACCAAAAATAAAAAGAACAATGAAGAGGAATCAGAGCAGCTTGAGATTTTCAATGCTGCGAATCACAATGTGATAATGGCAATTAAAAATATTGATATAGAGAATGTCACACCTGTAGATGCCCTTAACGAACTTCACAGGCTTAAAAAGCTCATTGAATAGCAAATTTGATATTAGCGCTTCACTCAGAGCAAATTTATCATCATATGAAATGTAATTGACTAAAGCCGGATTTTACCGCATATTGTACATTCAAGATAAAATGACTTTCAGATACTTATAACTGAAATTACTTCTTGAATCACTCAATAAAAAAGATGACAATCTTAAAGAAATATTCCGATTTACAAAAAGAGGATTGTTTAATAGAAAATTATTCGCTTCAAGATAAAGAGGACGCATGACAGCCAATCAATTTAAAGTCGAGAATTATGCGGCAAACTCATTTATAATTATAGAAGGGAAAAAGAATTCCCATAATTTTTATATTATCCTGAAGGGTAAAGTAAAAATTTCCAAAGAAAATCCTGTGATTACAGAAGAGCCATCTTCAGTTCTTGGACCCGGTGATTTTTTTGGTGTTGTTTCCTGCATGAGCGGTCATGCCCGGATTGAGAGTGCTATTGCACTTGAAAACGTATCTTTGATTTCAGTTGAGAAGGATATGTTCGGTCTTTTGATTCAGAAGAATCCGACAGTGGCAATGAAAATTATAAGATTCTTCAGCCGAAAGCTGAGGGACTTTGATCAGGCAATTACCCGGCTTACATTTAAAAACAATATTGTTGAAGATCCCTCTCATCTCTATCACACTGGCGAGTATTACCTGAAAAAACGGTCAATAAATCATGCTGTATATGCCTTTCAGAAATATATTGAACACTGCCCGGGCGGTCAGAACCGTGACAATGCTCTCCTGAAACTCAAAACAATGAAAGCTCCATACAAAGCCCCAGCCATGCCTGAAGCCGGAAGTATGAACCGAACCTACAGAGACAATACAATGATATTCAGTGAATATGAACCTGGATATGAGCTCTATATTATACAAAAAGGTAAAGTCAAAATAACAAAAATTGTGGATGAAGAGGTCCTCCTTGCTGTTTTAAATCCCGGAGATATTTTCGGTGAGATGGCATTGCTCGACAATAAACCAAGAAGCGCATCAGCAATCAGTTTTGGAGAAGTTTCTGTTCTCGCAATCAACAAATCCAACTTTGAAACAATGGTTCAGGCACAACCTCAGCTTGCAACAAAACTGATTCAGCTTCTGAGTGAAAGGATCTGGACAGCTTACAGACAGCTGGAGAACCTCATGATAAGGGATGAAATCGGAAGAATCTATGACACCCTGCTTATTCAGATTGAGAAACAGAAAACACCCATTGTTCCAAAACAGCCTCATAACTTTGAATTTGGTTCAAAGGAATTAATTAATATGGTTGGCCTTCCTCCTGAAAAAGGCGACATTCTGATAGTACAGCTTCTCGAAGATAAATCCATGATGCTTCAGGAAGGTAAAATTATCTGCACAGATCTGCAGGAACTTGAAAAAACTGTGCACTTTTACAAGAAGAAATCTGTTATGGAAAGAAAACGTGAAGCCAATAAAAATATTTAAATATACAACCGTAATCATACTTTCATTAATTGTCATAATCTCTGCAGGTGCAGCAATTTTCATTTATTTTTATCCCGAAGAAAAGCTCAGGGATCTTATAGTAGAAAATATCAGTACCAGCCTCAATAAGAAAATCGACATTCACGAATTAAAATACAGCCTGAAGGGTATCACTCTCAAGGGAATAAAGTTGTATTCAGATACTACTGCAGAATCATCAATAATTGCCAGTGCCGAAGATGCCAAGCTCGGGTTTTCAGTTCTGGCATTGATTCAAAGAAAACTCAACATTGACCAGATATACCTCAATAAATTTAAATTAAATGTCGAATTTGACGAGAATGGAAAAACAAATATAGAATCCTTTATTAAATCAATTCCTGAACAAAAGGAAAAATCATCAATCGATATGAAAATATCGAGAATCAAACTCGAAGATGCTGAAATAAGCATTATAAAACCGAAGAATATTTTCAAACCCCTTGAAGGAACATACAACCTGACATCATCTTTCAGGCTGCATAATAATAACAGTTTAGTTGATATTACAGACTGTACTATCAGACTTCCTTTAAAAAGGGGCATTGTAAAGCCTGAACTTCTGCTTCAAATCAAAGACAATAAATTTCGCATTACAGGGAAAGCCGGAGTGGAAAATGTTTCACTTCTATGGGTTTATATGTGGGCTGATACCCAGCCTGCACAGCCATTTCATGTAGTGTCAGGTGAAATTACAGACCTTGTTCTTACAGAAGATGAAGTCAAAGGATTTGCAAAAGCATCATCAACTCTGATAAATTCAAAAAACATGGTATTTGCTGACGGATACTGCACAGTAGACATAAACAAGAAGAATGTTTTTATATCCGGGGCAACTGCAAAGACAGGGTCATCAGGTGCATTCATTAAAAAATTCTTCTTCAACACTTCCGGGATAATATATGACTTTGAAGCTACAGATCTTGATGTTTTTGTTAGTGATGCAAGGCCTCTGGTGAAATTCATACCTGCTAAAATCTATGGCAAAATAAATGGCTCGGTTTCATACAGGGCGGGAAAGATCAATTGTGACGCAGTAATTAAGAATGGAGGATATGACAGAACTAAAAACATTGTCTCCGGCATAAACACTGATATTTCAATTAAAAATAATGTTTTTAAAAAAGAATCAATCAGGCTAAAGGTAGGCGGCCATCCCGTAACAGCATCAATTGCATGCACTGATCCGGATTTCAAAAGACTTTTTATAAATGCTAATACTGATTACTTCAATCCTGATACTCTTCTGTCTGAAAATAATAACACGGGAACTCAGATAAATATACCTGTTACAATTTCAGGAAATCTGAATGTAAAAACCCTTAAAATCGATAAATTTACCATCAAAAATCTCGGACTGAACTACATGATTTCAGGTGGAAAAATAAACGCTAGAAGAATAGCCGGGAATTTACACTCAGGTGAAATCAACGGAACAGGCAATATTGACATTTCCAAACATCCGTTCAGAGCTCAGAGCAATCTGAACTTCAGAAATATCAAGGTTCAGGATCTTGCATCCATAGATTCTCAGTTTTCAAACCGTTTTTTTGGTATTGCTTCAGGAAGGATAAATCTGTCTTTTCCGATTTCAACAAACCTGCTGGAAAAAGCCAAAGGCCATGTTGAATTTACAATCGACAGCGGTAAGGTAGTGAATACCGGGATACAGAATGGTCTTGGTATATGGCTATCAGAATTAAGATTCAAGCTGAAAGACCTCGAATTTTCGAGGATATACGGAAATGCTGAAATAATGGGAAATGCATATAATATAAAATCATTTGTATTTAAATCAGAAAATATAAGGCTTAAACTCGAAGGCCCTCTCACCAGAAAACTTCAGACACCAAGGATGCAGGTAAATCTCGAGTTTACTGATCATTTCATACAGGATATTCCAAGGCCTGCTGTTATGAGCCTCAGGAAATACCTGAAAGGCAGATGGTATGTAATCCCATTCAGAATAAAGGGAGATATTACAGAAAGCGGAAACATCAAAATGCTTAACTGAAAGCGCCAATACAGTAAGGCGCTTTCGCTGTTTCAGTACCTTGTGTCAGCATATTCAACCCAGCCTCCTGATTTTACGAGATCCAGATCAAATCCTGATATAGTAAAATCAAGTTCTTCTATTACTTCTCCTGAACTGAATATAAATTTTCCCGAACCGGCATTCACTTCAACACTGGTTTCTTTTCCTGCAAAGGTTTCAAAGAGCATGTCAATCTCTTCAGGAGAGAGTTCTACTGCCATCATTCCATTATTATACATATTCTGTCTGAAAATCCTCGCGAAACCTTCGGCTATGATAAGATTAATTCCGTTTACTTCAAAAGCCCATGGCGCGTGTTCTCTTGAGGACCCGCATCCAAAATTTGACCTTGATACAATGACATTCACTCCATCAAGATCCTTACTATTGCTGAATCCGCCAAGCGAAAGATCTTCGAGCAGATACGGCCTGAGAGCTTCTTTGGTATTCTCTGTCAAATACCTGGCAGGGATGATTTCGTCTGTATTTATATCTGATCTGTCAAGAAACAGAACCTTTCCATTGAATTGTTTCATTATTTTTCTCCCTTTGAATTGAATATTTCGGAGTTTGTTATAGAACCTGTAATTGCTGATGCTGCCGCTGTTGCAGGACTCATCAGATGCACCATTCCTCCTGCCCCCATCCTGCCATTGAAATTTCTGTTTGTTGTTGAAGCACATACCTCTTCAGAAGCTAGAACACCATTGCTCATCCCCAGGCAGGCTCCGCAGGTTGGATTCGTTACACAGAACCCTGCATCCATAAATATCTTTATTATGCCTTCCTCATCTGCCTTTTTAAAAATTTCAGGTGTTGCAGGTGAAACAATTCCTCTAACAAAAGGATCAATGGTTTTTCCCCTGAGTACATCCGCTGCAATTCTAAGATCCTCGATTCTTCCGTTTGTGCATGATCCTATATATACCTGATCAATTTTCGTTCCGGTCATTTCCTTTACGGTTTTTACCTGGTCGGGCTTGTATCCGAAAGTTACAACCGGTTCAAGATCGCTTACATCAAATTCCATCTCATCAGTATAAACTGCATCAGGGTCTGATTTCCAGTCTTTGAATTCATTCAGGGCTGCTTCTTTATCCTTATAATCATCTTTAATAAATTCCCAGAGATATTCCAGTGTTACTTCATCAGGATAACATATTCCGGATGTGCCGCCTGCCTCAATCGCCATATTGCAGAGTGTCATTCTCGATTCCATGCTCATATTGTCCACAACCGGACCTGTAAATTCCATAACCCTGTTTGTTGCACCATTAACACCTATTTTTCCAATAAGCGCCAGAATGATATCCTTCGCATAAACTCCCGGCTTAAGATTTCCTGTAATATTTATTTTCATGGTATGCGGTGTTTTAAATGTGCACACACCCTTAAGAATTCCCACTTCGAGATCGGTCGTACCCACTCCTGCTGCGAATGCGCCGAATGCTCCATGTGTACAGGTATGGGAATCTCCCATAATAATTGTATATCCCGGCCTGCTGAAACCCTTTTCAGGAAATATTGCATGACAGACACCGTTTCTTCCAATATCGAAGAAATCCTCAATTTTGTTTCTTCTGGCCCAGTCACGAAGGATTTTCCCCTGCATGGCTGTTTTCGAATCCTTTGCCGGAGTAACGTGATCTATTACCACCTTTATCTTTGAGTGATCAAACACACGGTCTTTTTTTCTGGCGACCAGGTCATTTATTGCTATTGGAGTTGTTATCTCATGACAGAATACCGCATCAAGTTTAAGAACATGAATACTTCCTGATAGTTCTTCAACCCTGTGAATATCGAAAATTTTCTCTGCAATTGTTCTTCCCATCTTTATCCTCCTTTCTTTATTTTCTGAAAATCATATTTTTTTGTGGAGTGACAACCCATATAGCACGAAGTGGTTTATCACTGCTGTTCTTGAGCAAATGCGGAATATCAGATGAAAACGATATGCTGTCTCCTTCATCAAGTTCATAGACTTCACTTCCGTATAAAAGCTCACCCCTGCCTTCGATTATTATGCCAAGTTCCTTTCCTGTATGTCCGTAATCAACACTACCCTGCTCTGCTCCGGGTTTTATCTCTATCTCATAGGCTTCAATTGAATACTGATCATTATCACCCGCGATTAATGAAAGCTGAGTATATTTAACATTATTTTCAATGATACTCTTTCTTTTATCCTTTCTGACAAGATCCGCATTTCTCTTCTGCCTGTAATCGGAAAAAAGATAGTCAACATCAAGCTCAAGAACTTCAGCAATATTGAGCAAAGTATCTATTGAAGGAGACACTCTGTTTCTTTCGATTTGAGATACAAGACTTTCGCTTACGCCTGCCTGATGAGCTACCTGCTTAAGGGTATAACCACGTTTTTCTCTTATCTCTCTAAGCTTGTCACCAAACCTGTATCTGATTTCATTTTTAATCAATACTTAATCTCCTTTAGTATAGTTAAAGTATTTAGAATCAAAATATCTGTCAAGAAAAAATCAGGGGGATTCACATCTGTTTAATGGAATTACTGGAAAGATAAATATATTATGGTGGTGTTTTAATGTGTGTATTTTGAAAATTTTAGTTTACCGCTCGCAGACATTATACGGCTTAAGAGCCAACAGAACCTCCTGGCAATACAGCCTCTTTTTTGTCTTTACCATTTTCATCGATAAGATGAATCCTGAAATGCAACCCCTTTCCTCTCATTATCACGCTCACTTCGAGATTATCACTTCTGCCGGATTTCATTATTTCAACAGCAAGTTCATCTTCAAGTTCTCTTTGAATCAGTCTTCTGAGATTTCTGGCCCCATACATTTCACTGAATCCCATTTCTGAAAAATGCTTTTTTACACCAGCGGAAAAATCAATAAATATTCGGTTCCTCGACAGATCTTCTGAGATTGTATTCAGCATAATTTCAACGATAGACTTGAAATGTTTCTTCTCAAGCTTATGAAAATGAATAATCTCATCAATCCTGTTCAGCAATTCCGGAGGGAAAGCTTTTTTCAATTCTTCATCGATCAGCTCGTGGTCATTTTCATCAGCATAGTCAATGAATCCCAGCCTTGATGAATTTTCATAGAACCTGCTGCCTATATTTGATGTGAGAATAATAATGGTGTCTCTGAAGCTTACGGTGCTGCCGGAACTGGTGGTAAGTTCTCCTTCTTCAAGAACCTGAAGCAGGAGATTGAATACATCAGGATGAGCTTTTTCTATTTCATCGAAAAGCACTATTGCATAAGGCCTTCGTCTGATTTTTTCAGTAAGTTGTCCTCCCTCTTCATATCCAACATACCCGGGAGGAGCGCCAATAAGTTTTGCAACAGAATGCTTTTCCATATATTCGGACATGTCAAGACGAACCATATTTTTTTCATCGGCAAAAAGAAATTCCGCAAGGGATCTCGCAAGCTCTGTTTTTCCAACTCCGGTTGGTCCGAGAAAAATAAAAGATCCCTTTGGTCTGTTTGCCTTGCCGATTCCAAGCCTTGATCGCCTTATTGCACGGCTAACGGCTTCAATCGCTTTCTCCTGCCCTACTACTCGCTTATGAAGTTCAGCCTCCATATTGATAAGCTTTTCGGTTTCTGTTGACTCAAGTTCTTTTATGGGGATGCCTGTACTCTCTGAAATTACTTCAGAAATACGGCTCGCACTGACAAGAATAACGTAATCGTTTCTCTTTTCTTTCCAGTCTTCCAGTTTTGCCGCCATGATTTCTTTTTTTTCAATAATGAGATCTCTCACAGATGCAGCCTGTTCATACTCCTGGGCAAAAACCAGTTCATTTTTTCGGGAATTGAGCTCATCAATTTCATGTTCAATCATCAGAATATCCGTTGGAAGATCATGATTATCAAGTCTGGCCATTGCTCCGGCTTCATCTATTACATCTATAGCCTTGTCCGGAAGAAATCTGTCATTGATATACCTTCGCGAAAGATATACGGCTTTTTCCAGGGCTTCATCCTCGTATTCAACCTTGTGGTGTTCTTCATACTTTTCCCTGAGTCCCTTCAGTATTTCTATTGAATCCTCAATACCCGGTTCATCAACAAAAACAGTCTGAAACCTTCTGGCCAGAGCTGCATCCTTTTCAAGGTAAAGCCTGTACTCATTAAGTGTTGTTGCTCCAATACACTGAAATTCTCCACGCGCCAGAACAGGTTTGAGAATATTTGCAGCATCAATAGCACCTTCAGCAGCGCCTGCCCCGACAATAGTATGAATTTCATCAATGAATACAATAATGTCATTTGAAGCCTGAATCTCTTTTACAATTTTTTTGAGCCTGTCTTCAAACTCTCCCCTGTATTTTGTTCCTGCCACGATTCCAGCCATATCAATAGAAAGAAGCCTGTAATTCTGAAGGGAATCTGGCACCTGTTTTTTTACTATTGCCTGAGCCAGTCCCTCAACTATTGCCGTTTTACCAACTCCTGCCTCTCCAATCAAAACAGGATTGTTTTTTCTTTTTCTCGAAAGGATTCTGATAACACGGGTTATTTCATCTGCCCTGCCAATTACAGGATCAAGCAGATTTTCCTGTGCCATTTTTGTAAGATCTCTTGTAAATTCATCGAGAATGGGCTGTTTTACTTCTGTTTTCACTCTTGGATTGGCTTTTTCCGTATTGAGTTTAACGCCAAGCACTCTCAATATCTCATTTCTAACAATATTGTAATCCGTTCCGGAAGAAGACAAAGAACTTATGCCGGAAAGAGAGCCTTCTCTGAAAAGAGCGAGCAAAAGATGTTCTGTTCCTATATATGAATTCTTTAGCTTTTTTGCCTCTTCTTTGGATATTTCGATAACACGTTTATATTTTGGCCCAATGGGGATGCTTCCAAGAATTATAGTCGAACCGGTTTCTTTTATCGTTTCTTCCAGTTCTTTCCTGAGGACGTCAAAATTGACTCCAATATTTTTCATAATTCTCGCAGCAACTGAATCCTCGTCATTGAGAAGTGCCATCATGATGTGTTCGGGCCCCAGACTGTCAGAATTCAACCTGCGGGCTTCGGTCTGAGCAAGAACTTCAAGCACTTTACGTGATCTTTTAGTAAATTCAAACATCTGCATTCTCCATGAAGATTCTGTAATTTCTGATAAAATCCGCCCTGTATTCATCACATTCAATTGAATTATTGAATACATGACCGGCACTCCTCTGCAGATGAAACCACTGGATATTAACCATCAGGTCATTTACATCTCCCAGTTCCATACTTCTGAGGAATCCAAGAATTACGCCAAGCCGTACATCTGAAAGATACTCTAAAGCCTCTCTGTAGGATATTCGTCTTGCATGCCGAAGCAATGCATAAGAACGCCAGATCCGGTCCTCGAACTCAGCTCTTGCTGATGAAAGAAAATCTTCTCTGAGTTTATCTTCAAGCATTATAACCCTGTGCACAATGCCATCGATAAGTTCTATAATATCAACTTCAGAGAGACCCATTGATACCCTGTTGGAAACCTGATAGAGCGAACCAAGTGTTTTATTTCCATCACCCAGAGTACCCTTTATTTCACCTCCGGATTTTTTTATATCCCCTGACAAAGAGGTGAGTTCTCTTCTCATTGATATTAAAGGAAGATGAAGAATAACAGAAGCCTTCAAGCCTGTTCCAAGATTGGATGGACAGGCTGATATATATCCATATTCTTTTGAAAAAGCATAATCCACAAAGCGATTAAGCTCGTCATCAACAGTATCTGCAATACGATAACAATCCATTAACTGAAGTCCGGGTCTTATTACCTGTATCCTGAAATGATCCTCTTCGTTTACCATTATAAAGAAATCATCCTTCCTGTTTATCAAAACATGGCTTATATCAGAGATTTCCATTTCATATGTAATAATATTCCGTTCCCTCAAATATCGCCTGTCTTTTCCATCAAGGTCTTTGATGCTGATTATTATATTGTCTGAATATTTGGAATTGCCGGAGAAATCCTGCAGTGCTTTCTCAATTCCTGCAAGATCATTCTCCTTGAGAAGATGAGGGAAAGAAACCGGATACATA
Source organism: uncultured Leptospirales bacterium (assembly GCA_964512685.1). Lineage (GTDB taxonomy): Bacteria > Spirochaetota > UBA4802 > UBA4802 > UBA5550 > CAZEJW01. The sequence goes on along the minus strand of CAZEJW010000045.1, from coordinate 9,203 downwards.
TTCCTTGCGAGCCTTACCCTGCTCGAAAGTACACAATCATTTAATGGACCTTTGATAGTCCAGAAGGATGGAAGATTGAGAATCTCGTTCATTTTCTGTTCGTTCCCTTTTTTCTGTGATTTCTTTCTATTTATTTCTTTCATCAGGCAGATATTCTCCATCGTCTCTGTTTCTTATTTCATCCCTGATTAATGCGGCATCTTCATATCTTTCTTCACTTACAGCATTATCAAGCTGAATTTTGAGTGAATACAATGAATCCTTTTGAACAACCGGTTCGCTGTATTCCTGAACAGACTGAATTTCTTCAAGGCACACATGGCTGTGAACCGGATTTTTACCGGTATGTCTTTTTTCACCATGATAGCTTTTTATTATGGATTTGAGGACATCTCCCAGATAAAAATAACATTCCGGACAACCCAGCTTTTCATTTTTTCTGTAATCAATAAATGAAAGACCACAGTTTCTGCACCTTGCTACTTCTTCATTGTCATTAATTTCATTCAGTTCTAAAAACGAAAGCATCTCAGAAACAGACATTGAAAAGCTGGAAAGCTTGGAGTTGAGTCCAATATCCTTGGCGCATTTTTCACATATATGTATTTCTGACCTTACATCTTTTATTATTTCTGTCAGATGAATTGTAGCCTGATTTTTTCTACATCTCTCACACATCATCGCGTGTCCGTCCTCTTCTAACCCTGCCAATCAAAAAAATGATCAATGCATTAAGGGCACATATTCTGATTGCTGTTCTATTGAATCTTACTTGTAATATATCAAAAAACGTGTTTATGTAAACTACATTTTACTTTTCGTAAATTATTGCATTAAGAAAACCTTCACTGAACCCGCTGTTTTTTTTATTGTTATTTATCCAAATAACAATAAAAAGAAAATGATATGTAGCAGGCAGGAAAGGTTGGTTTACAAAAACCAAAAGTAATTTAGGAATAAATACTGAAAAATTATTCAGTATTTATTCCTAAAAATACTTTTTAGTGCAAATGGAAGAATATTATTGTCCCCGCCGCCTTCGGCGGCGGGGACAGTAGAGTTTTTTCTTCTGCAATAAAGTTTAGGAATAAACACTGAAAATTATTATAGAAAAATTATAAAAAACTGTATAAAATCGATATTAAATTCAGTTTTATAAAAATTTGTTGACTCGATACTTTTTATCGATATAGAGTAATAACATGTTCCTGAATAAAAAAAAAAAGAATTCCAGATTCTTCGTCTCGATTGGAGCCGGGCTCAATCAAATTCCTCTCATCAGAGAAGCTAAAGACCTGGGATTTCATGTAATCGGAGTTGACGCTAACTATGCAGCGCCCGGCTTTGTATCATGCGATCTCAAAATTCAGGAATCCATCAATAACCAGGAAGACATATATAAAAAACTAAGAGAACTCCTTTTTGATGGAGAAATAGCCGGAATCATGACAAAGTCATATGGTATGGCAATTAAAACAACCAGTTTTCTGACTCAAAGATTCGGAATTGGATTTCTTCCATTTGAAAACAGTGATATCTTCATTGATAAAAAAAAGATGAAATCAGTATTTATTAAATATGATGTCCCAACACCTCAGCAGATCAATATTACTTCAAAGACTTCATTAAAAAAAATCAACACCCTGCTTCCTGTAATTAAGAAACCACAAACAGGCCATGCAAAGATAGGAGTTGAACTGATCAAAACCAGTAATCAACTCACAAAGATTCTCAACTCACAAAAAAACAACAATCTCTTTGAAAGGTTTATCGAAGGTGATGAAATTATCATTGTTGGTCTTATCAGCAGAGGCCGATTTTACCTGGTGGATATTACAGATAAAAAAACAACCCCACCTCCTCATTTTGTGGATGTAATGCACATCTCACCCTCGAAGTACTACCATTTAAAGGATAAAATTACAGAACTCGGGCAGAAAATCACTGACGCATATCAAATAACGACATCTCCGATGATAATGGAGGTAATTGTTGACAGGGACGAAAAGCTTTATCTCATAGAAGCGGTTCCCGAATTCGGAGGAGAATTCATTCCTGATGTACTTGTTCCTCACAGAACCGGTTATAATTTCATAGCTCAGTCAATACGGGCTCTTACCGATACAGGGTTCAAACCTCCGATTAGAAAAAAAGAAAAAAACGCATGCGTAGTAAAATATATTACCGGAACCGATGGCACATTGCTTTCGTGCAATCCCAAAGGTCCTTCGCACATAAAAGGGACTGTTTTTTCAAGAATCTTCAAGATAATCGGATCAGAAGTAAAAAATCCAGCAACAAATCTTGACAGACTGGGAGTAGTGGTTACAAAGGGCAAAACAGTTGAAGAGGCTGTTGAAATAGCCGAAAGATCGGTTGAAAGTTTCAATATCAGGATCAAGTAATGCTTTCTGCCTGGGAAAAACATTATACCAGAAAAAAATCAACTCTTTCATACCCTGACGAGAATCTTGTCAGGCTTCTTTCAGGATATATAAGAGAAAATCCCCTTAGAGGGGATGAAATAGCAATTGACCTCGGATGCGGCTCAGGAAGACACCTCACGTTACTCAATAACCTTTCGTTTAATTTCCCGGTTGGCACTGACGGAAGCCTTCAGGCTCTGGAAAACTGCCTTCATCTGTCACACAGCCTGACAAACTGCCACAATTCAGCAATTCCTTTTAGAAACGAAACAGCCGATATTGTCATTTCGTGGGGTTCTCTCCACTACAATCATAAGGATGAATTGCCGGGAATGATATCTGAAATACTGCGGATACTTAAACCCGGAGGAAAACTTTTTGCGACTCTTCGTTCTGACCGGGATACATATCTTAAAAGAGGAAAACACATCGAAAACAATGTTTGGCAGACAGATCTTTCTGATTTACAAGGCTCTGTTGCTTCATTCTTCAGAGAGGATGAGCTTCCGGCAATTTTTCATCAATTCAGTGAATCATCCTACGGAATAATCGAAAGAAGCATAATAGGAGACACCGGCAGTATTATCTCTCACTGGGTTATCTCTGCTGAAAAATAATTTTTCAGCCACCGGCTTCCTGTATCTGCATTTCAATCTTCGCAAGTTTTACAGTTATCTGCTCGAGTGATTTTTCGAGTCTTTCTCTTTCCGAAAGGAGATAGTCAAGGGATGAATCAAACTTGTTCCTTTCTGCAAAAAGAGCCTGCACCATGTCAGGAGTATGTCCTTCCTGAAAGGCAGCCTGTGCCTCCATACGCATGTCTTCATCCTTCATTGCTGCGACCTTCTTCATGTTTTCAAAACCAATCTCCGGATCAATATCCATCTCATTTACTCTCATAATAGCTTTTGCCTCGTTTCGGTGAAGGCCAAGCACTCTGTCTACATAATCCTCAAAACTCGCTCCAAGCTCGAAACAAAGAGATTTAGCCTCCATCAGCACCTGTCCGAATTCCTTCATTAGATGGGCGTTTTTCGTTAAAAATTCATCCTTTATTCTAAAGGTGAGATCGAGGAATCGATCATCAGTCTCGAATACATTGTTATAAATTCCAAGCTCCTCTGCCCTGAAAAGAAGCCTGTGAAAAATATCCCAAAAATGGTTCGTATGGGCCCTGGCTGTAACCGGTTTTGCCGATGTGGTGAATTGAACATGGTGGGCAAATTCGTGAATGGCTGTATACATTATTGCATTATCATCCGCATGGTTTTCATTATGGATAATGATTTCTCTTCCTTCAGGATGATAAAGGCCATCCACTTTTTTGCTTGATTTGCCTGAAAAAAGAAGTGTAAACTCCTCAACACTGTCATCCAGCATTAAAAGCCTGTCTTTGACCTGATCCTGATTCATTATTGACTCCTGTGATTATTATATTATTATACGGGCAATGTTTATTCCCGAACTTTATTACATAATAAAAAAATCTATTATCCTAGCCTCCGAAGGCGACGGGGATAACAATCTTCTTTCATTTACTTTAAAAAGTATTTTTAAGAATAAAGGGAACCTCTAAAAATTATATGTTTATAATTCCAATAAATTATAACTACTGTTAAAATCAGTACTTATGTTTCCCGCCCGCCGAAGGCGGGCGGGAAAACTTAATTATCAGATGTAGCCTAAATACTGTTATACACTTATTTTTCGTTTTAATGTAACACAGCAGCAATAAATTCATTCTGATCTAAAAATCAACCATAAAGAGGAAAAAATGAGATTACCCGCCTTTGCTGTATTTATTACAGTTTTTCTTTTGATATATCTCTCTGTCAATCTTTACATCTTTTTCAAGGGCAGAAAAATTGTTCACAGGTGGCCTTCCCTAAAATGGCCCTATGCAATTACATTTTTTCTTGTTGCAGGATCATTCATTATTGGACGAATTATGGAGGAAGTAAGTCTCTGTACGCTTACTGATGTATTTATATGGACTGGTTCATACTGGTTTGCCTTTATGCTCTATTTTTTTATTGCAGGCCTGCTTTTCGACCTTGTTCGTTTTGTTCACAGGCTTACAAATTTCATACCAGAGAGTCTTGCTGAAGCCTATCGTTCAAAAAGACATTTTGTTATTATTGGAGTAATTCTCATTGTGTGTGCAACTGTTGCAGGTGGTTCAATAAATGCTGCAAGCCCTGTTGTGAAAAAAATCGACCTGAAGCTCAATAATGGCAAAGTACTCAAACAACCGGTAAAAATTGCCCTTGTAACTGACATTCACCTTGGAAGAATAATAAAGAATTCAAGGCTTGAAAAAATGGTTGCAATGGTTAATTCACAAAAACCTGACATTATACTTCTCTCGGGAGATATTGTGGATGAGGATATAGCGCCGGTTATATCAAACGGGCTGGGTAAAACTCTTGCCGGGCTTGAATCAGCTCACGGGGTATATGCTGTAACAGGAAACCATGAATATATTGGCGGAGCTGAACCCGCTGTAAAATATCTGTCACAGTATGGCATAAACTTTCTGAGAGACAGTGCAGTAAAAATCAATAACTCAATATACATTGCAGGACGAGAAGATAAGAGCGTCACACGCTTTACTAAAACACAGAGAGTTCCTCTTAAAAAAATTCTCGAAGGCACAGATAAAAAAATACCGGTTGTTCTGATGGATCACCAGCCGGTGAATATTGATGAAGTGGTTAAAGAAGAGGTTGATCTCATGGTAAGCGGACATACCCATGACGGTCAGATGTGGCCGATTAATTATATAACAGGCATGATCTTCAAAGCATCGTTCGGTTATTACACCTTTGATAAAACAAGAGTTTATGTCTCAAACGGATTCGGGACATGGGGGCCTCCTGTAAGAATCGGGAACACCCCTGAAATAGTTCTGATTAACATAACCGGGCCGGAGGAATAAAATTTTCACAACCCGGTTGATTTATTCTTTATACCTTGAAAAACTGCATCCTCTGCATGAGATTTTCCGACTGTGCACTGATCTGTTCCGCACTTGAGGCAATCTCTTCTGCTGCTGCTGCAGAATCCTGTGTTATCTGATTTATCTGTTCAACGGTGTTGGACATTTCATTATTTGTCAGCATCTGTTCGTTAGTTGATGTTGAAATAGCCTCTGACATTACTGTCACCTTCTCTGTAAAACCAAGAACTTCATTGCTCGATTTGACCTGACCATTTGCTGATTCTGTAATTTTCTTTACATGATTTTCTGTAAGAGCAATATTTTCAATAATACTCTCGAACGCCCTGTTCGTTGTATCAACGAATTCAAGCCCCTTTTCAACTTCCACAAGACCTGAGCTGACAAATTTCCTGATATCTTCAGCACTGGACGCGGTTTCATCTGCAAGTTTTGATATTTCCTCTGCAACAACTGCAAATCCCCTGCCATGTTCACCAGCCCTTGCAGCCTCGATAGATGCATTCAATGCCAGAAGGTTCACCTGGTCAGAGACTTCCCCAATAACCTTTACTTTTTCTGAGATTTTAAGAGTGCTGTCATTAATTCTGTTCATCCCTTCTATTGTGCTGGCCATAAGGCTCTGGCCCCTGTTGGCCTGAGAAGTTGTTTTTTGAGCAGCATCAAGAGCCTGTGAAGCATAGTCACTCACTGTCTCATTATCATCCCTGAGTTTTTCCATGAGTTTCAATGTGGTTTCTGCCAGGCCGGTCTGCTGAGAGGCATTTCCATTGATCTGCTCAATTGAAGCAGATATCTCTTCAAGAGAAGCTGATGCCTCTTCAACTGCTGCAGCCTGAGTCTGAGCGGAATCAGACATCCTGTTGCTGGTCTGTGCAAGCTCTTCAGCAGATCCGGATAATTGAATTGATGCATTTCGTGCTTCAGATATTACCCGGTTAAGGCTGTCACATGCAGCATTCAGTTTTTCACTGAGCAGGCCTGTTTCATCATTATTGAAAGTATGCTTTTCATGAATCCTCACAGTGAGATCTCCTGCTGCAAGGCTGTCTGCAAATGATGCAATATCATTTATTGGTGCAAGAATTTTCGAGGATATCATTATTATCATAATAATTATTGCTGCAGCTATAATAAAACCAATGATGGAAATACGTGTGAGCATTCTGGTTACAGGAGCAAAGAACTCATCCTCATCAACTGTTATAACAAGATACCATCCATTGATGGGAACTTTTGCACAGAAAGCGATTTTATCAATACCATTGAATTCGTATTCATATATCCCTTTATCTGCTGAATAAATTTTCTTTCCAAGTTCTTTGAGGTTTTCATCATCCGAATCGTGAATTGATTTTTTAAGAATCTGTTTTTTGTCAGGATATTCTATAAATCTTCCATCCCCTGACAGGCAGATCCCATAGCCGCTTTCACCCAGCTTGATATTCCTCACAACGTCCTGCACATAATTCAAAAGTATTCCTGCTCCAATCAGCCCCCGGGGTTTATTCTTACTGTCAACAATCGGTGCCACCATAAAAATTGTTGGAAGACCAGTGGTTCTTGAAATAAGAGGCGCTGTCATCTGAGTACCGCCACCAGACATTATGGATTCATAATAATCCCTGCCCTTAAGGTTCCCCCTGAATATCGAGATCCTGTTATTCTTCATCCTGATAGTGTGATATTCATAGTCTGCATTTGCAGAATAAATATCTGCAAATTCTTCAGGATACCTTTTGGTAAGATAAAGGAACCTGGCAATATTCATTTTGTCTGTTTCTGCAAAATCAGAATTAATGTTTTTTGCAGCAGGAGTGCTTGCAATACTTTCGACTTCAAGAAGTCTCCCTTTCAGCCATGTATTTATATTTACTGATGATTCAATAATGGTTTTAAGAACCTGCTGGCTGTACTCTTCCTTGAGATGGCTGCTTGTGTAATAATAAGCAAGCGCTGTTATAACTGCAATGCCTGCAATGACTACAGGTAAAAGTTTGATAATAAGCTTGGTTTTCAATGAATTCAGTTTATTCATGATACTCCTCTGAAGATGTGGATATTTTTTATTCACTATGTGTATGTGGAATTCACTTTGAGCAGAAGGTGCATTTCCCAAATTTATATTAATACGCATTAATCATGCCATTTTTGTTCGAAAGCTGACATTTATGTTCATTTTTGAAATAAGAGTAAAAAAACCGGTTGTTTCAGGTGAGATAAGAGATAAACAGGCAAATATCATGCATTAGATTGAATAATGAATACTTTAGATGATTTTTTATTTATATATTATAGAAGATTTCAGGATGGATTGTTGCAAAACAGAAACAAACTTTCAAAATAATTATCCAGGCCACTTAACATAAGCAACGAAAGAAGGATACCATACTCTATCAAAAAGTTATACAATGATTCAAAACTCCATAAACAGATTTTGATTTGATTATTTACATAATAAAAAATACATATTTTCAATTTCATCCATTTTTCTCTCAGTCAAAAATCTGTTGCATATCAGAAACTGATATTTCCAAATTGCAACAAAACAGCTAAGGTTCAAATTATTATAATCAGTTATATACCCCTTCAAATGTTATAATAAAAGACTGACCGATTATCACAACCGCAGTGGGCCAGTCAGCAATGATTTCATTCTCAGTCAGCACACTTGCAAAGGCAATCTCAGGCCGTGTGCCGCCATCAAGAGAAGAAAGAGGAGATACACGCCTGCCGCAGGCGTTTTCATGTTAGCTTTATAGATGTCTTTATTATTCCGCTTCTGTATTCAAAGGGAGCCGGATTGTCCTTTCAGTGCAGGTTCTGGTAAACTGAAAAGGTTTAAGTAATTTACCAGGCAGGATACCCTGCCTGGTAAATAGTGTATTATCAGAAGGTTGCTTTAGCGCTTACATACATAAAGTCTTTATCATTGTACTGACCGAATTTTGAATCACTGTCACCTGCAATAATCCATGACCCCAGAATGAGTTCATAATTATCTGCAATTTTGTATTTTGCCTCAAGATTAAGCCCAAGAGAATTATCATTTGTTTCAATGAATCCCTTTGCCTTAACTGTAGCTTTTTTTCTCAGAAATGAATATTCTATTGTTCCCAAAAATACATTGAAATACTGATCTTCAGCCAGGTCTGAATCATAATCAAAAATAATCCTCTGGTTAAACTGAAAATTGAAATACAGATCTTCAATACCAAAGAGGTCCTGGTCATCAAAGCCAACTGTGTATTCCATAATGTCTTTTTCCTGAACGCCATCGCCATTATTCATCATCAGGTCTTTAGCAATAGCTGTTTCATTGAGAGTATAGTATTTCCCTCTTTCAAAATACGCGAGTTCACCTCTTACTGCAATTCCCCAGTTGACAGCACGCTGAAAGTCAAATCCGAACATCTGAATCTTTCTGTATTCAGGAATTGCAATATAAGTCGGGGTCGCTGGAGGTATCACAAAACTGACCGAAGGCATATTATCATACCCATAGTAATAGTTTACATGCATATCCACATCCATTACAGAAAAACCGAGTCTGGATGCATATGTAAAATTCTTTGCCCTGTCTTCAGGTTCTATTGGCGGCATGAGACTGTCACCCAGTTTTTGTTCTGCTTCTGTCTTGAATGCAGTTGAGCCTGTTTCAGATGCCTCAAAAAAAGGAAGAAGAATCCCTTCAAGAACAAATGTTTCTGTAAAGAATATATTCACATTAGCACTGTATACTCCATACTTTCTCTCCTGGATCTTTTTGAGAATAGACATTGAATAATCCTGTGGATTTATAATATCAACAGGTTTCA
>CAZEJW010000044.1:1490-27023 GCA_964512685.1 uncultured Leptospirales bacterium | reverse complement strand
AAAGCGTAAAGAGAGATTTTGTTAATTTAGGTCTCCTAAATTTTACGCTATCAAATATTTACAACGTGGTTAAATCGGGCAATGTGCCATATGCATTACTCATAGCTATTATGCAGGCAACATAATTTCTCCTTCTAGTATGCCATAGAAAGAATCTTCCGGTAAGCGTTGATTCTTTCTATGGTTACCTTTTTTTTATTCCTTCACATCCTGCTGTGTAATTTACTTGAAATATTCATGTGCCTGATAATAATGCAGACCAGCATGGATGTCAATCGCATTGTCTTTAAGGATGCGGGATCGCCGGGAAGGATTATATAATATATGAAAACAGATAAACATGGTATATCAAAAAAATATATCACCTACATCACTCTGATATTTTCTGCTCTGATTGTCGGATCTTCTCTACTCTTTCACTTTATTACAGACTATAATCAGAAAACGCTCAAAAAAACAATCGATCATTATTCAGGTGAAGCTATACACAACAAAACTGAAACAACTCTGTTTTATCTCAACACGCCTGAACCTTCTGCTTATTCGGATTTCAGACAAAGAATTGCTGACCGATGCACTCTCGACAGGGGGTTTCTTGGAGTAATTATTTTTTCTCGTACTCTTGATGAAAATTTTTTCAGAACAATGGATATAATCAATTTACACTCCCACCTGGAAATTCCTCTTAATATCAGGGATGTTGTAAAGCCATCTGGAAGGGATAATTTTTTGAAAAAGGGTCTTGTCAGAGGTCTGATCGATCCGGAAATTCAGCAGAATGGAACGCTCTTCTGGCAGGATGCGTATTTCCCGCAAAAGATTAAAAACCGTGATTATGTTATTCAGTTTATGATTGCCTCGGATTCATTTCCTGATGCAGTTGGATACTATCTTGATACAATAAAATTTGCCAAGAACGGAATGATTGTATTTTCAATAGTTCTTGCTCTTACAGTTATAATACTCAGCCTGGTTTTTATACAACAGTTCAGAGTCCTTCTTGAGGGGCTCTCTTTATCCTTTAGAAAGGTCGCTGAAGGAGATCTTTCAGTTAATATAAATGCACCTTCCGAGAGTGAATTCAACGAGCTCGCGCTTTCATTTAACAGTCTTATAGAGGAGCTGCGAGAAAAGGAAACAAGGGAAAAGGATCTCAAAGAAAAAATAAGGATTACCGAAAATGAAATCCAGGAGCAGAAAAACATTTCAGAGAAAATTCAATCTGAAGTACAGACTAATGATCCTGAACCTCAAACAGAAAATGAAGGGCCGTTGGACGATTTGTTCAGGGCTGGTGTAAGCTTTATGAAAGAGAACAGACTTGATGATGCTGCTGCCATATTCAGAACTCTGACAATAATCAAACCTGATGGTTTTGCAAGCCACTTTAATCTCGGGGTGGCTTACGCAAGATTAAAACTCTATTCTGTCTCTCTTGTAATGCTTCAAAAAGCAGCAGAACTCAACCCGTCATATGAAATGACACAGTCTTATATTGATAAAGTTACGAGGCTCATCACTAAAAATGCACCAAACTGAAATAATAAAAAAAAAGGTAGCAGGGCTTCCTCATGATCCGGGTGTATACATCATGAAAGCCGAAGACGGCAGCATCATCTATATTGGAAAGGCATCGTCTTTAAAAAAACGGGTTTCGTCATACTTCAGTAAAAAGGATCACGATCCAAAAACTAAAGTGCTTGTTAAAAATATAAGAGACTTCGAGTACATAATTACAGACTCTGAGATTGAAGCCCTTCTTCTTGAAAGCAATCTGATCAAGAAACACAAACCCAGATTCAATATTCGCCTCAAGGACGATAAGCGGTATCCGTACATTGCGGTAACTCTTGGAGATGACTATCCACGTGTTATATACACCCGTAAAATTAACAACCGTAAAAACAAATATTTTGGCCCATACACTGATGCCAGGGCTGCAAAAAAAACTGTAGAGATGATAAACTCTGTTTTTAAACTCAAAACCTGCACCAGGGATATCCCCCTCAAAAAAAACGAAAGGCCATGTCTGAATTATCAGATAAAAAAATGCAGCGGCATATGTCAGGGGATAATTTCGCGGGATGAATATCTGGAACTGGTAAAAAACGCTGTTAAATTTCTTGAAGGCAATGTTGGCCCAGTTCTGGAAAACCTCAAGAGAATGATGGATGTTCATGCGGGAAACATGGAATATGAAAAGGCTGCATCTTTCAGGGACATTATCTATGACATACAGACTGTCTCACAGGATCAGAAAATAACTCTTCCTGCCGGCCTTGACCGGGATTATATCGGGGCAAGCGTCAGAGGAGAAGAAGGTATTGTTATACTTTTTGAATTCCGAAAAGGTATGATGCTCGGCAGAAAAATATCAGTTTTTGAACATGGTGGATATGCATATCCGTCAGAGATAATAAGGACTTTTATCACTGAATATTATCTGCGCAGCGAGATACCTTCCGGAATTTTCACATCAGAAAAAATCGATGACAGGGAGATTCTTGAAAAATACCTTACTGAAAAATCGGCACGAAAAATAAAAATTTCAACAGCTGAAAGCCGCGAAGACCGCGGAATAACAATGATGATTCAAAAAAACATTGATATGCTTTTCATTGAGAGAGAGGCCGGAAGAACAGAAACAAAAATCATTAAGGGTCTTCAGGATATAATGGATGTTTTAAAGCTGGATAATATTCCTGAACATATGGAATGTTTTGATATCTCAAACTTTCAGGGAACAGATTCAGTCGCTTCAATGGTGAGGTTTCAAAATGGATTGCCTGATAAAAAAAATTACCGCAGGTATAAGATAAGGGGATACGATCAGGCAAACGATCCCGGCATGATTCACGAAGTGGTTGGCAGGAGGATACAGCACCTTGTCAACGAAAATGAGTCACTACCTGATCTTATGATAATCGATGGTGGCCCTACCCAGCTTACAAGGGCAATCGAAGCTGCATCTAACTTTGATGTAAATATCAGAATCGTATCCCTTGCCAAAAGACTGGAAGAAATATTCATTGATCCGAAAAAGAAACCGGTTTTACTTTCGGAGGATTCGCCAGCACTGCACATATTTCAGAATATAAGAGATGAAGCTCACAGGTTTGCAATAACCTATCACAGAAAACTCAGGAAGAAGAGAACTCTTACATCCGAACTTGATAATATTCCAGGAATTGGAGAAAATACACGCAACCTTCTGCTAAAAGAAATGGGATCTGTTGATAAAATCAGAAATTCCACTATTGGTGAGATTTCTGCAGTAGAGGGAATTGGAATAAAGACAGCGGAGATAATCCTGAACTATTTTCAAAGCAATAAATAATTCCCTGTGCGATCCTGTGTATCCCCCTGTCAAACTTCCCGAAATATTAAAATGCCTCAAGCAGGTTCATGTACAGATTCATTTCACCATCACTGTTGTAAGCAAGATCAAACCTGAGGTTTATGTGCTGTTTCCTGTCAAGATTGACTCTGATTCCACATCCTCCGGCAGTCTTAATATCCTGAAATTTAAAGCCGGAAGCATCCGGCGCAACATCACCTGCACTTGCAAAAACAGCTGCTCCTATTCTCCAGAATAAAGGGAAGCGGTATTCTGTTTGTAATGCTGCATAGTGTTTATCCCTGTATTTATCCTGAACAAAACCTCTCATTACATTGCTGCCACCGAGGAGCGGGAGTAACTGAAAAGGCACACTTCCTAGAGTCATCTCGTAACGCGCATTCAGGCCAATGACATGATCGCCTTTTATACGGAAATAATTTTTTAAATCCATGAAAAGATAGTTGAATGAATAATCGCTGGCTGTATGTTTATTAAAAGATTTCCACTTAAACGAATATAGAACTCCTTTGTGAGGATATGAAAAACTGTCTCTTGTGTCATAATCTATTACGATTCCGGCGCCTAATTGACTTATTCCTTCACTCCCTTTTACTGAACCTGAAGTGAGTTCTCTGTCTTCTTCCATGTCCTTTAGCCTGTCTGTATAAAAATTCAGCAGTACCCCGGCATAAAAATTTTTATATATCTCAAGCATGAATGATGGAATTATTCCAATGTTTCTTGATTCAAATGTTTCTTCGTCACACTTTTTTACATCGTTTCCGATTCCATAGTATTTTGTTGGAAACTTACTTGCATTGAGTTCTGTTGACAGTTTGACTGTATGATTATTAAGATATTTATTGCCCAGAAAACTGAATCCCAGCTGGTTCTTGAGAGTATAATAGAAAGACAGCATAATATCATCCTTTTTGTTATCCCCCTCCCTGTCGCTGTATGCTGTTAAAGCAAGAGAACCCACAAGGCTTGTTTCTGGCATATAAGCAACAACAGGGATCGGTACGAATTGCCAGGTATCTGAGTTTGAACTGATGATTGATTTTTTATTTTTTTCTGACTCGTATTCTTTTTTTTCTTTTGCGGGTGACACAGTACAAAATGCCATGACTACAAGGAGTGAGATTACGGTTTTATATAATTTCATTATTCTCTCCGGAATACAGATTATTTTTGTTTTTCTGTAATATGTAACAAGCTCAGGATTGAATTGTGTTACCGCTGGTATTTTTTTTCATATTAAGGTTCTAACTTCTCAAAAAAATTAAAAATCTGGGGGGATAAACAGAATAATTAAAAAATAATAGTGGATCAACTATTGGAGAAATTTTGTAACTGGAGTTGAGAATTTCGCATGAAACGTGAGACATAGAATAGAGAAAGTAATTTTCAACAGGAAGTAAACTTTATGTAAAGAATTTCTGCTCTGGTAAATCTGTGTGAATATCAAATTTTCAGCTGAGTTTTTCCACCTCTTTCTCAGTCCTCATCAGGAGTGCCATGGCATATTCGGCATGAGACCACATAAGGGGTGTGGCAAAAGAGATGTAACCGTTTTCATTATTTCTGCATTGAGCTTCAACTTCTTCATAGGATTTCTTCATGTGATTGAGTTCTTCGACTATGTTATTGTAGGTAATATTTTCTACCAGAATCGAAGGGTCAAATTCCTTGTCAAAATCTCTGCCGGGTATCCATTCCAGCCTGTTGAATTCATAGAATCTTTCAGATGTTGTAAGATGTTCACACAAAAAACCTTCACCTGAAAAATATCCTTCAATTATTTTCATTATATCATTACCTTTTTCAATATTCCCTGAGTAAAAATAATATTGAGCAAGCATGGCAGTGTACTGTACCCAGGGACCGTTACCTGCATGAATATGTGTATCAGGATCTTCAATAAACGGAAGATATCTCTGCAGCATTCCAAGGTCAGGATCCCAAAGATTATCTACGATATAATTAACAGAATTGCTGAAATGTCTATTGTTGCAGAAAGTGTTTTCCCTGCCCCCTGTACCAAAAAAGAATGGGCTCAACAGGGTGATGTCAGGTCTGAGGTCCACTACTCCGTCGGGCTTTATTCTTCTCACATAACGGTCTGAAAGAGAAAATACTTTTTCTATAGTGGTCCTGAACCCTCCTGAGAGTTTTTTTTCTTCAGCAAACCTGGATCCGAGAGTATATTTGTCTGCAACCTCATCTATGAGTATGAACATAAGCAGGTATGCATAGTTAACCCAGATAGAGTAGCCTCTTTCAATTGCTGATTCATGCAGTGAGGTCGTTGAATAAAAGAGATGAATCTCGTTTCTGTAATAGTTCTTTCTTGCATACTCACTCCCTGTTGCGATTGCATCGATATATTTTTCAGCATTCATTACATTTACATTCCGATGAGATGCGGAAAGTAGATAACGGCATATTATGGATACACCATGGGCAATATTGTCCTCCTGTTTGTATATTCCCCTGTCTTCACCGTTTATTCCATAACGTTGTCCCCAGTAGCCGTCAGAACGCTGGCAGTTCATTATAAAGCGTGAAATTTCACCAAGAAGCCTGAAGGCGATATCTCCTGATTTGAGTTCTGTACAAGACAGCCTGTAAAGAAGACGGGAAGCGCATGCGCTGTCCCGTGGATATACATACGGATACCTTGATCCCGGCAGTGTAGCAAGCAGAGCGCTTCCCTTATTTGTATCAATTGTGCACTGTGAAATAATATCGAGATGTTTATTGATGGCAATGTTGAGGTCAAGATACATCCTGTTAATAAGTGCCATGTTGGGGTTTGCCAGTATGTTATCATGATTTCTGATTCGCTCATTCATAACGAAATTTATTTCATCGAGCATCTTTTCATCCTTCTCGATAATTTCAATAAAATTCTTTCTTGAAATTTTTACGAGCTCGCAAGCCTTGAGTGTTTCAATGGTTGCATTTCTCGGTTCTTTTGAAAGAAGTGCAATTTCGCCAAAAAACTGTCCTTCACCAAGTATGGCGATACGGGTTTCGGCATCATTTCTTTTCATGTAAACATTCACTTCCCCGCTGCGGATCAGATAGAACGAGTCTCCCTCATCCCCCTGTCTGAACACGACCCTCCCTGTTTCTGCGGAGATAAGTTCAACTCTTTCCAGAACCTGTTCAAAAATACTATCGTCTAGATGAGTAAAAACAGGGACACGTCTCAACTCATTGCTGAGCTTCCTCTCAATATAAACTCTGTCCATCTCTTGTTTTGCGTCATTCGAAAGATCCATTATTTTTTTTAGGGATTCATCATCCATTGAAAGGACTGTTATGTCCGTTTGAGCTATGATAGAATTTTCCCTGGGCAGGCTCGTAAATATTATTTCTTCTCCGAAAAAATCTCCCGGTTCTAGAGAGTATAATTCAAAACCGGGATCGTCAGGAGTGGGGATGACCGCCTTTGCCGAACCGCTCAGAATGAGGAAAAACCTGTCATTGAATTTTCCATGCCTGCATATAACCTCACCCCTTTTATAATTCACTATGCTCATGGGAAATGAAATCTCGGTAAGAACCTCCGGATCAATTGAGGCCAAAAGAGGAAGACCTTTCAGAATATCTCCGGCCCTCACTGAAACAAGCGCAGGAAAATTTCCCAAAAGTAAAACAAGGTCGCTGAGCCTGATTTCATTACTTATCATATTGACCTCTTAATAAGATATACAGTATCTTTCAGGTTGTGTTTGTATTTATCTTTCTTTAAGTTTATACCAGAGGAAAAATCAGGTCAATACAATATTGGAGGGTGTTATCTGTCCTGTTAGTCTTTATATACATCCTCAGGATCAAATACTCTGTCTTTGTCAGTGATAAGTTTGTTATCCTTTATGACACGGTGAAAGCAGCTTTTGTACCCAAGATGACAGGCGGCATCGCCAATTTGGTTCACCTTGATGAGTACCGTGTCACTGTCGCAGTCAATTCTTATTTCTTTCACTTCCTGGATGTTTCCGGAAGATTCTCCTTTTTTCCATATTGCCTTTCTCGATCTGCTCCAGTAATGAACTATTCCTGTTTCGAGTGTAAGCTTCCAGGCTTCCTTATTTGTATATGCCAGCATAAGTACTTCATTAGTTTTATAATCCTGCGCTATCACCGGAACAAGTCCATCGGCTTTATTAAAGTCTGGTACAACCATTCTCTTCCTCCTTTTATATAAATGCAGCAAAAAATATTGCCGCTGAGACTCAGGGACACTGAGAAAGGGAATTCTTATTTCAGCATCTCTTAAGACAGTATCCTTCGGAATTCTTTTAAAATTATAAGGGAAAATTTTTATTCTTTAATTAATTATGAATACACTTAAAATTTATGTCTTGTGTTTTGTCATCAATAATTTGGAATGGAGATGAAGTTGCATTAAAGTTTATTTCTTCATGCATGATTGAAGCTATGATAAAAGCAAAATGCATTCTTGTTGACATTTTATATCCTGTGTTTACAAGTGTCATAACCTGTCAAATTTCGTCTATTAAATTAAGAATAATCTATTTTCAGCAATATGCTGTAAATAGGTAATGAGAATGTTTGAAACAGTATAACATCCTCAAAACCTGATGACAGAAAAACAATAAGAAAAGAAAACAAGGAGATTTTAATGAATAAAACTGAACTCATTGAAAAAGTAGCAAACGATACAGGACTTACCAAAAAGGATTCAAAAGCAGCTGTTGAATCTGTTATTGACAACATTATGAAAACTTCAAAAAAAGAAGCTGTACAGATTGCCGGATTCGGTTCTTTTACAAAAGTCAAAAGAAATGCAAGAAATGCAAGAAATCCTCAAACAGGTGAAACAATAAAAGTAAAAGCAAGTTACTCAGTAAAATTCAAGCCGGGAAAGGCTTTCAAGGATATGTTTCAGAAAAAAGGGAAGTAAATAATATCTGTCCGCTTTTGAGAATCTAAAAAACCGGCCCGTTTTCTTCACCGGGCCGGTAACATCACGAAAATTATTTATGATCTCATAAAAGAATTGACATTAAACGCTGTGGAAGTTTAATTTTTTATAAACAATCTTAATCATCTTACCATCAGATAAATTCTTTTTACGGGGATGTCACTCAGATGAGTTTTAAATCAAAGATCAATATAATTATCCTGTCTTCTGTTATCCTGTGCTTTGGCACTTATTTTATTATTAGTAAAATATTCAACGACTTTGAAACCCAACTCTTTGAAAAATGTAAAATTGAAGCTCTTACCGGAGCAAAGACCATGAGTAAGATGATGGAATTTATGATCGAGACCGGTGTTGTTTCAGAAAAGGACATTTTTGATACAAACTATATCGAAATAAAAGGTTCGAATCCAAGGAAGTTTCACACCAGATACGACCGAATTTTTGATAAGCATTTGCAGGGCATTGAGGATGAATTCCTCCGAGACCCTGATTTAGAGTATGCGATACTAATTGATAAAAACGGTTATATTCCTACTCACAATTCAAAATATGCTAAACCCGAAAATCAGAACTGCGAGCAGAACCTGCTGTATTGCCGTTCAAAAAGGATATTTGCAAACTCACCCGGTATAAAAGAAGCCATAAAATATAAGGGCAATACAACATTTAAACTGCTTTATAGTCGTGATATAGAAGATCGTATTTGGAATATTGGTGCTCCAGTGCATGTGAATGGAAAGCATTGGGGGGCATTTCTTATCGGAGTTTCCAAGGACAGGGTTACTAGGATTATGAATCAGATGCTGATACTGATTATAACCATAATGTTCGTGATTCTTGGAATGAGCATGTTTGCCGGCCTTGCTGTAATGCCAAAAAAACTATTTATGACTTATGAGGATGATGATACAGACGCGCCGCACTACTGATCAATAAAAACTCCCCCTTTCGGAGGAGCCTTCTTGAATTAACGCAATAAATTAGATTTTTAACTGAAAAATTCTCTCCACACATAATCAAGAGGTTTCATTCCGTACACCTTCCTGAACGATGTCTGAAAAGGGACTACCAGACATAGGCCTTTTGCAAGGAGCTCCAGCTGATTATACATCATGTTATTCTTTCTTCTCTGATCATCGAGTTTTTCCAGAATAGTATTCACAATGCACTTACATTTTGCTGCATCATTCCTTATGTCTTTTGTGATGAGTGGCATAACTTCCTCCTTTTCTTCATGTTGATGGTTATACAGATCTGATTTTAATGAAAGGCTCTCTTTTTGTTTCGAGCCTGAAACTCCATCTTTAAACAATTTGATCTTATGATAAAACACTATAAAAGTCAAGACAATAATTATATATAAATAGTAATATTTGTATTCATTTTTTAGTGTTCTCTTCCTGAAATCAGTGTTTTTATTTAAACTTTATTGCAGAGTAAAAAATTTCTTAGCTCTTTGGATTATATTGATCAGGCTGATTTCGATAGTGTGCATATTTATTTCATGGGGGAAAATTTTGTAGAATAAACCGGGGATGTTAAATGTATTCAGCGATCAATAAAAAAGGCGGGAAATCCGCCTTTTTTAAAGTCTATCAATTATTTCTTATTCTGCAAGTTCTCCAAGCGGAAGAACCGTTTTTCCAAACTTTTCATTGAGAACCTCTGCAATGGCCACATACCATGCGCTTAGTCCACAGAAGATACCTTCAAATCCTGCGATTTTTCCTATAAGGGCGCTTCCGGTAATATCTCTGAGCGCGAGCAGAAAGAAAAGGATGGTAAGAGTCAGGAAAATCACCTGGGATCCCCTGTTTGCATTGAGTGTTCCTATAAAAAGACAGAAAGTAAAAACACCCCAGCAGATAAAATACATAATCATGCCGGCGTTTGTTGCAGCAGTTCCCCAGAGAGGAGTGTTCGGGAGAATCAGCAGTACTACAAGAGACTGCCAGAAGAGTCCGTAAGATGTGAAGGCTACCGTCCCGAAAGTGTTGCCTTTTTTAAATTCCATGATACCTGCAATAATCTGCGCAAGACCACCATAGAAAAATCCCATTGCCAGAATCATCGTTCCAAGCGGAAAGAACCCAGCGTTATGGATGTTCAAGAGAACAGTGGTCATTCCGAATCCCATCAATCCAAGTGGACCTGGATTAGCAAGATTTTCATTACTCATAAAATCCTCCGGTAAAATTTTTATATAATTTTTTAAAATTTTTACAGTTATGGATTTTTAGGAAAATTTACACAAGGATAATTTTTTGAATATGTAAAAAAAATCATTCGGAGGCTGAACAACAATTGGAACAAAACCGACAGTCGGTATGTTTTACGTCGAAATATTCGTGTATATAATCACGGAGGCAATTCCTGTTGTTTGCATAGTTAACCATTGAGATAAGTCGTTTCCTGTCAGTCTCAAGTCTCTCAGAGATTTTTTCTTCAGAAACAAGTTCTTCAGGAAGCTGGCCAGAAAGAGTAAGCGTTGCAATTTCAAGAGATCCTTCTGTAACATGATAACGGTCAAATAAATTCAAAACTGTCTGAAGTCTGTGATCTCCCCTGTTTTTATGCACTAATCTTTCCTGGATGTCTTCATAGTCGAGTGAGTTTACGTCGGGCCCGAGAGATTCGAGCAGCCTGTATGTATCTCTGTAGAATTCAGCATCAGGATTTCTGAATCTCATAAAATCCATCTGAACCGCGAGATCATCCTGACAGTATATGAGAATACACTCGGATTCTTTTCCGTCTCTGCCTGCCCGTCCTATCTCCTGGTAGTATGATTCAATCGAATCAGGGATATCTGCATGAAGAATCATTCTGATGTCGGGCTTATCCACCCCCATACCAAAGGCATTGGTAGCGAGCATGATACAGTTTTTTGATCTCAGAAAATTATTCTGAACTCTCTTTCTTTTCTCAGGATTGAGTTTGCCATGATAGACCAGGTACTTTTCGCCCTTCATGTCAAGGTAATTTGAGAATCTTTCAATGCTCTGGATGAGATTGAAATATACCAGTCTTACTTCGTCCTTTCCTGTGAGATATTCATAGAGCATATCAAACTTTTCTGACTCGTCGATTGCATCCCTTACTCCAAGATACAGATTGGGCCTGCACACCCCTTCGTTAAATATTCTGATATCATCAGTTTTGATACCGCTTCTTTTGATTATATCCTTTTGTACTGTGCTGTTTGCTGTTGCTGTAAGAAAAATTGTCACAGGAAAATCAAGAATTTCCCTGAATTCATCGATTCTTGAATAATCGGGCCTGAAATCATGACCCCACTGGCTTACACAGTGAGCCTCGTCAACAGCCAGAAGAGAAATTTTTCTGCTGGTAATTACATCGAGGAATTCCTGCTTTCTGAATCTTTCAGGCGCAACATAAATCAGTTTATATTTCCCCTGACGAATTCCTGAATACCTGCGCTCTCTTTCACCCTTTGAAAGGGATGAGTTTATGAATTCAGCATCGATTCCGTTTTTTTTCAGTGAATCCACCTGGTCTTTCATCAGTGAGATCAGCGGTGAGAGCACAACTGTCAATCCGTCCATCATAAGAGCCGGCAGCTGATAACAGAGAGATTTTCCCATTCCTGTTGGCATAAGCACCATTGAATGATTTCCGTTCAAAACATGCTCAATAATTTCCTGCTGGGATGTGCGGAAATCTTCTATCCCAAAATGAATCTTCAATGTTTTTTTCATAATTTCCCCTGTTTCCGGACTGATTGTGCATGGAAAAACAATACCATACAGTGTCAAGTGAAAAAGTTTTTGACAATTTAATCCCTAGTTTTTTAATAGGGATTAAAAGATGTATGCCTTCCTGCTTTTTTGAGGATAAATTTAAACCTGTAAATTTGGAGAATGTCATTGCAGATTTCAACAAGAGTAAGATACGGTATGAGAGCCATGATTGAGCTTGCAATGGAGCAGAATAATTTACCTCTCAGGATTCCTGTTATTGCCGAAAATCAGGATATTTCATTAAAATATCTTGAACAACTGATGATAATATTAAAAAATGCCGGTCTTGTTAAGAGTGTAAGAGGAAAAGCCGGGGGATATATTCTGGCAAGAGATCCTGAAAATATCACAGCAGCAGAAATTTTTTCTGCCCTTGATGGAAATTTTACAATTATTCCGTGCGTAAACGAACCCTGCCATTGTGAAAGACGGGAAATCTGTAAAACACAGGGGCTCTGGCAAAAAATTGACTCCAGCCTCAAAAAAACTCTCGGTGAGATAACACTCAGAAGTCTTGCAGAATAATTCAATGCATTGAAAAAACGGAGAAACTAATGAAGGAAAAAACTATTGCAACCAGAGCTATACATTCAGGTGAGGAAAGAGTAAAATATGCTGATTCTCTTACCACTCCAATTGTTCAGACTTCAACATTCACATTCAAAGACAGTAATGAAATAAGGGAATATACCCAGGAGAATAAAAAAAGATTTGAATATGCAAGATACGGTAATCCAACCGAACTTGTTGCGCAAAAAAGGCTAGCCAATATTGAGGGAGCTGAAGACTGTCTTCTCTTTACATCAGGGATGATGGCAATGACAACAACGATCCTTTCTCTTGTTAAAAGCGGAGATCACATTGTAATGACTGATGACAGTTATAAGAAGACCCTTGTTTTTTGTAATTCATATCTCGAAAGATTTGGAATAGAATGTACAATTGTACCTTTTGGCGACTATGAAAAACTGGATGCTGCAATAAAAAAGAATACCAGGTTCATTCTGTCTGAGTCTCCAACGAATCCCTATCTCAATGTTTTTGACCTTAAAGAATTGAAGAGAATTGCAGACAAGCATAATGTTCTCACCCTGATTGACAGTACATTTGCGACTCCATACAATCAGCGCCCCCTTGAATACGGCATTGATCTTGTTATTCACAGTGCAACAAAATATCTTGCCGGACACAATGATATACTCGCAGGTGCTGTTTTAGGCAGAGAGGAGCTCGTTTCCAAAGTAAGAAAACTCCATGAGTCAATGGGAGGGGTAATTGACCCTCATTGCTGCTATCTGCTGATTCGGGGGCTCAAGACATTTCCCTTAAGGATTCAGAAACAGAATGAATCTGCTCTTATGATCGCAAGATATCTTGAGGCACATCCGGATGTTGAGAAGGTTTATTATCCCTTTCTGGAGAGCCACAAGCATTATTCAATTGCAAAAGAGCAGATGAAAGGTGGAGGTGGTGTTGTAAGTTTTACTATCAAGGGTGATCTTGAATCTGCAAACCATTTTCTTGATTCACTTGAGATGATTTATATCGGACCGAGCCTTGGTGGTGTTGAGACTCTCATAACTCATCCTGCCAGTGTCAGTTATTATGATATCTCAAGAGAAGAACGTTACAGGCTTGGAATAACAGATACTCTTTTCAGACTTGCTGTCGGGATTGAAGATACTGAAGATATTATTTCTGATCTGGATAATGGATTCAGACAGGCAAAAGAAAAATAACAGATTAAAATAAAAGAATAAAGAAGAGAAAACATTGTACAGTAATATCCTTGAGACAATTGGAAACACTCCCCTTGTCAGAATAAACAATATAATACAGAACGAAAAAGCTGATGTTTACGCGAAGCTAGAGGGATTCAATCCTTCAGGCAGCATTAAAGACCGCATAGCTCTCAATATGGTAACACAGGCAGAAGATGATGGTAAACTCGCAACAGGAAAAACCATCATCGAGCCAACATCAGGCAACACCGGTATTGCTCTTGCTATAATCGGGGCGGTAAAAGGTTATGATGTGGAGATTGTGATGAGCAGCGCTGTTTCGGAAGAAAGGCGAAAGCTTATTGAGGCATATGGGGGGAAAGTCATCCTGACACCAGCTTCAGAGGGAACTGATGGTGCAATCCGTAAGGCCCGTGAAATGGTCAGGCTTGATCCTGATAAATATTATATGCCTGATCAGTTTTCAAACCAGAACAATATCCTTGCTCATGACAAAACTACCGCTGATGAAATATGGAAACAAACAAAGGGGAGAATTAGATACCTTGTTTCAGCAATAGGAACGTCAGGTACAATCATGGGAACAGCTCATTTCCTGAAAAAGAAAGATGCGTCAATAAAAATTGTCTGTGCTCATCCTGTGCGCGGGCACTATATTCAGGGTCTGAAAAACATGGAGGAAGCTATTGTCCCGGCCATATATGACCCTTCCCTGATTGACAGAACTGTGATGATTGAAACTGAGGATGCTTTTGCCATGACAAGAAGAATTTTGAGAGAGGAAGGTATTGCCGCAGGAATGAGCAGCGGTGCTGCCCTTCATGCGGCATCTGTCATTGCCGGAGAAAAAGATACTGAAGGTATTATAGTAACAATTTTTCCCGACAGTATTGAGAAATATCTCAGTACCGGGCTTTTCAGCTGAGCATACCCTGAATAATAAGTTCGCTGGCTTCGTCTTCGTTGAGGCCATGAGCCATCAGTGTTTCAAGCTGTTTTTTATCAACACTTCCCACTGCTGCTTCATGTGTTACATGTGCCTTTGGGTTTCTTACATCAACAATCGGTATTGCTACAGCGACTCCATGCCCCTTTACTATTTCCTTGCAGTCGACATGTCCTCTTGCATAGGCCCCGCTTGCAATGATTTTATTGTAAACTTCTGCCTGTGCATCATCCCTGACTGCCACTTTTGATGTAAGAACCGCCATGGAGTTATCGCCTTCCAGGATTGAAGTTTCCCTGATTTTTATTTCATCAGTTTCTTTTCCGCTTATCCTGGCATTCATGTCGACCATTCCTCCTTCTTCAACATGAGTTTCATAATCAATGTTCATTTTGCCAACTCTGCCCTTTATAAGTTCGAACTCTGTTGAAAAACGTGCATTCTTGGCAACATGAACTATAGCCTTTGGAACGACCTTTACTCCTCCTGTATCACTGTGAACATGTCTTTCAAAATAATTATATCTTGCGCCCTCTTTTACTGTTATTCTGGCATCCATGAGATGAAGTACATCCACAGCAAAAGGAAAAGTACAGTGAGCCTGAAATGAAACTGTTGAATTTTTACCAATGGTTATATCTAGATTGATCCTTTGAACTCCGGTTTCAGGCAAAACACCAAAGCATAAATGGACTGGATTTTCTATTACAACATCATCATCGATTATCATTACAATATCCACGCCATCTTCACGCTGATTTGCTTCAACAGATAGCCCGTCCACCAGGTTGCTGCTTATTACCTCATTTTCGTGAATTGTCAGGCTTGCTACATCAGGATTACTGTAGGCATGTGGATCATCCTGAGTGTTTTCATATAGTACTTTTTCAAGATCTTTAACTGTCATCTATATCTCTCCCATAAGGTCAGGGTCTTTTACTTCACAGGGAAGGCATTCATTTGCAAAAAATTTCTTTATATGGCCAACCTGTCCCTTGTTCACGAGTTTTCCTCTGCAAAGATGAAAGGCGTGATCAGCCTGTTCCAGTACGGCAAGGCTGTGTGTTATAAATACAATGGTTGTTCCATGATCCCGTAGTATCTTAACGACCTCGAAGATTCTTTCGATGGATTCAATATCTATGCCTGAGTCAGGCTCATCCATAAAAGCAAGTGCAGGTTTCATAGCAAGAATACTTGCAAGTTCGATTTTTTTTCTCTCCCCGCCGCTCAGTGTTTTGTCAACTGACCGTAAGGCATATTCTTCCGGCCTGAGGCCCACTGTAGATAATGCGTTGTAAAGGGATTCTGTGCTTTTATCCTTTGCTCCCGCAAGGATAAAATCCTTAACCTTAAGGCCTTCAAATCTCGCTGGTTCCTGCCAGGAAAGGGTTATACCCATTCTTGCACGTTCATCCAGGCTTTTCCCTTTGAGAGATTCACCCTTGAATAAAATATCCCCATCAAAATGTGTATATCCGGAAAGTCCCATGATCGTATTTACGAGTGTCGATTTGCCGGCACCATTGGTGCCAACAATGGCGTGTATATGTCCTTCCCAGAGATCAAAGGAAAGATCTTTAAGGATCTCCTTGCCTCCCAATTCAAGCGAAAGGTTCTGTATCTGAAGAATATTCATAATAGCCCCTCTATACCTTGGCATGTAATTATGTTTCTGGTATTTTAGATTTTTATAAAATACTGTGTGCTTTGTTTCTTTTAAGTTACTGATTTAAATCTGATAAAACCGTTCTTGATTCAAAAGTAATGCAGAAAAAACAGCTCTATTGTTCCTGTTGAAGGTAACAGGGGCAAAGAGTTTCTTTCATTTGCAATAAAAAGTAATTTTAGCGATAAATACTTTTTAAATATAATTGTATTGGTTAAAAAAAGGCATATTAAAATCAAGCAAAAAATTTGCTGTGATAATTCATAGTATTTTCAGAAAAGTTTGGCCTTTATTCCGTCTTCCTGAAGAAATTTTCTGATGGTCTTTTCGTCAATTTTATCGAGTTTTTCGAGCAGCCTGTTAATGATTTCGATTGATTTTTCTGCATCTGCTGAATTTATTTTAGAACTCATATTTCTCAGGTTTTCGGTTATCACTGTAAGATTATCGATAAGCTTCATCATCTTTCCGGGTTCACTCATTCTGTCGAGCATAATCAGTGTTCTGTTAAAGTTGGCAATCAGATGATTTGAAGTATCGATCATCTCTCCTATTTTGTCTTCATTTTTTTCTACCAGATCAAGAATCTTTCCTGCAAGATTGAATGATTGTGAAATAAGTGTTTCAAGTCGCGGAGGATCAATTCCCCTGTATACACCGTTATCCTGTAATCTGTGTATATTAGTGCTTCCTGGCGTTATTTCAATATACTTTTCTCCCACTACTCCGGCGATATTTATATAGAATCTTGAATCTTCCCTGAGGCTGTCCCAGGCTTTATCATCGATACTGATGGTTATTTTGAGTTTTCCCTCTTCTCCATTCTGAGCCTTCATTCCGGAAACAAAATCTATATCCCAAACCTTTCCGACTTTTATTCCCATTACTCTGACCGGACTTCCGGGATTTATTCCACCTGCAAAATTATACAGGACATGTACGGTATGAGTTTTTCGGAGTGGATCTATAACTCCAAGCCATGTCATGAACATGGCTACAAGAATTATGGTTCCGACAAAGAGGAGACCAACTTTTGTTTCTGTTTTCATGTATAACCTCAGCATAATTTTTATCAGAGTAGCCGCATATCTTCGGTATCCAGTCAAACTGATAATTGTATTTAAATTAATAGTTCATAATATGGTGAAAATACCCAGTTCAGGATAAAATCCAAAAGTATGATAAGAATTGTTGTGACAACAAGGGTATATGTTGTTGACATACCCACTCCCTGGGCTCCGTTTTTACATCTGAATCCATAGAAGCAGGAAATGATTGGGATCAGAGCACCAAAGCATCCCCCTTTAAGAACTGCTATTAAAAGATCCATCGGACCTGAAAACATATTAACACCGCTCAGAAACATTCCCGGAGTATACCCGAGTGAAACTATTCCGGCTGCCATTGAAAAAAGTATACAAAGAACCGTTGCAGCTGCCGTGAGTATCATACAGCCTGCTACAGAAGCAATAAGCCTTGGAACAACAATATACGAAACAGGATCGAGTCCCAGTAGTTTTAATGCATCAAGTTGTTCGGTTATCTTCATCGTTCCTGTTTCGGCTGCCCATCCTGCTCCAACTCTGGCTGTTATCATAAGGCAGGTAACAAGGGGGCCCAGTTCTCTCATTATCACGATCGCTGCGAATCCCGGCACCATAGAGTCATTCTGTATCACGAGTTTCATATGAAAGGATGATTCGAGTATAGTGACAACTGCTGCAAAGGCGACACATATTATAACAATCGGGGCGGATTCATTGGCGACAAAATACAGTTGCCTGATTGTCTGTTTGATATTTAATTTTTTAGTGAATGTTTTTGCAAACACTTCAATTCCGAAAAGTAAAATCAGAAACATATTGCTGTCCATAATTCTTTTTTTCATAATATCAGCTGATTGCTCCGAATATATCACAGAAAGACCGTGCTACAAGACTGGTAAGCCAGTCAAAGATCACAATCCACAGCATTGTCATAACAGCTGTATCGACTACCGATTTACCTACTGCCCCTGCTCCGCCTTCTGTTGAATATCCTCTGTAGGTACAGACCGATGCAATAATCACTGCAAAAACCGAGCATTTGAAAATTCCCCCGGCAACAGATGCGAAACTGACTATTGTCGGGATGTGATTTATGAATTCCTGAAGATTTATCCCTCCATAGAATATTCCCATAAGAAGTCCGCCTGTAATTGCCATACATAAGCCTGCAACGAGCAGAAAAAAACTTGATATGATTATTCCCAGAAACCTGGGTACTATGATTATCTCAACCGGGTCGAGAGCCAGCGCTTTTATTGCATCTATCTGTTCTGTGACTTTCATTGCGCCAAGCTCGGCAGCTGTGAAGGCTCCAACTCTTCCGGAAAGCATGAAAGCTATAAGAAGCGGTCCAACTTCGCGGATAGTACCGCTCGTTGTCAATCCCCCCAGGTAAGAAAGCGCCCCGTACCCTCTGGCCTGAACAACGAACTGCATACACATAACCGCACCTGTCATAAAGCCTGCAAGTGCGGTAGTCGAAAGACTGAGGATGAATACATGCCATGTCTGTTCAAGAACCGGCACAAACCCGCAGGGGTGTTTGAGCAATGTCATTATTGTTTTGCCGGTGAAAACAAGGCAGTTGCCTGCGTCATCGAGATATAGAATAAGCTTCTTCAGAAAATTTCCTCCTCAATGAATCTTTTTACAAGATTATTCTCACTTTTCATCATGTGTTCCGGGGAACCTTCTGCTATTACATATCCTTTATCAATGAAAAGAATATGATCTGCGATACTCATGGCTGAGTTAATGTTGTGACTTACAACGATGGAGGTTGTTTTCAGCCTGTGAGAAAGGTCTTTGATCAGGTCAGTGATAATTGTTGTCATAACAGGATCCAGTCCGGTCGTTGGTTCATCGAAAAGGAGGATCTCCGGCTCCAGAATAATGGTCCGGGCAATGGATGCTCTTTTTTTAATACTGAATGGAGTATCTCCAGGCTTTTTATTAAAATAATTATTCCCGATATGAACGAGAGAGGAAACTCTTTTTACCCTTCTTATTATTTCTTCTTCAGTCAATCTGAAATGATGTCTTAACGGAAAGGCTATGTTTTCAAAGATAGTTATTGAATCCAGGAGTGCAGGTTTTTGAAAAATCATTCCGCATTTTTTTCTGAGTTCAGGAAGCTGTTTTTCTTCCATGTCTGTGACATCTTTTCCGTTAACTGTAATCTTTCCACTGTCCGGTTTTATAAGCCCTATGATATTTCTTAGAAGAACGCTCTTCCCTGCTCCGCTTTTGCCGAGCACAAAGCATATTTCTCCGGTATTGACTTTGAAATTTATATTGTTCAATACCATCCGTTCATCAAAACTTTTATTAACATTTTCAAGGATAATCATTCGGTATGTTCTCCATATAAAACAGAGAGAGGGCCGGTTTTTAATCCGTGCACGAACTGATTAACATCAGGTTCTTTTGATGACATGAGAAATTCACCTGAATCGTACAACTTTAATTTACCGTTTATCAGTACTCCGAAATTCGACCCTGTATCAAGAGCCTGCCGGATATTTGTAGTGACCATTAGAATCGTTGTGTCATATTTTCTCTGAACATCCAGAATCATTTCTGTTATTTCGTGAGATGTGACAGGGTCCAGTCCGGCAGATGGATCATCCAGCAAAAGAATATCCGGTTTAATTATCAATGCTCTTGCTATCGCCGCTCTTTTTTGCATACCTCCTGAGAGTTCATGAGGATAAAGATTCCCTGCATCTCTTAAGCCAACTTCATCGAGAATTTTATTCACTGCATCGTTAATCTCATTCTTTTTAAAATCAGTTGATTCTAAAAGCGGGAATGCTGCATTATCAAAAGTGGTCATTGAATCGAACAGAGCATTCTGCTGAAAAACCATAGAAAGAGAATGCTGATATTTGCTGTTGATGATTACATTCCCCTGAGTAGGTTCGAGAATCCCGGCAATTATTTTGAGCAGAACTGTTTTCCCGTGTCCGCCCGGTCCAATCAGAATAAATCTTTCTTTTTTTTTGATCGAGAGAGAAATATTGTCAAGAACCCTGAATCCCTCTGAGTCAAAACATATTTTTTCCAGTTCTATCACTTGTAGATTTTATAATCTCTTTTATATATATAAAATACATTCTTTCTGGAACCTTTATTACAGAGCCATGAATTTATGAAAAGTAAATTTTTTATGTCTTTTAAAATCATGCTTTAATTGTGAAATTTAATTTTTCTTAAACACATTTCGGAATCTTTTCTGTCTTAAAAAACACTTTTTACCCTTGACATTTAAGCTTTTGAGAATTTTATTTACATAAAATAACAGTATTTATTCCTAAAAATACTTTTTAGCGCAAATGAAAGAATATTATTAGCCCCGCCGCCTTCATCGGCGGGGCTAATAGAGTTTTTTCTTCTACAGTAAAGTTTTGGAATAAACACTGATAAAATATACTATTAGAAATAACGGGATTTCTTGAATCTCTTTTTTTATGCCACAATATGAAATAATAAAAAGGTGAATTGAATGAAAGGAATAATTCTTGCCGGCGGAAAGGCCACCAGATTATACCCAATGACCAAGGTAGTGAGTAAACAGCTTTTGCCGGTTTATGACAAACCAATGATTTATTATCCATTGTCAGTTCTCATGCTTGCTGGTATCAGTGAAATACTGGTTATATCCACACCTGATGCACTTCCTCTTTTCAAATCACTT
This sequence comes from uncultured Leptospirales bacterium, assembly GCA_964512685.1. GTDB lineage: Bacteria > Spirochaetota > UBA4802 > UBA4802 > UBA5550 > CAZEJW01. Next base: position 5,862 of record CAZEJW010000044.1, on the reverse strand, counting down.
TTAAATGACGGATCTGAGATTGGTCTCAAAATATCATATGCCGAACAGTCTGAGCCGAAAGGTCTTGCTGATGCATTCGTCATAGGTGAGGAATTTATCGGAAATGACAATGTATGCCTAATCCTTGGAGACAATCTCTTTTACGGACAAAACCTCAGCAAACTCCTGCAGGAGGCCGCCTCCCAAAAATCAGGTGCTTCAGTATTCGGTTACTACGTTAAAGATCCTGAAAGATACGGTGTTGTTGAATTTGATGCGGACAACAGAGCGATATCCATTGAAGAAAAGCCGGAAAATCCAAGATCTCACTGGGCTGTTACTGGACTATATTTTTATGACAACAGGGTGATCGATATTGCAAAGTCAGTAAAACCTTCAGCCCGTGGAGAGATTGAAATTACTGATATAAACAATACTTATCTTGAAATGAACGAACTCAATGTTTTTCAGCTGGGCCGTGGTTATGCCTGGCTCGATACAGGCACATATGATTCACTCATCGATGCAGCCATGTTTATCAAAACTATTGAAGACCGCCAGGGACTCAAGGTCGGATGCATTGAGGAGATTGCATACAGAATGAATTTTATTTCAAAACAGCAGCTGCTGGATATTGCATCCGGTTACAATACCAGTTATGGTGAATATCTTGCTAATCTTACTGATTATGACTGATTTACTTCACCGGGATATTTTCGATAAACTTATTCTTTATTATTTCTAAAGATGTTAACCCTGCAATAGACATTTCATCTACCGCGCTCAGTGTACTTTCTGATAATTTCATTAACAGCATTGACAAATTTTTTTGATCGAACAATGCAGATTCTTTGATGTTATATTCAGAGTTATCATTATTGTCTTTTTTATTTTTAAATATTTCTTTGAATATTTCACTAACAGGAGCACGGTAAGGCTGCTTGTCTCTTGCTGTAATACTCTCAGGTATGATATCCTGAAATGCCTTCTTTAAAATATATTTCTCGTTTAAACCAAAAATTTTTTGATTGGGCGGTATCGAGGCAGTAAATTCTATAAGATTGTGATCGAGAAAGGGAAATCTGCCCTCAACAGAATTGGCCATCATCATCCGGTCCCCCTGAGAAGAAAGAAGATATCCTGACATGAACAGTATCATCTCAAGATACTGTGCTCTTGACTGAGGATGCCATCTGAGAATATCACTGTTACAGTAAGTGAGCAGGTCTTCATAAGCATCATATTCAGACATGGAATTTCGAATATCTTCTGACAGATAATTTTTCAGCCTTGTATTATTCTTCCACCTGATGAAATGCGAGTAAAAAGGAGATTCGGTTTCGCCAAGATTTTTTCCAAAAAAATGATACCAGAAGTGCCTGGTACGGTCTTCACGTTGTATGTATGGATACAGCCTGTCAAGGAGATGTTTTCTGTAGAGTGAGTCAGGCCTCTTGTTCCAGAAACGTCTGATTTTATCTTCACGAAAAATATTGTACCCGCCGAATATTTCATCTGCTCCCTCGCCTGTAAGAACGACCTTGATTCCATTTCCATTGACAAATCTGGAGAGAATATACATTGGAGCTGGTGATGTCCTGAAAATCGGAATTTCTGTATGCCTGATGACATCTCCAAAAACTGAAATAATTGCCTTCGTACTAACGTTAACTGATTTATGATTTGTTTTAAGCATGGACAATACTTCGTTCTGATAGGAATTTTCGTCATAATCCTGATTGTCAAACGTCAGTGAGAATGTCATGAGATCATTGTTGAAATATTTGCTTACCATGGATGATATTATGGTTGAATCTAGACCTCCGCTTAAATACGAAGCAACAGTGACATCTGACCTTAGCCTCAATTTTACTGATTCGATAAGCCTTCCTCTCACTTCATCCACTGTTTTTACAAAAGACATGCCTGAGCATTCTCCGTTATCTGGAAATTCAAGTTGCCAGTAACGTGTTATTTTTGCTGAATCAGAATCTATTGAAAAAGTGAGGATGTGGCCGGGGGGTAATTCTTTTATATCATTATAGATTGTACAGGGTGGAACCGTTGTCCAGAATGTGAAGAGCTGATTCAGCCCCTGGTAGTCAAAATCTCTTGCAATATCCCTGTTCCTGAAAATAGCCTTTATCTCTGAAGCAAAGATCAGTCTTTTTTCTGATTCATGAAAATACAGTGGTCTTATCCCTACCCTGTCTCTTGCCAGTATGACTTGTGATTTGTTTTTATCATACAGGGCTATTGCAAACTGACCGTTCAAGTGCGAAAAACAGCCGGTTCCATATTCTTCATACAGATGAACTATAATTTCTGTATCACCGGATGTTTTAAATACATGCCCTTTTTTCCTGAGGTATTCCCTGAGTTCAGGGTAATTAAAAATTTCTCCATTGAATATAACAGTAATTGATTCGTCTTCATTGCTTACTGGCTGAGTACCTGTTTCAAGATCAATGATACTGAGGCGGGAATGTCCTAATGCAACACAATGATCAGTATAGAATCCGGTTTCATCCGGGCCTCTGTGTCTGAGGGATTCTGTCATGTTCCTGACAGTCTCTGCTGATTGCTCAACATCAGGTCCTGGATTGAAATTGACTATTCCGGCGATTCCGCACATTGAATGTTTTCCTCCGGGAAAAAAATATCCCGGAGGACTCCTTCTGAGGATTTTGTCTGAATATTGATGGATAATTAAAACAGGGATTAAAAAAAACTGCAAATGTTAATTCTGCCTCTGTGTTACACTGATGTAAAATAACATTTACTATGGGGCAAATGGAAGCTGTCTTAGATGAGCTGTTGATTTATTCTTTGTTGAAAAATCCCTGAATGCTCTTTTGACTGATTCAACCGGAAGTTCAAGAACATCTGCTGTTTCCTGTTCTGTGATTTTATTTTCCCACGCATAGAGCAGATGATCAAGCACCTCAAATGGAATTCTGAAAAAGAATTCCTGATCACTTACAGGCAGACTGAATGTATCAGGACTGGGCTTTCTTTCAATTATTTCAGGAATTACATCAAGATAATCTGCCATCTGATAGATCTGGTTTTTGTAATGCTTTGCAAGAGGTTCAATGTCGGTTCCTCCATCCCCATATTTGCAGAAATCACCAAGTATCATTTCAGTTCTGTTTGTTGTACCGGCAACAATACTGTTGGTGTGTTCAGCATGCCAGTATAGATTTAACATTCTTGAACGAATCTTTATGCTTGCAAAAGCAGTAAGAGTTCGGAATCCGTCCAGAGAAAGTCTTTTCTTTACGATTTGTCCGTTGGGCAGCTCAACCTGCAGAACATAAAAACTGAAAGAATCTCTTTCTAGAAGATCTGGCGGAAGAGATATATTATATTTGCAGCCGGGTTCAAATTCGGGAACAAGTTTTTTTATATACTGATCTCTGCGGGAATAACCTTCTACAGATTCAACTGTATTGCTTATATCAATAATCTTTGTTTCAATACCAAGCTGATCAGCATGTTTTTCTGCAAATTTTCTGCTTTCCGGACTCGATTCCCTGTCAGGCATAATAAGTCCGGTAACTCTGTCCTTTCCGGCTGTCTTTACTGCAAGTGCTGCCATAACTGCGGAATCTATCCCACCACTCAGTCCTACTGTAATTCCTTTTCTCCTGTATGTTTCATTGAGATGATTATCAATAAATACACACAGTTGATCAACTTCTTTTTCAGGGTTGATTTTCAGTATATCCTTATTAAATTTCATTTACACCTCTTTCTGTATTTATAATAATATTTCAGGATTGTGCTTATCCTTGTTTAACTGTGTTTTAAGCTTTAAAATAAATTCATGCCCGGAAATATGATCAGGAATAAAAATTAAAACATTTAGTTATTCAAAATATTATATAAATGCTTAAGCCTTCATGAAGTCAAGTGAATTTCATTGATCGAGATTCATTACCTCTGTATTAAACATCATTGATATTTTTTCACCCTTAGGTTTTGCCTGACGGCCGCTTTTGAGCTTAGAGGCAATATCTTTACATTAAAAATGTTGACATGTGCGATTATTTAATGTCACGTAAAACAACAATTTATTTTTCCTGCAGGAGAAAATTATGAAGAAAATATCGTTTGCAGTTATAATTATATTTCTTTTATTCACAATCTCATGTTCGTCAGATGAAAGCAGCGATGGTGCAAGAAGCATGATATTCGATCATACATGCACAAATGTAAAAAATATACCCGAAAAATGGGTCAATAAAGCAAAAATTGATTTGCATATTGCGTATCAACATACTTCTCACGGAAGTCAGCTTATAACCGGAATGAATTCATTAAAAGCATATCCCAATTATGGAATTTTATACGATTGGGATGATAAAGGGGAAAGAGAGGGTGCTCTGGA
>CAZEJW010000044.1:0-1480 GCA_964512685.1 uncultured Leptospirales bacterium | reverse complement strand
ATCAACTGATTGGCGGAACGCTATCGTGGGTGGCGGCTCTTTGGCTTCCCTGGCTGGAATGTCTCGCCGCGTTGCTTCTCTGGTTTAGAAGCTGGCGGATGTCGTCAATCCTGATCCTGGGCGTTTTGATACTGGTATTTCAGGTTGTGCAGATCTAAGTCAGGGAGACAGCGAGAATGCAGATGGTGATACTCCATGGACCATTGCAACCAGAAATCTTTTAAACAATACAGACAATTATCACATCAATGTAGTTGTCTGGTCATGGTGCAGTATTGCCGGACATGACATTTATAGATATTTAATTAACATGGAAAAATTAATAGATGAATATGGTATCAATGGAACAAATCCTCGAGCAATTGAGCACCCGGTAACATTTATTTTTATGACAGGACATGCAGAAGGTGGTGGAGAAAATGACTCTTCAGACTCCAGAAATAAACTTATAAGAGAACATTGCAAAAAAAACAATAGAGTTCTTTTTGACTTTGCTGACATTGAAAATTATGATCCGGACAATAATTATTTCCTCAATAAAAAAGTAACAGATGCACTATGTTATGATTCTGATGGTAATGGCACTCAGGACACAAACTGGGCAACTAAATATTTAGAAAAACATAATACTTCTGATTTATTTTATCTTGTAAATGGCAAAGATACATATAGTGGATGTGAAGGTTGTGCTCATTCACCGGATTCTGGAGCCAGCGCTCCTGAAAATAATAACTCTAAACTTAACTGCATTTTAAAAGGTCAGGCAGCATGGCATATGTGGGCCAGACTGGCAGGCTGGGATGGAAATTGATTCATCAGAAAATTCATTAAAGCTGCGACCTTTTGGTAAGAATCTTCTTATTAACCCATTGTGTCTTTCATTGGTGCCTCGTTCTCCAGATGAATAAGGCCGGGCAAAGAATATTTTACTAGTTGTTATTTTTTCTATAGAACTTATCTCTGAGAATTCAGATCCATTATCACAAGTGATACTTTTAAAGATGTTCGAAAAATCTTTTTGGTAATAATCGATTATTTTCATGATTAAATTTTGTACAGCTACTGCTTTTTTCTCAGGAATTTTGAAAATGAGTTCATGTCTTGTTTTTCGTTCTGTTAACGTTAGTAACACTGATTGATTTTTGGTTTTTTTGCCAATCATTGTATCAATTTCCCAATGTCCAAACTCTGTGCGTTCATTAATATGATCGGGGCGTTCACTAATACTGGTACCAAGAATTTTTTTGTGTTTTCTCTCTCTGGCTTTTTTAGGCTTTCGTTTTGTTTTAGCTGGAAGATCAAGGTTGATGATATCTAATAAGCCTTGGTCAACATAGTTATAAAGTGTCTTTGTGCAAACCATTTTATCAGGCGTAAAAGTATTCATTTTTTTAGCCCTACCACAAATAGCATCTAAAGAAATATGATTATTAATAAATAAGTCCGTGGCATGATTAATGAACGTTTCACATTGTAAGAG